>DATKQH010000276.1:0-2589 GCA_035532775.1 Streptosporangiaceae bacterium
AGGGTCGGTGCGCTCGCTGACGAAGTAGGCGATCTTGCCTTGGGCGTGATCGCGATCCGGATCGGATGCTTCGCGACCCTGATTGCCTTTCCGGGCTTGCGGCCGACGCGAATGATAGCGTAAATAAAGAGTCGGCGTTCCAGCTCCGCGACGCGCAGCTCCAGCCGCCGCTGCCGTTCCAGCGCCGCCGCCAGCTCCGCCCGCAGCATCGCGTTCTCGGCGTCCCTCGCCTCGACCACGGCCCGCAGCCTGGCCAGCAGCTCATGCTGCTCCCCGGCCGCTCCGGGCAGATCAGGCTCACCGGGCACAAGCCCCGATCATGCTCAACCTCAGCTAGCGGTTCAACCATCAGGCATCACGGCGTGTTGCGCCGACTCCGTGCGGGCGGCCGTGAGGACCGCTGACAGGCCTGAAGCTGGCAGGATGGCCTGCGCGGACGGCAGCCAGATGCGCAGTCCGCCGGACCCCGGCCGCGCGGCGGGACGTCCGGTTATCTGCGGTTACCCGGGCCAGCGGCCCCGGTTACCCTGGGCTTGTGAGGCGAGCCATGACCTTCCTGACCACGGCACTCATCGGTGCTGGCCTCACAGCATGCTCCAGCCCGCCGGCCCGCCCCGAGCATCCCGCACCTAGCCCGGTAGCGGCCTCGCTGCTCTCGCTGAGCTGTTCCGACTCGGCCGGCCAGCAGGGACAAGACCATCAGACAGTGACCGGCGGAGTCGAAGGCCTGGTCCTCCCCGGATCAGACGATCCCGCCGGCCTGAATCCGATCGGCACAGCCAGCGGCGGCAAGCGCCACTTCATCTACAAGGCATTCCTCGCCGTTTCCGCGTCCGCGGCACCCTTCGCCACGGTCTCCATCACCCGTCCCGCCAGCGCCAGGCTCGTGTACGGCTCGCCGTCGCGCATCGGCGCGCTGTTCAGTGCCCGCTCAGGCCAGGCCCTGCTGGCGGCTTCGCGGAGCAAGGTACGGCTGCCCGTGTGCGGGCCGCGCTTCACCGGCTTCACTGGCGGCGTCATCGTCACCGGGCCGGCCTGCGTCACCTTCGAGGTCTCCTCGCCATCCGCGCGAGCAGCGACCGTCACCGTCACCATCGGTCCGGCCACCTGCTGAACCGCGCCCCGCGCACCCGGAGCCACACCAGGAACCGCACCGTCACCAGGCAGATCCCATCACCGCCGACACCCGTGAATGGACACCTCACCCCGGCGAAGGGTAGATATCCGGCTCGCCGCGTTTTTCTGATTCACACGGATCACGCCCGCCCTTTTCGCGCGAAATCACGACGTTTATTAATGGGCGGAATGCACCAGTTGGCAACAGGCAGGCAG
This sequence comes from Streptosporangiaceae bacterium, assembly GCA_035532775.1. Lineage (GTDB taxonomy): Bacteria > Actinomycetota > Actinomycetes > Streptosporangiales > Streptosporangiaceae > Chersky-822. Next base: position 1,333 of record DATKQH010000276.1, read on the forward strand.
AGACGAGTAAAAGCGCGTATTAGTCGCGGCTGCTGCCAGATTGCCCTGGCCTCCCGGACAGGCGAACCGACCCGCTTCGGGGTGATTTCGCGGTCCGGGTTCAGGAAAATGTATAAGCAATTATGACAAACGTCGCGTAACTTCCGTGACTCTTAGTCTCCCCTATGAACCTAATTCATGTATTGACGACTTCGGGGGGTTATGAGAGGCTGAGCGCCAATGTAAAAACCTGTGGGGGGAAGTAATGGGAATGGATGGAAAACGGACAACCGCGTTCCTTGCGGGTGTATTTCTGGTGCTGTCTGGTTTCGCCGGATCCGCCGCAGCGGCTACCTCTTCCCCGCTCGCACACGCCAAGACCATCGCGCGAGGAGGCGGCAGGGCGACCGCCACGTCGGTTAACCTGCGGACACTCGCCGCCGGGCCGCAGATACCAGCCCATTCGTGGAGCGGAGGGCCCCTCGGCCGCGATGGCCGGAAGGCCGGCGCCGATCTACCGGCTCGAGCGCCGGCCGGCCAAAAGCCGGTTCCCCGAGCCGTGCCATGGAGGGCTGGTGGTCCTAATACCGGGACACGCCGCGCCCCTCCGGCATCGCGGCACCTGAAGATGGCCCCGCCGACCAAGGTGAACGCGAACTTCAAGGGCGTCACTCAAGCTGGATCCGACTGTGGCGGCTGCCAGCCACCAGACGCTGGTGCCACGGTCGGCAATTCCCAGATCGTCGAGGCCGTTAACCTCAGGCTGGAGGTCTACTCCAAGACGGGGACGGCCAAGTGCGGCGTAGGGCTCAACACCTTCCTGGGCACGTCCCGTGCGCTATCGGATCCGCACGTCATCTTCGACAACGTGAACAACCGTTTCAGCATGGTCGTCACGGTCGTGCCAACCTCCGGCTCGAAGCCGGCACTGTACCTCCTGGCCAGCAAGACGTCTTCTCCGTGCGGATCATGGTGGCGGTATCACCTGACGTTCTCCGGGGCGGCCTTCCCGGCCGGGACACTGCTGGATTACCCCTACCTCGGGCAGGACCGATCGTCGCTGTTGCTGTCGGCCAACAATTTCTGCTGCGGAGGGCCGCCTTTCCACTACACCACCTCCCAGGCTTTCTCGATCGCCAAGTCCCTCGCCTATGCGGGCAAGCCACTGTCGACCAGCACGTTTGCGGTGGCCTTCTCGACGGCTCCGGCGACCGTGGCGGGGATCCCCATGGAGACGACCACCACCACCTACTTCCTGGCCGCTGTGCCAGGCGTCGG
>DATKQH010000277.1:0-32922 GCA_035532775.1 Streptosporangiaceae bacterium
CCTATTGTCACGCTCGATTTGACCATGTTACGGTCGGGTTCCGGCGAAGCGAAGCAAGCGCCGATGATGCCGCTCGGTAGCGCGGCCCGCGGTCGCTCCCACCATCGCCCAACCGGGACATGCCACTTTTTGGTGTGTCTAGGAGGGGAAACGGCGGTCGTCATGGTCCGACCAGAAGCATCGCCCATCGAGATCGGGCCGAGCCAGTCCGGTTCGCCGCTCCCGCGCGTCTCCACCGTCATTTCATTCCGCCGCTCCCCGGGCCAGCAACGGCCCGGCGACGGTACCTCGTGCCTGCCACCGCGCAGAAGCCACGAGGTCAAACCCTGATTGGGAGGCTGGCTGCATGTCCGATACCCAAGCGCCGCCGGGCACCGGCGGCGAGTCCGCCGGTGACGAGGTCATCCATACCGCAGGCGTGTTCGGTAGCCTCGACGTTTCTGAGCGCGACGACCTCCATAAGCTTAAGAAGCATGCCGTCGGCCTGTACGGCGTGCTCTTCCTGACCGTGACCGGCTCCGCGCCGATCTCGGCGATGCTCTTCAACACGCCGATCGTGGTCGGTTACGGCCAGGGAATCGGCGCCCCCGCGGCGTTCCTGGTCGCGACCGTTGTGCTGGTGATCTTCTCGGTCGGCTACGTCGCGATGGCCCGCGAGAAGACCACGGCGGGCGGCTTTTACTCCTACATCAGCCACGGGCTGGGCCGTGAAGTCGGCATCGGCGCCGGGTACGGCTCCGTCCTGGCCTACTCGGTCTTCGAGGCGTCGCTGGCTGGCGGCTTCGCCTACTTCCTCAACCTCAAGCTGGCCGCCTTCGGCGTCAACATCGGCTGGCCCTGGCTAGCGCTGTTCATGGTGCTGCTGATCTCCGTGCTCACCTACTTCGACGTGCGGCTGTCCACCGCGGTCCTGGCCGTCGGCCTGATCTCCGAGGTGGTCATGCTGCTGATCTTCGACGGCGCCATGTTCTTCCACGGCCACATCCCGGCGGCAGCTATCAACCCGGCCAACGCGTTCAAGAGCCTGGCGGCCAGCGGCTCGGGGGACACCAAGATCGCCGCCGGCGCGATCGGGATCGGGCTGTTCTTCGCCTTCTGGTCCTGGGTCGGCTTCGAGATGGCCCCGAACTACGGCGAGGAGTCCAAGGACCCGAAGAAGAACGTGCCGCGGGCGCTGTACATCTCCGTGATCGGGCTCGGCATCTTCTACATCCTGACGTCCTGGGCGCCCTTCGCCGGCTACTCGACCGCGAACGCGGCGGCCCACATGGCTCAGACCAACCCGGCTAACTACTACCTCAACCCGGCCAACGTCATCGCGGGTCACTGGGTCGGCTCCATCCTCAGCTACCTGATCATCACGGGCTCGTTCGCCTGCGGCATGGCGTTCCACAACACCACGGCCAGGTACGCCTACTCACTCGGCCGCGAGGGCCTGCTCCCGCGGGCGCTGGGCCGGACGCACCACCGCTACAAGAGCCCGCACATCGCCTCCATGGCGCAGACCGTGGTGGCCGCGCTGATCGTGATCGGGTTCGCGGTGTTCACCGGGTCCAACGACCCGACCAGCCAGGCCTACGTGCAGCTATACGGCCTGATGGCGGTGATGGGCGTGATCATCATCCTGGCCGTGCAGTCGCTGGTCTCGCTCAGCATCTTCATCTACTTCGAGCGCCACCCGCAGCGGGAGGCGCACTGGTGGAAGACGAGGATCGCACCCGCCATCGCGTTCGTCACCCAGGCCTACGTCGTGTACCTGCTGTTCGGCAACCTGAGCTTCCTCGGGGCCGGGTACAGCTACGCGAACTGGCTCGGGCCGATCGACGCGCTCGTGGTGGGCGGAGGCATCGTCTTCGCGTTCTACCTCAAGTACCGCAACCGCGAGAAGTACGAATCCGCCGGCCGCCTCATCAACGAAGGGCTGTAGGCACCAGGCGATCGAGCGGGGCGGGCACCTGAGCGTGCCCGCCCCAGCCCGGCATCGCTGTGACACTGGTGTTGCCCGGCGAACACTGGTGGCACATCGATGTCGTGGGGCGTGAGCGAGCGGGGGAACGGAGTTGGGGTATCTGATCGGCGCGGATATCGGCTCGCAGAGCGTCAAGGCCCTGCTGCTCGATCCGGACGGCCGCGAGGTCGCCGCAGCCGCGCGGCCCGCCGCGATGAGCCATCCGGCCAGCGGCTGGGCCGAGCAGGATCCGGCCCAGTGGCGCGACGGCCTCGCCGCGACGGTCCGGCAGCTGATCACGGCGTCGGGCATCGATCCCGCCGAGGTGAGCCATCTGGGCCTGGCCTCGCAGGTGGACGGCGTGGTGCCGGTCGATCATGCGCTGCGGCCGCTGCGGCCGGCGATCATCTGGCTGGACCGGCGGGCGGCAGACCAGGCGGCCGCGCTGGCTTGCATGCTGGGCGCCGACGTCATCTTCGCCACGACGGGGCTCAACGCCGACTCTTCGCACATCGCGCCGAAACTGATGTGGCTGCGCGAGCACGAGCCGCAGACCTACGCCGCGGCCGCGTCGTTCCCGCCCGCTGGCGGTTACCTGCTCGGCTGGCTGACCGGGACGGTGGCTCAGGACCATGCCAACGCCTCGTCGACGCTGCTCTACGACGTCAGGTCGGGCGGCTGGGACGACGCCATGCTGGACGCGGCCGGCGTCGACCCCAGCCTGCTCGCCCCCATCAGGCCTGCCGCCGAGGTCGCCGGGACGCTGACCGAGCAGGCCGCGGCCGCGCTCGGGCTCGGCCGGCGGTGCTCGGTCGTGGTCGGCACCGGCGACGAGCACGGCGCCTGCCTGGGAGCGGGCGCGATCGTCCCTGGCCTGGTGGCCGACGTGACGGGCACCGCCGAGCCGGTCGCGGTCACCGCCCCAGGCCCGGTGTTCGACGACGAGCGGGTGGTGGAGACCCACGCGCACGCGGTCACCGGGCTGCTGCTGGTGGAGAACCCGGGATTCGTCTCCGGCGGCTGCACGCTCTGGTGGGGCGAGAACATACTCGGCACCGATCAGGCCACGATGTTCGCGCAGGCCGCGCTGGCTCCGCCGGGATCAGACGGCGTGCTGTTCCTGCCCGCCTTGTCCGGCGCGACGGTGCCGCGATGGAATGACAGGATGCGCGGCGTCTTCGCCGGGCTGTCGATGAACCACGGCCACGGCGAGCTTGCCAGGGCCGTTATCGAGGGCTGCACGTTCGCGCTGCGTGACGTGCTGGCCCGGATGGACGCGCTCGGCCTGTCCGGGGAGGAGATCAGGGTGGTCGGCGGCGGTGCCCGCAGCGACCTGTGGCTGCAGATCAAGGCCGACGTCACCGGCCGCACGGTCCAGCCCGTCCTCGGCGCCGAGCCGACGGCCGCCGGAGCCGCGATCCTGGCCGGCCTGGCGGCCGGCACCTTCGCCGACCCGGCCGACGCCGTGGCGAGGACCGTCCGCCTGGCGCCCCGCGCCTGCCGGCCCGATCCGCGCACCCGCGAGGTCTACGCCGAGCGGTACGCGCAGTACCGCGCGCTCTATGACGGCGCGGAAGGCGCACTAGCGTGAGCGGGACGCTGGCACCGCTCGACCTCGCGGCACTGCGCGCCGCGCTGGCCGGGGCGGACGGCGGCGGCCTCGAGCCGCTTGGCCTGGCAGCGGTGATCGTCGGGCCCGGCGCGCTCGACCGGCTGGGTGACGTGCTGGCCGACCTCGGCGACGGACCGGGTGAGGTGGTCGTCCTGGCCGCGGCGACGCCGATGACGGTGCGGGGCGCGGCGCTGGCCGAGGTGGTCGGGCAGCGGGTGGCGGACCGTTTCACGCTCAAGTGGGTGGTGCTCGGGCCAGCCGACGGATCGGTGCACGCCGATGAGCAGACGGTCGCGGCCGCGATGCGGGCCGCCGCGGGCGCGCGCTGCGTCGTCACCGTCGGCTCGGGGACGATTACCGACATCGGCAAGGCAGCGGCCGCCGCCGGATCGCCGCTGGTCGCGGTGCAGACGGCCACCAGCGTCAACGGCTATGCCGACCCGTTCTCCGTGCTGCTCAAGGCCGGCGTCAAGCGGACCACCCCGACCCGCTGGCCGGATGTGCTGATCGCCGATACCGACGTGCTGATCGACGCCCCGGCCCGGCTCAACCTGGCCGGCCTCGGCGACATGGCGGCGATGTTCACCGCCACCGCCGACTGGTACCTGGCGGCACTGCTGGCGGCCGACGGGCCGCCGTACCGCAGCGAGGTGGCCGGTCTGGTGCGGCCGCATGGCGAGCACATGCTCGGTCTCGGCGGCGGCCTGACCTCAGACGGCGGTCAGCTAGCCGATCTCACCGGGCTGCTGACCGTGAGCGGGATCGGGATGGGGGTCATGGGCTCGACGGCGCCCGCGTCCGGGATGGAGCACGCGGTCAGCCACCTGCTCGAGATGGCGGCCACCGCCACCAGCGGGACCTCGACCCCGGCGAGCCTGCACGGCGAGCAGGTGGGAGTGGCCAGCATCACCGCCGCCGCCACCTGGGCGCACGTGCGCGAGCGGATCACCGCCGGCGGCCTCGACCAGGCCGCCCGGCTGCCCGATCCCGACGCGGTCAGCGCCCGGATCAGCGCGGCCTTCGCCCGGCTGGACCCGTCCGGGGCGATGGCGGCCGAGTGCCTCGCCGACTATGCCGTCAAGGTCAGGCTGCTGAGCTCGGGCGCCGATCCGCTCGCGACGCTCCGGGCGACCTGGGCGGACTGCGACGCCGCGATCGGGCGGCTGCTGACCGACCCCGGAGAACTCGCCGCCGGGCTGCGGTCGGCTGGCCTGCCGGTCCGGTTCGCTGACCTGCCCGGGCCGGTGGACGACGACGAGGCCCGCTGGGCGGTCGCCAACTGCGCGCTGCAGCGGCGGCGGTTCGGCGTCGCCGACCTCGCGATGCTGATGGGCGCCTGGGAGGCCGACGACGTGGACGCGGTGCTCGCTGCCGCCGAGACAGCGGCGGGCGCGGGCGGCGCGTCATGAGGCTCAGGCCGGCCAGCAGGGCCAGCAGGGAGCCAGCGCCTGGCCGTCCGCCGCAGGTCTTCTCCGGCTACGTCGTCGACCTGGACGGAACGGTCTACCTGGGAGACCAGCCGCTGCCCGGTGCGGTCGAGACGCTGGCCCGGGTCCGGCAGGCCGGATCCCGCCTGGTCTTCCTGACCAACAACCCGCTGCGCTCGGCGGCCAGCTACGCCGAACTGCTGCGCGGGATCGGCGTGCAGGCAGACGAGCGGGAGGTCGTCACCCCGCTCAGCGTGCTGGCCGGCTACCTGAAGAGCCAGCATGCGGGCGCCGCCGTGCTCACCGTGGCCGAGCCGCTGGTCGACCAGACGCTGCTGGCGGCCGGCATCTCCGTGACCACCGAGCCGTCCGGCGCCGGCGTTGTCGTCGTCTCTTTCGACCGGACGTTCGACTACACCAAGCTGCTCCGGGCGTTCCGTGCCGTGCACCGGCATGGCGCGGTGATCATCGCTACCAATCCCGATCCGTTCTGCCCGAGCCCGGATGGCGGCCTGCCTGACTGCGCGGCCATGCTGGCGGCCGTGGAGGCCTGCACCGGATCGCGGGCCGAGGCGGTGCTCGGCAAGCCAGGCCCGCAGATGGCCGCCGAGGTGCACGCCAGGCTCGGCGTGCCGCCGGGCGACGCGGCCATGGTGGGTGACCGGATCCTGACCGACGTCGCGATGAGCCGGGCCCTGCGGATGACCAGCATCCTGGTGCTGTCCGGCGCCACGGCCGCCAGCGACGTGGCGGAATCCGGCGTTCAGCCGGACTACGTCATCGAGGGAATCGGGGACCTGCTCCCCGACGCAATGCCCCAGCCAGCCCGACCACGGGAGCCACAGTGATCGAGTTCGTGTTCATGCTGACCCACCACGACCGCACCGTCGACCGGCCGCTCGACGTCTACCGGGGCATCCGGCACTGCGGCCTGCGTTACGTCGGCTTCAAGGACATCGGCGCCACCGTGGCCGAGCTGCGCGAGGTCTGCGACCAGGCGCACGCCGACGGCCTGGAGGTCATGCTGGAGGTCGTCTCGACCACCATCCAGGACGAGCTGAGGTCGATCGCGGCGGCGGCCGAGATCGGCGTCGACTGGGTGCTGGGCGGCACCCATCCCCGCGACGGGCTCGCGGTGCTCGCCGGGTCAAAGGCACGCTACTGCCCGTTCCCCGGCACGGTCGTCGGCCATCCCAGCGTGCTGCACGGCGAGATCGCCGAGATCGCCGAGAGCGCGCGGGCGATCACCGCGCTGGACGGCGTCTACGGCCTCGACCTGCTCGCCTACCGGCACCCGACCGCCGACGTGGCCGAGCTGACCCGCGCCGTCGTGCAGGCGTCCGCCGGGCCGGTGATCGCCGCCGGGTCGGTTGCCACCGTCGAGCAGATCGCGACGCTCGACGCGGCCGGCGCGTGGGGGTTCACCATCGGCGGCGCCATCTTCGAGGGCAGGCTGCCCGGCGGCCCGGCGATCGACGGGCAGATCCGGGCGGTCCTGGCCGCTTCCTCCGGCGAGCGGGCCGGATGAGCCGGACGGGCGGCCAGGGCGTGTCTCGCATGGGCGCCGCTCGCGACGGCCAAGACCTACCGGACACGCCCTAGTGGGCGGCGTCATCCTGGCGGTCGACCAGGGCAGCTCGTCGAGCCGTGCCGTCGTGCTCGACAGCCGGCTGACGCCGCTCGCCGCGGCCAGCCGGCCGGTCACGAGCGTGTTCCCCGCCCCGGGCCGGGTCGAGCACGACGCCGGGGAGATCACCGGCGGCGTGCTGTCCTCGGTCAGCGAGGCGCTCGCGCGGGCCGGCGCTGGCTGGCCGGACGTGGCGGGAATCGGCCTGGCGGCACAGACGGAAACCTTCGTCGTCTGGGACGCCGGCACCGGCAAGCCGGTCTTCCCCGCGATCAGCTGGCGCGACATCAGGGCCAGCGACGCCTGCGCCGAGTTGCGCGCTGCCGGTCAGGAGGCCCGGGTGCGCTCGCGAACCGGCCTGCCGCTCGAGCCGGCGTTCAGCGCGTCGAAGCTGCGCTGGCTGCTCGACGAGGTGCCTGGCGCGCGCCGCGCAGCGGCCAGCGGCAAGCTTCTCTTCGGGGACGTGGGCTGCTGGCTCACCTGGCAGCTGAGCGGCGGCGCCGTGCACGTCACCGACCCGTCGATGGCATCGAGGACCATGCTGTTCGACCTCGCCGCCGGCACCTGGGACCAGGCGATGCTCGACCTGTTCGCGGTCCCCGGGCAGATGCTGCCGGCCGTCGCGCCGACCGCCGGCGTGCTCGCGGTCACCGATGCCGGGGTCTGCGGCGGGCGCGCCGCGATCAGCGCGATCGTCGGGGACCAGCAGGCGGCCCTGTTCGGCCAGCGGTGCTGGACCGGGGGGCTGGCGAAGCTGACGCTCGGGACCGGGGCGTTCCTGTGGTGCAATGCCGGGGAGGTGCCGCCGACGTCGGTGCCGGACGGGGTGGTGTCCGCCTGCGCCTGGCAGATCGGCGAGGCCACGACCTACGCCCTGGAGGGGTTCGTGCCCAGTGCCGGAGCGGTCACCACCTGGCTGCGGCGGCTTGGCGTGCTCGGCGCCGGGGACTGGCCGCGGATCAGGCCCGGTGCGCTGGCGGCCTGGGCCGGCGACCGGTCCGACGGCTCCGGCACGCCGTGGTGCGTGCCCGCCCTGTTCGGCCTCGGCACGCCGACCTGGACGCCGCTCGCCACCGCGGAGATCGGCGGCCTGACGGCGGACAGCACCGGCGAGGACATCGCCGAGGCCGCGCTGATCGGGGTGGCGCAGCAGATCGCCGATGCCGTCGACGCGGTGCGGGATGGCCTCGCCTGGCCGCTTGACCTGCTCAGGGTCGACGGCGGCCTGAGCCGGAACGACTCGGTGCTGGCTGCCATCGCCGACCTGACCAGCCTGACCCTGGAGCGGACGGCCGCCACGGAGGTCACCGCACTCGGCGCCGGCGCGCTCGCCGGGCTCGGCGCCGGGCAGTGGGACCAGGCGGCGCTGGCCGGCCTGCCGTTCGAGACCGACCGCACCGTGCGGCCCGAACTCCGGCCGGCCGACCGGGACGCGGCAAGGAGCGCGTGGGGGCTGCTGCTCGCCGACGTCGTCCGGCGGGCTCGTGAACGCAGCGCGTCGTGACGGCCGCGCTCAGCCCGCAGCACCGGGCCACGTCGGTCAGCCGGATGGCCAGCGAGACGTTCGACATCCTCGTGGTCGGCGGCGGCGTCACCGGGACCGGCGCCGCACTCGACGCCGCCACCAGGGGCCTGTCGGTCGCGCTGGTCGAGGCCAGGGATTACGCCGCCGGGGCATCAAGCAAGTCCAGCAAGCTGATCCACGGCGGATTGCGTTACCTGGAAATGCTGGACTTCGGGCTGGTGCGCGAGGCGCTGACCGAACGCGGCCTGCTGCTCACGCGGCTCGCACCGCATCTGGTCAGGCCGGTCCCGTTCCTGTGGCCGCTGACCCACCGGGTCTGGGAACGGCCCTACGTGGGCACCGGGTTGCTGCTGTACGACACGATGGGCGGCCGCCGCGCGGTGCCGCGGGCCAGGCACCTGAGCAGAACGGGAGCTCTCCGGCTGGCCCCGGCGCTGAGGCCGGACGCCCTGGTCGGCGGCGTGCAGTTCTACGACGCGCAGGAAGACGACGCCAGGATGGTCGCCTGCCTGGCCAGGACCGCCGCCGCGCACGGCGCGGCGCTGGCGACCGGCGTGCGGATGGACGGCCTGCTCACCCAGGCCGGCCGGGTGACCGCCGTCCGGGCCAGCGACCTGCTGACCGGGACGGACCTGGAGATCAGGGCCAGGCACGTCGTGCAGGCGACCGGCGCCTGGACCAGCGGACTCGGCGGATCTGGCGACGCTGACGGGACTGTCGGAACTGACGGCTCTGGCCGGGCTGAGCTGCGGGTCCGGCCGTCCAAAGGGGTCCACATCGTCGTCCCGCGCGACCGGATCGCGATGGACACGGGCCTGCTGACCAGGACCGAGAAGAGCGTGCTCTTCGTGATCCCGTGGGGGCAGCACTGGCTGATCGGCGATACCGACACCGAGTGGCCGTACGACCCGGCCCAGCCGGCCGCCAGCCGCGCCGATATCGAGTACCTGCTCGCCAAGGTGAACCATTTGCTCCGCGATCCGCTGACCACCGGCGACATCGAGGGTGCCTTCGCCGGCCTGCGCCCGCTGGTCGCCGCCAGCCAGGGGTCGGACACCACGAAGCTCAGCCGGGAGCATTCGGTCGACTCGTCGGTGCCAGGACTCAGCGTGATCGCGGGCGGCAAGTACACGACCTACCGGGTGATGGCGCGGGATCTGATCGACGCGGCCGTGCGTGACCTGTCCGCCGGACAGGGCCGGACGGGACGGCCTGTCCCGGCATCGCGTACCGCCCAGGTTCCGCTGGCCGGAGCGGACGGCTACGCCGAGATGCGGGCGTCGCGCGCCACGATCGCCGATGCCGCCGGGCTGCCAGCCGCCCAGGTCGAGCGGCTGCTCGGGCGGTACGGCTCCGATGTCGCCACCTTGCTCGATGCGATGGCGGCGCGGCCCGAACTGCGCGAGCCGATCCCCGGCTCCGGCGGGTACCTGGGCGCCGAGGTCGTGTACGCGTGCACGCACGAGGGTGCCGTCCGGCTCGACGACGTGCTGTCCCGGCGGACCAGGATCACCATCGAGACGCGCGACCGCGGCGCGGCCGCCGCCCCGCACGCGGCCGCTCTGATGGCGCCCGAGCTTGGCTGGGACCCGGCGCGGACAGAGGGCGAGATCGAGCGTTATCTCGCGATGATCGCCGCGGATCTCGCGGCCGAGTCGATGCCCGACGACCTCGGCGCCTACCAGGCCAAAGCCGGCCTCACCCCAGCCGACGCCCCACCAGCCTCCGCCGCCCCACCAGCCTCCGCCGTCACACCAGCCGCCGCCGCCCCCGCCGCCGCACCGCCCCCAGCCGCAGCACCAACCCCAGCAGGACCGGCTGCGACGGCGGAGCCCGGTCCATGATCGTGGACGAATTTCAGATCGCGGACATCTTTCAGCGGCATGCGCTGAGAATCGTCCGCGTACTGAGAATCGTCCGCGATCAAGGTCAGCGGTGCGGGCTTAGCATGGCATTGCCGCCGCGCGACGGGAGGAACTGACGTGGCCGCTGACGCACGAGGCCTGAGCCTGACCGGCTCCGCCGAGGCCGTGACCGCCTATGACCAGGCGATCGACCACCTGATCCGGTTTCAGTCCGAGGTGGTCGATGCAGCAGCGGCGGCGGTAGCAGCCGATCCCGGTTGCGTCATGGCCAGGGTCTTCTGCGCGTACCTGGCGCTGATGTCGACCGAGGAGAACGCCGTCGCCGTCGCGATCGACGCCCTCGACGGACTCGGTTCCGACAGCGCCGGCCTGGCCATGCGGTCACGCGAGCGGGCACATCTCGCGGCGGCTGAGCGGTGGATCGCCGGCGATATGGCGCACGCGGGCGACCTGATCGGCCAGATCTCGATCGAGTACCCCCGTGATCTGCTCGCCCTGGCCGTCGGCCACCAGATCGACTTCTTCACCGGCGATGCGGCCAGCCTGCGCGACCGGATCGGCCGGGCGCTCGGCGGCTGGCATGCCGATGACCCCCAGCTCGGGTTCGTGCACGGGATGTACGCGTTCGGTCTTGAGGAAAGCAATCTGTACCAGCAGTCGGAAGAGTTCGGCCGGGCCGCCGTGGAGCGGAATCCGGACGACGTCTGGGGCATCCACGCGGTGGTGCACACCTACGAGATGGCCGGGCGGGTCCCCGACGGCGTTCGCTTCATGCGCAGCCGGGAGGCCGACTGGCAGACCGGGAACTTCCTCAACGTCCACAACTCGTGGCACTACGCCCTCTACCTGCTCCAGGGCGGCGACACCGACGGCGCCCTCGCCGTGTACGACCGGATGATCCATCACGACGACTCGCAGGATTCGGCGCTCGAACTGCTCGACGCGTCGGCGCTGCTCTGGCGCATGCACCTCGAGGGGACGCCGGTCGGGGACCGGTGGGCGCCGCTTGCTGCGGCGTGGGCGCGCATCCTGACGCCAGGCTTCTACCCGTTCAACGACATGCACGCGGTGATGTCGTTCATCGGCAACGGCGAGCTTGACCGCGCCGAGAACCTCGTGCGGGTGCTCGACGAGCTGATCGCCCTGGGCGATCGGGCCGGCACCGGCTGGAAGATGACCGCTGCCATCGGGCTGCCGGTGTGCCGCAGCCTGGTCCATTTCGGCCAGGGCGGGTACGACAGCGTCATCGCTGGCTTGCTGCCGATCCGGACACGCGTGCACACGTTCGGCGGCAGCCACGCTCAGCGGGACGCCGTCGAGCGCACGCTGCTCGAGGCCGCGATCAGGGCCGGGCGGCACGAGCTCGCGGCGGCACTGGTCAGCGAGCGGCTGTCGATGCGGGGGGGCAACTCCTATGCGTGGTCGAAGCGAGCCTGGCTGCGGAACGCGGCCGGGGACCAGGCCGGTGCCGCAGCGGCCACGGCGCGCGCCCGCAAGCTGGCCGGGCAGATCCAGGCTGCGGCCGGCTGACGCGGGCCGGGCACGGCCTCATCGGGTTGCCCGCCAGCACCGGGAGCAGGCAGGCTGAACCAGCATGACCATCCCGCCAGCCGAAGGCGTCCGCATCACCTGGGACTCCGTCCCCGAGTCCGTCCGGGCGGGCATCGAGCAGGTCCGCGGCGCTCCCGTCGTGCGAGCGACTTCGCAGCCGGGCGGATTCAGCCCGGGCGTCGCGGCCAGGCTGCTGTGCGCCGACGGGACGCGGTGGTTCGTCAAGGGCGTCTCGGCCGAGGCGAACCCGGTGACCCCGGCCATGCACCGCACGGAGGCGCAGATCCTGCGGGCGCTCGACCCGCTGATCGCGGCCGGCCAGCTGCCTGTCCCGCGGCTGCGCGGCACGCTGGAGGCGGATCCGTGGACCGTGCTCGTCCTCGACGACGTCGATGGACGGCATCCCCGGCTACCCTGGCACCCCGATGACCTGGCCGAGGTGCTGGCGGCCGTGGACCGGCTCGCCGGCGCGCTCACTCCCGCGCCGATCGACGCCGGCGCCCTGACGCAGCGATTCGCCGAGGATTTCACCGGCTGGCGGACTCTCGCCGCGGCACCGGACCACGGCGGGATCGACTCGTGGTCGCGCACCCACCTGAACCAGCTCGCGGACCTGGAGCGGACCTGGCCGGCTCATGCGCCGGCGACACGCTGCTGCACACGGATCTGCGGGCCGACAATGTCCTGCTCACGGGCGATCGCGTGATGATCGTCGACTGGCCGCACGCCTGCCAGGGCGCGGACTTCATCGACGTCGTCTTCCTGGCACCCAGTGTCGCCATGCAGGGCGGGCCGCCGCCGGGCGACCTGCTGGCGATGACAAGGGCCGGGCGGGCAGCGAGCCGGGAGGCGCTAGCCAGCACGGTCTGCGCGGTCGCTGGCTACCTCACCCAGCGCTCGCTGCTGCTGCCACCGCCGGGCAGACCGACGGTCCGCGCGTTCCAGGCCGCACAGGGCGCGATCGCGCGACAGTGGCTCGCCGGCCTGCTGTAGCGCTTCCCGCCTCAGTCCCCTCCCCGCTCAGCGACATCGATGGACCCCTGATGTCGCTAGAGCAGCAGCGGGGGTCCACCGATGTCGCGCGGTCCAGGGCCGCCAACAATACAACAGTGCTGTTATATTGTGGCGATGAACCAGCAGGAACCCGGTGCGTTCACCGGCTTCGGCACGCAGCTGCGGCATGCGCTCGAGCTGATGGACGCCGATGTAGCCGGGGTACTCGACGACCTTGGCCTGACGGACTACCGGCCGCGGTTCAGCCCGGTCGTCCGTGCGCTCGTCGCGCTCGGCCCGCTCCCGATCCGCGAACTGGCCCGGGCTGTCTCGGTCACCCACTCGGCGGCCAGCCAGACGGTCGCGGAGATGAGCAAGCGCGACTTCGTTGTCCTCGAACCAGGAAAAGACGCCCGCCAGCGCGTCGTCCACCTGACCGAGCGGACGAGGAAGGCGCTGCCGCTCATCCAGGCCGAATGGGCAGCCACGAACTCGGCCGCCGAGGAACTCGACGCCGAGCTGCCCTTTCCGCTCGGCGAACTGGTACCCGCTATCGCCGCGGCGCTTGAGCGAAAGCCATTCCGGCAGCGGATCGTCGAATCAGCCTGGTCCGCTGCCCATCCCTCGTTCGGCGCCGCGATCAAGAAAGACGCAATCGAGAAAAAGGAGTAAGGAGCCCAGGTGGCCAGCAGGAAGCGCGTGCTCATCGACATCCGGCCACTGCGCGAGTCGCCGCAGTTCCGGCGGCTCTGGGCGGGCTCGATGCTGTCGTGGATCGGTTCGTCGATGACGACATTCGCCGTGACGCTTCAGGTATACGAGATCACCCGCTCGCCGTTCGCCGTCGGCGCCATCGGCATCGCCCGGATGGTGCCGATGCTGACCATCGGACTACTGGGCGGCTCGCTGGCCGATGCTGTCGACCGGCGCACGCTCGTGCTGATCACCACGAGCTGCCTGGCCACCGTCTCGGCGGCGATGGCGGCCCAGGCGTTCGCCGGGCTGCGCCTGATCTGGCTGCTGTACGGGCTCGTTGCCGTCCAGTCGGCGCTGAGCGCCGTCAACAGCCCGGCCAGGCAGACCTTCGTGGCCCGGCTGCTGCCGCCCGGGCAGCTCGCCGCCGGCCTGGCGCTCAACCGGCTCAGCTTCCAGGTCATGCTGATCGCCGGGCCGGCGGTGGCCGGCCTGATCACGGCCGCGACCGGCGGCCTGCAGGCGTGCTACCTGGTGGACACGATCAGCTTCGCCGCCGCCCTGTACGGGATTGCCGGGCTGCCCGCGATGCCGCCTCAGGAGGGGGCCACCAGGCCTGGCCCGCGCGCGGTAGCGGAAGGAGTCGGCTTCATCGCCCGCAGCCAGGTGCTGGCCGGCGCGTTCCTGACCGACCTGAACGCGACCGTCTTCGGCCTGCCGGTCGCGCTCTTCCCGGCGATCAACGCCGAGCGATTCGGTGGCAGCGCCTCGACGCTCGGCCTGTTCACGGCCGCAATCGGCGTCGGCGGCCTGGTCAGCTCGGTGTTCTCAGGGCCGGTCGGTCATGTCTCGCGGCAGGGCCTGGCGATGCTCGCGGCGGCCTCGGTCTGGGGAGCGGCATTCGCGGGCTTCGCGCTCGCGCCTTCGCTGTGGCTGGCCCTGGCCCTGCTGGGCGTCGCCGGGGCCGCGGATACCTTCACCGTGGTCTTCAGGTCGGCGATCGTCCAGTCGTTCACGCCTGACCGGTTCCGCGGCCGGGTACTCGCGGCCGACTACGTCGCGGGTGCTGGCGGCGGGGAGATCGGCAATCTGGAGGCCGGGGCGGTGGGATCACTGACCTCGCCGACGATTGGCGCCCTCAGCGGTGGCCTGGCGGCGATGGCCGGAGCCATCGTAATCAGCGCGGCCATGCCAGCCTTCGCGGCGTACCGGCGGCAGTCCGCCGACGAGGATCAGCGCCCGGCCGACCGCGCCCACCGCCGCTGCCCTGGCGCGGGCCGGTCGAAGAGCGCCGTGACGATTCCGGCGCCCTGGTAGTCGGGATGCACCGCGATCGTGTCGATGGTCGCCAGCGGGCCGTCGACGAACCAGGTCGAGCACGCGAGTACCCGGCATCGCAGCCATGCCTTCTCGTCGCTGGGGCGGTAATCGCGGACCTCACGGGACCGGCAAGGCGACGCTCCCGCTCGCCCGGCGCGGCTTCCTGATTACCTGCATCGAGATCGGCGCGGAGCTTGCCGGGCAGGCACGCCACAATCTGGCCGGCTGGGCTGACCTGCAGGTTGTCCAGGACGCGCTCGAGACCTGGCAACCGCCCGCGCGAGCGGGCTACGACCTGGTGTTTGCCGCGACATCCTGGCACTGGATCGACCCGGCTGTCGGGCTGGCTGGATGGATGGATGGATGGATGGCACATTCATCACCGAGCATGCGGATGAAAGTGACATCCATCCAACCGCATCGCAGTCCGCCCCGTAACGGATGATGCTTGAGCGTTCTCTGAGGCGGCTGAGCAAGTACTCGCAGCCCGGCCGCACAGCCGCAGCCCGGCTGGGAAGCGGCGGACGGAGCCCTTCGGAACAAGCCCCGGTACGCCCCCGACCCGGGCTGACTCGGTAGCGTGGTCAGCGCCATGTCCCGACCGCAAACGACGCTGCTGGTGACGCTGACCGGCCGCGACCGGCCTGGTGTCACCTCCCGGCTCTTCTCCGGGCTGTCCGCACACGACCTGACCGTGCTCGATGTCGAGCAGGTCGTGATCCGCGGCCATCTCGTGCTCGGGGTCCTGCTCGGCTGCCCGGATCCACCTGACCTGACGGCCATCCACCGCAAGGTCACCGCGCTCGCCGACGATCTCGGTATGAACGTCGAGATCACCCTCGGCTCGGGCGAGCAGTCGCGGCAGCGGGGCCGGCTGCACGTGACGGTGCTCGGCAATCCGCTCACGCCCGCCGTGATCGCCGCGATCGCCGGCCGCATCGCGGCCAGCGGCGCGAACATCGACAAGATCGGCCGGCTCGCGCGCCGGCCGGTCACCTGCATCGAGTTCGACGTCTCAGGCGCGGATCCCGAGGCGCTCCGTGCCGACCTCGCCCGCGAGTCGGTCGGGCTCGGGGCCGACATCGCCGTGCAGCGCGGCGGGCTGCACCGCCGGGCGATGCGGCTCGTCGTGATGGACGTGGACTCGACCTTGCTCCAGGACGAGGCCATCGACCTGCTTGCCGACCGGGCCGGCTGCGCCGCCGAGGTGTCCGCGCTGACGGCCGCGGCGATGCGAGGGGAGATCGATTACGCCACCGCGCTGCGGCAGCGGGTCGAACTGCTCGCGGGCCTGGACGCGAGCGTCGTCGACGAGCTGACCGAGAAACTGCGGCTCACCCCGGGAGCCCGCACGCTAGTCAGGACGCTCAAGCGGCTCGGTTACCGCTGCGGCGTGGTCAGCGGCGGGTTCACGCAGATCACGGACTGGCTGACGGCCGAGCTCGGCCTGGACTACGCGGCGGCGAACACGCTGGAGATCGTCGACGGCAAGCTGACCGGCCGGGTCACCGGGGAGCTGATCGACCGGCCCGGCAAGGAGCGGATACTGCGGGAGTTCGCGGCGCAGGCAGGGGTGCGGCTCAGCCAGACGGTCGCCGTCGGCGACGGCGCCAACGACCTGGACATGATCGCCGCGGCGGGCCTGGGCATCGCCTTCAACGCCAAGCCGGCCGTGCGGAGCGCCGCCGACACCTCGGTGAGCGTTCCGCATCTCGATGCTATCTTGTTCCTGCTCGGCATCTCCAGGGACGACGTAGAGGCGGCGGATGCCGCCGACTCGGCACTCGCGGCGTCCGGGCTGGAGCGCTAGCGGGCCAGCCGGGCTTGTTCCCGGCCTTGGGCGGCGGTCAAGATGAATCATGCCTGTCGCCCCGCTTTCAGACGATGACGGCGCCGGGATCGGCGCCGCCTACAATCTCCACCTCACGCGCCAGGACATCACCTCCTTCCGCGCGCTCGCCGAGGCCATGCTGACCTCCTGCGACGAGGTGGAACGCCGGTTCGCGGCGAGCCTGCCCGTCCCGCCGTCCCGCTCGTGGCAGCGGCCATCGCCGGCTGAGAACCCGCTCGGCGCCTGGTATGTCACCACGCAGATCCGGACCCGCGACGACGGGCCGCTGGCAGCCGGCGCGTCGCGGTCAAGGACAACATCGAGGCGGCCGGTGTCCCGATGATGAACGGCTCGGCCGCCGTGGAGGGATTCGTGCCGCGGCGCGACGCGACCGTGGTCGCCAGGCTGCTCGACGCGGGCGCCGTCCTCGCCAGGCTGCTCGACGCGGGCGCCGTCCTCGCCGGCAAGGCGGTGTGCGAGAACCTCTGCTTCTCCGGCGGCAGCCACACCGCCGGCACCGGCCAGGTACTCAATGATCCGCTGGCCATCCGGGCAGCCGTAGTTGCAGAATCATCAGGGTTGAAAGGGGCGCCTATGTCGGGAGTGCCCGCTACGCTCGGTCACCTCAGGAAAGGCCAACATGTCTGGACTCGCTGACAGCGGCGCTGGCGCGCGGCCGGCTGCCGCGCGCACGATCAGCCTGGTGAAGGACCCGACCGGGGCGCCGGCCGTCAACCTCAGCAAGGTCCGCGAGGCCGGCCACATCGACCTGGTCAAGCGCGCCGAGAAGGCCGGGATCAGCCTGTCCAGGCGCAACCTGTCCGGAATGCGCGGGGCCGTCCGCCTGTACGTCGACCACTCCCGCTCGATGGAGCTGGGCAGCAACAAGGATTACTCCAACGGCAACGTCCAGCGCCTCGTCGAGCGCGCGCTCGGCTACGCGTTCCAGCTGGACTCGGACGGCCAGATCCCGGTCATCGCCTTCGACAGCGACCTGTGGCCCGAGGTGATCGTCGACCAGTCGAATTACATCGGCATCGTCGAGTCGAGGATCTGGCACCCCAGCAAGATGCGGGGCACGCGGTACGTGCCGGTCCTGGAGGATCTGCTGAAGGAGGCCGAGACCACCAGCGAGCCCATCTTCGCGATCATCGTGACCGACGGCTCCCCGAACGACCGGTCCCAGGCCACCAAGCTCGTCATCGAGCTGGCCAGGTACCCCGTGCAGATCAAGTTCCTGGCCATCCGCGAGGTCGACTACCTCGCCGAGCTCGACGACCTGGAGGAACGGCACCCCGGCCGGCGGCTGCTCGACAACGTCGACGCCAAGTTCTTCGACGGGACCGACTGCCCGCTGCTCACCGAGATCACCGATCTCCAGTTCGCCGAGGCAATGGCCGACGAGATCGACACCTGGGTCCGCGACGCCACCGCGAAAGGCGTGCTGTCCGCCTGAAATTCCAGCTGCAACCTCTCCGGAAAGGCCGATTACTGATGTCTGGCGATTCACCCGTAGCTGCCCGCACCATCAACCTGGTGAAGGATCCGACCGGCGCTCCTGCCGTCAACCTGACCAAGGTCCGTGAGGCCGGTCACATCGACCTGGTCAAGCGCGCCGAGAAGGCGGGGATCAGCCTGTCCAAGCGCAACCTGTCGGGCCTGCGCGGCGCGGTCAGGCTCTATGTCGACCACTCCGGCTCGATGGAGTTCCCCGAGGCGCGGGACTACTCCAACGGCAACGTCCAGCGCCTGGTCGAGCGCGCGCTCGGCTACGCGTTCCAGCTGGACTCCGACGGCCAGATCCCGGTCATCGCCTTCGACCACCGGCTCTGGCCTGAGGTCATCGTCGACCAGTCCAACTATCAGGGCATCGTCGAGGCCAGCATCTGGCATCCCGATCAGATGGGCGGAACCAAGTTCGCGCCGATCTTCGACGACCTGCTCAGCGAGGCCAGCACGACTGCGGAGCCGATCTTCGCGATCATCGTCACCGACGGGTCGCCGACCGATGCGCAGCTGGCGACCGAGCGCGTCATCGAGCTGGCCAAGTACCCGGTGCAGATCAAGTTCCTCGCGATACGAGCCGTCGAGTACCTGCAGGAACTCGACGATCTCGAGGAACGGCACCCCGGCGCGCGGCTGCTGGACAACGTCGATGCCAAGTTCTTCGACGGAACGGACTGCCCGGAACTCAGCCAGATCAGCGACCTGCAGTTCGCCGACGCGATGGCCGACGAGCTCGACTCCTGGGTCCGTGACGCCACCGCCAAGGGTGTGCTGTCCGCCTGATCCGGCTAGTAGGCTGATGGAGTTGCCGGGCTGATCCGACTGCCCGGGTGTGCCTGCCATGACACAGTTCAGGCCCGTAGGCAGTTCAGGCCCGCCGAGTTTGCCGGTGAGCCACTCGGGTACCTCAGCTTGCCGCTGACCGAGGGACGCATCCCCTTGCCCCCCGACCACGGAACTCCCCTTGATGCTGAAGATGAAGCTTCTGACCGACATCGCCGGATGGGCGCGCGGCAGCGGCCTGGAGATCGTGCTGCTCGTCACCGGGGCGATCCTGCTGACCCGCCTCGCGACCTGGCTCCGCGACAAGATCACGCACCGGATCGACGCCAACGCCCAGGCGACGGACTCACTGGTCCGCTCGGAAGAGTCCAAGCACCGGCACGCGCTGGCGCAGGTGTTCACCTGGGCCGTTCTGGTCTTCATCTACTGCGCGACGGCAGTGTCGGTCGCGGTCCGGATCGGGATTCCCATCACCAGCCTGGTCGCCCCCGCCGCAGTGGTCGCTGTGGCACTGGGGTTCGGCGCCCAGCGCATCGTCCAGGACATCCTGGCGGGCTTCTTCATCATCGCCGAGCGCCAGTACGGGTATGGCGACCTCATCCGGCTGTCGGCCCCGAACAGCCCGGATCCGGCCATCGGCACCGTCGAGGACGTCACGCTGCGGGTCACTTCGGTCCGCACCGCTGACGGCGAAATGATCATCACACCCAACGGCCAGATCACGCAGGTAACAAATCTCTCCCGGGACTGGGCACGCGCCGTCGTCGATGTCCCGGTGCCGGCTGCCATGGACGTCAACCAGGTGAGCGACACGCTGCGGCTGATCGGGGAGCAGGCGTACAAGGAGCCTGACCTCCGGCGGCTGCTGCTTGACCCGCCCGCGGTGATGGGCGTGCAGAGCATCAACGTGGACGAGTTCCAGGTCCGGCTCGTCGCCAGGACACTGCCCGGCAAGCAGTTCGACGTCGGGCGGATCCTGCGGGCCAGGGTCGCGACCGTGTTCCGCAGCGAGGGTATCCATCTGCCGCCCGGCCTGGAGGCGGCGGAGCCGACGGGTGGTGGCTGATGCGACCCATCCGGACCTCGACCTGGATCCTGACCGCCATCTTCCTGGCCGCGCTCGTTACCTACGTTCTCGTGAAGCCCACGTCGGCCGCGACCGTCAGCCACTCCCGAGCGCGGCAGCACTCAGCCACCAGGACGTCGGCGCCACGCACGCCGCTGCCGGGAGCCCCAAGTGCAAGTCCGAGCCCCAGTCCGACTCCGAGCCCGCACTCCACGGCGACGAGCTCACCGTCGGCTAGCAGCACGCACCCGACCAGGACGCCGTCGTCAGGGCAGTCGTCGTCAGGGCCACCGTCATCTGGCAAGGACTTTATTCCTCTAGACGCCTCTAGACGACCTCTAGACGGCATGTACCGTGCAGCCGGACACGCTCACGCTGGCCTCATTCCGGCGCCGACGATGAGATGCCGCCCGTCCGGCAGCCATCTGGCCCAGTCGAAGTCCTCCCCGAGAATGATGACTGGCCTGCTGGCCACGCGCACGGTTCCGGTCGCCAGGTCGATGAGCGCCAGCCGGCGGCGTGCAGGCATCGATCACCCCCGGCCGCGGCCGGGGATCCGGACCTTGCCGCTCTGCGGGTTCCACAGGGCGATGTGCTCACGTCCAGGTACCTGACGACCTGCGACCAGTGCCCCAGGGCAGGCACGAACGCTCCGGCCGGATCGACCCGGCAGACCCGGCCCCTGGCACTGGCCAGGGGCAGCAAGGAGGCGTTGACCTGCGCGACGACGTGCTGGCTGGCCCGGGCGCCCGGGCCGATGTCACCCACGTGCAGCCGGCCAATGTCATCGAGCCAGACCGCGGCCGCGGACGAGCGGACCGCCGGAGCCGTGACGGAAGGGCGGCCGCCGCCTTTCACATGACCGGTGATCCCGGGCAGCCACGTCACCGCGGAGACTGCCACGGCAGCCGATGCCGCCAGGGACGCCGCGACTCCGGCCTGCCACCGCCGGCGGCGGCGCTGCCGCGCCTCGCGGAAGAGTGCCTGCGCGGCGCTGCTGTCTGGCGCCGCGGTGTCGGCCTGCGGGACCGCCGGGCCAGCCGGCACCGTCCGGGCATCCGGCACCGTCCGGGCATCCGGCACGATCAGTATGCTCATGGCCGGTCTTGCCGTCGGCGGAACATGGTTCTACTACCATGCTGGATGTCAACATCGACAGGTCAGACCCGGTCCCGCTGCACGATCAGGTCGCCGCGCGGATTCGCCGCGCCGTCGCCGACGGCGAGGCAGGTCCGGGCGAGCTCCTGCCGCTGGCCAAGGACATCGCCGCCGTGCTCGGCGTGAACAAGAACACCGTGCTTCGCGCCCTGCACCTGCTCAGGGACGAAGGCCTGCTGAAGTTCCGGCGCGGGCGGGGCATCACCGTGGTCGGGACCCCCCAGCGCGGCGCGGTGCTCGCCAGATCACAGGAGTTCCTCGACTTCGCCCGGCATCACGGCTTCGCCCGCGACGAGGTCATCCGGATCATCGAGAGCCTGCCCTGAGCTACAGGGCGCGGAGTCCGTCGAGGACTTTTCTCAGCACGTTCTCATCCTCGGTGTTGCCCTTCGCTGGCCTGACGATCGTGACGAGTCCCTGCTGGTGCAGGTCGCTGAGCAGAATCTGGACAACGCCGAGCGGCAGGCCAGTCTCCGAGGCAAGATCGGCGACCGCGATCGGCGTGCCGCACAATTCGAGCAGCCGCCGGTGCTCGGGCGGCAGCCAGGGCGCGTGAGCCGCCCGCGGCTCGGCCGCTCCTACGACGTCGACAACGTCGAGCACTACGCCGGCTGGCCTGGCGCGACCTCGGGTCAGGGCATACAGCCGGACGACGGGGCCGGCCTCCCGGTCGAACCATCTCTCGCCGCGCGGACTCATCGCCGCGGCCCCTCGGCGGCGCTCGCAGCAGATCTCGGATCGTTGGCCGTAGAACAGGCCAGGCCCGGCTGTTCCATCACCCGCCCTTTCGGTCCTCCGTCATGGTTATCGTTTCTGGAATCCCGGCCACGCTCAGCCCTCGTCTGGCTCGGCGGCATCGGTGCTGCCGTTCAGCCAGCCTTGCTGCAGTGAGGCGGCCAGGGCGCCGAGCTCCTCCGCGGTGCTCCCGAAGGCGGCGCCGCGCTGCGGCACCTCACCGACCGGCGACCGCACGGAGCCGCTGGCCTGAGGCGGGTCGCTGGTCTCGCGTACCCGCCGCGGCAGCCCCGGGTCCAGCGCCCCGCCCCCGGGATCCACCGGATCCACCGGATCCGCCTGACCGGCCTGAACGGCCTGAACGGCCGGGGGGCGGGCGCCGGCGGCCAGGCCGATGACCTCGGAGGGCGCCTGACGCGCCGCGCCTGACAGCGCGGCGTGCGCCTCGGCCGCGGCTGACCACAGGCTGTCCTCCAGGTCGGCCGAGGCCGCGAGATCGCTGAACCCGGACTCAGCGCCGGGACCGGCACCGGCCGTCTCCCAGCCGGCGGGCGGCAGCTGCAGCCGGCCGGCGAAGGCACTGTCGACCCGGGCATCGGTGTCCTCGCCCGCCACGGTGATGGCATGCGGCAGCAGGACGATCGCCGCCAGCCCGCCGTACGGCGACGAGCGCAGCGTGATCTTCACCTCGTGCCGCACCGCAAGCCGGGCGATCACGAAGAAGCCCAGCTTGTCGCTGTCGGCCAGGTCAAACTGGGGCGGGTTCGCGAGCCGCTCGTTCGCCGCCGCCATGTCCTGCTCGCTCATGCCCAGGCCGCGGTCGTCGACCTCCACGACGACGCCGTTGGCCACTCGCTCGGCCCTGACGGTGACCTCGGTGCTGGCCGGAGAGTTAGTCGTGGCGTTCTCGATCAGCTCAGCGAGCAGGTGGATCACGTCGGCCACGGCGGACCCGATCACCGCGTCACCGGATCGCGTGATCACGCTGACCCTGGTGAAGTCCTCCACCTCAGCGACCGCGGCGCGCAGCACGTCAACGACCGGCACCGGCTGGTGCCAGCCGCGCCCCGGCGCCTCGCCGGACAGAATGATCAGGCCCTCGGCGTGCCTGCGCATGCGCGTGGTGAGGTGGTCAAGCTGGAACAGGTCTTCCAGCGTTCCGGGGTCCGTTGAACTGCGTTCCATCTGGTCGAGCATCGCCAGCTGGCGGTGCAGCAGGGTCTGGCTGCGCCAGGCGAGATTGCGGAAGACCTGAGCCACGCCCCGGCGGAGCCTGGCCTGCCCGACCGCTGCCTCGACGGCGGTGTGCTGCACCGAGGAGAACGCCTCGGCGACCATCGCGATCTCCGCGATCTGCGCGGCGACCGGCGGCGCGGCCTGGGCCGAGGCGTCGACGTCCTCGCCGTGGCTCAGCTGCTCGACAATCCGCGGGAGCCGCTCGGTCGCCAGGTCGAGGGCAGATCGCTGCAGGCCGGTCAGCTCACGGCTGATCCGCCGGCCGAATCTCGCCATCAGGAACACCGACAGGGCCACGGCGACGAGTCCGAGCCCGCCCGCGAGCAGGACTTCGAGCAGCAGCCTGTCGCCCTCCTGGGTGCCACGCTGAGCCAGCACTACGCGGTCGTGCTGTTCGGCGCCGTTGAACCCGGCGAGCAGGGAGAAGCTGGTCGTGCTCCACTCGGCCGCATTGACCGGGATCGGCCCGGCCCGCCCGATGCTGCCGATCACCCGGTTCTCCACGGCCGAGAACCGCTGGTAAGCGGGCGAGGTGTAGACGCTCTGATACCCGGCGGCCAGGCTCGGGTCGAGCTGCTTGAGCGCATCACCCATCAGCAGCCGCTGGCCGGCGACGGTCTGGGCGAACAGGAGGCGCTCGCTCTTGCTCATCTGGCCGCCCGCTGCGAGTGCCCCGTTGATCAGGGTCACCTCGCGGTCGGCCATCTCCAGCGCCCGTCCGGCCTGCAGGCTCGCTGCCGCCTGCTGATACAGCGGGACATCGTTGACCACGATCAGCTGGCTGTACAGCCGGAACTGAGCATCGATGATCGTGTTGTAGGCCTCGAATGCCGCGAGCGCGTTCATCCGTCCCGCGTCGATCTTCGCCCGGACGCTGTCGAGCCTGCCCAGCGCCGCGCTGAAGCTCGCCAGCGCCGGCCGAGCGGAGGACAGCATCATGCCGGGACTTGATCTGATTCCCTTCTGGAAACTGGCCACGGCGGCGCTGGTCGCCTGGCGCTGCGCGACCAGCGATCCGGTTACTGCCTTGCGCCCGCTGCTCAGCCAGACAAAGGACCCCGAGCGCTCCTGCGCCAGTGCGAGGCCCAGGTTCTGGGCCGCCCCGCCGTACAGCCGGTTCTCGGTCGTGAAGTTGTGCTCGTGCAGCGCGTTGAGCAGAGTGACGCTGGCGGCGAACCCCCACAGCGCGAGCAGCGAGACCAGGGGGACGACGAAGAGCAGGGCAAGCAGCGCGCGGATGGAGCGCCTGCGCGGAGGTCGTGGACGCGACCGCATAATACTGCCCTCATGACGCGGTCCTCATGACATTGCCCCTCATGGCTTGCTCACTCCGTATCACTGGCGAGTCTCCGGTTCACTGAGTTCCCTGGTCGCGGGAGCGAAGACGAGCGGAAGGCTGTCGAGGCCGACCAGCGCGGCCGGCCAGTCCGCCGTCGTGCTGGCCCCCGGTGCCAGCTGGTAGTCGGGGATCCTGCGGTGCCACTCCTCCAGCGCGACTCGCATCTCCAGCCGGGCGAGGTGCGCGCCGAGACAGCCGTGCGGGCCTGCGCCGAAGGCGAGATGGCCTTCGTTGCGGCGGAAGTCGATGGCATCGGGGTCCTGGTGCCCCGCCGGGTCCCGGTTCGCGGCGCCAATCGCGACGGCGACGTAGGAGTCCGCGGGGATGACCTGGCCGGCCACCTCGACGTCCTGGGTGGCCACCCGCGGCACGGTGACGACCGGGCCGTCGAAGCGCAGCAGTTCCTCGACCGCGTCCGGGATCATGGCCGGGTCGTCGACGATCTGCTGACGGAGGGCCGGCTGGCTGGCCAGCGCCGCGAACGCCATGCTGAGCGCCGACGTCACCGTGTCCAGGCCAGCGAGGACGAACAGGAAGGACAGGCCGAGGACCTCCTCGTCCGTCAGCCGCTGCTCGCTGCTGTCGGCCAGCAGCTGGCTGAGCACATCCGTGCCGCCCCGGCGCTCCGCGATATGGCTGACCAGGTACTCGTAGAGCTCGGCGGCCAGTGCGATGGAGGAGTCTGAGGGCGGCTCGGCACCGCTGATCCCCACCGCGCCGAGAACGGCTTCCTTCCAGGCGATCAGCCGGTCACGGTCCCCGAGCGGGAGGCCGAACAGCGTGAGGAAGACCTGTGCCGGCAGCGGGATCGCGAAATCCGCGACCAGGTCACACCGGCCGCGTTCGATGAAGCCGTCGATCAGGCCGGCGGCCAGCGAGCGCACCTCGGGCAGCCATCGGGCCGTGCCGCGGACACCGAAGAACGGCCCGAGCAGCTGCCGGTACCTGGTGTGCTCGGGCGGATCGGAGGCTACGGGCACGATGGGAATGGGACTGCCGAGCGAATCGAACGCCCGCTTCGAGGAGAACAGGTCAGGATGACGCAGCACGTAGGAAACGGCCTCGGCGTCCGAGACCAGATACGCGCCGTGGGCGTCGCGGACGACCGGCCCGGCATCGCGCATGATCTGGTAGGCGGCAGTACGGCTCTGCGCCAGCGGCAGTTCTTCCACGTGCAGCGTCCCGCCGCGCAGCGGACTCTCGCGCGGTGGATTGTCACGCGGCGGATTGCCGCGGTGCTGCCCATCGGCCAGTATCTCGGCTGATGAGGGCATTCCGTCTCTGCCCATATCGCCTGTTCTCTGTCCGTCGCGTGGTTTGCGTGCGCTCCGGCGGCTGCCTGGCCAGCGATTGCCTGGCGCGCGGGGTTACGCTGGCCGTCATCGGTCAGTGCGGCCGGGGCGCGCCGGGGATCCGGCTCGTGCAGTCGCCATTCGGCAGATTGTCACCCGAAACAGCAGGTTATAGATCAGAAGATCCCTCGAAGATTAACACCGCATGGATCGTTCTGTAGCGATTTAGCTTGAGAAAGTCCGCCTTCTCCCGCTGCCGCAACGGCCGACGATCGGCTGCCGAAAGGCCGCGGTTGCGCATCGGGTCAGGCGGCGGTTGCGCATCGGGTCAGGCGGCGGTTGCGGATCGGGTCAAGCGGCGGCCGTCCGTCGGGTCAGGCGGCCGTCCGTCGGGTCAGGCGGTCTGGGGAGTGCCGAGCATCAGCTTGCGACCGTGATCGAGCGCGAGTTCCAGCGCCCCCTGCAGCGGCGCGGCCGCGCCGAGGGCGCCGGCGGCGATCCGCACCGGACAGGGTGAGAAGCGGGCGACGGTCGCCTTCACGGGCTGTAGCAACGCCGGCTGGCTGCCGATCGGGCCGCCGAGCAGCACCAGCTCAGGGTCCACGACGGCGCAGGTCGCGATGACCGCGTGACCGTGCTGGCGCCGAGCGCGCCGATCGCGCTGGCCGCGGCGGGCAGGCCGCTCTCGGCCTGCCCGCCATCTCGGCCACCGCCGCGACGTCGATCGACGGAACATCGGGCCGGCCGAACCCCTTGCCGATCAGCAGTTCGGTCAGCGTCCCGTCCTGGTCATGGCCGGAGGCAGTGGTGCGGTATCCGATCTCGCCCGCCAGCCCGCGGGCCGTGCACGAAGACAACCGCCGGAGCCGGGCCGGCCTGGTCCGGAAGGTAGAGGTCGACGTATCCCTGCCGCTCACGTGGCCGCGCGGGCACGTCGAGGACGAATGGCCACTCGTGGCTGGGCAGGCCTGCGGTCGTCTGGTCAGCTCCCGGGCCGGGCCGCAGGAACATCACGGCCAGCTTGGTGAAAGCGTCCGGCTCGGTGGCGTGGATCAGGTGTCCGGCCGGAATTGTCTCATGCCGGGCACCCGGGATTCGCCGGGCCAGTTCGGCCACCCGGTCCTGGGGAATCGGGCTGGCCGGGCATCCGCCGATGACCAGGGTCTGGGCACTGATCTGACTGAGCCGCTCGAACCACGCCGGATCCGGGTTGTCAATCTGCCTGCGGACGGCCAGCACCATCTCCCCGTCGTAGGGCAGCGGCCCGTCCGGCCTTGCCGGGAGCTCCCGCTTCCGTGACAGCAGCGCTGCGATGTCCTCCAGGATCAGCCGGGCTACTCGATCCGGCTGGTCCTCGGCGACCAGGCAGGCCACCAGGCCGCCCATCGAGTACCCGATCAGGTCCGCCCGGCTGAGCCCAAGGGCGTCCATGAACCCGAGCACATCGGCCCGCATCGCGTCCAGCGAGTAGTCACCGGGCCAGTCACTTCGCCCGTGGCCTCTCAGGTCGGGCGCGTCGACCCGCCAGTGGCGGGCGAAGCCGGGCGCCACGTCCGCCCAGTCTGCCACGATTTCGCCCAGCGCGTGCAGGAGGACGAGCGGCGGCGCGCCGG
The DNA here is from genome assembly GCA_035532775.1 of Streptosporangiaceae bacterium. Lineage (GTDB taxonomy): Bacteria > Actinomycetota > Actinomycetes > Streptosporangiales > Streptosporangiaceae > Chersky-822. Next base: position 27,121 of record DATKQH010000277.1, read on the forward strand.
GAGCGCCCCAGGCCCGGTAGGCCAGCCGGGCTCCCCCCGACGTCGATCTCGCAGTGATCGAGGCGATCGGCCATACGGGTACGTTAACCGCGGCGCCGCACCATCATGGCGAGGTTCACCGACGGCCGAACCAGCTCAGCTTATGCGTCGGCGCGCCGTCAGCTCGTGCTCGCATGCGGCGTTCCGAGGTAAGGGAACTCGTCGAGCAGGTCCGTGTGCGGTCGGAGTCCGTCCGGAGGGATCTCGCCCTTCGAGAGGAACCCGAGGCGGTGGTCGATCACGTTGTCGGCAAACACCCGGCCGTTCGGGTACCTGGCCGGCTTCGACGGGTCGTAGCTCAGCATGTCGGGCAGGAGACGGTGGGCGTCGATCGCCGCGATGGCCTCCTCGCGCGTGTAGTTGCCGGTGTGACCCATCAGGTGAACGAACTGATCGAGCCAGCGCTCGCGATCGTGGACCGGCTCGCTGCCGTTGTACTCCTCTTTGGTCTCGTCGGTGTTGAAGAAACTGCTGACTGAGGGGTGGCCGGCTCGATCGACATGCAGGAGCCTGCCGTCCCGCCACACGCTGCATCGCCCCCAGATCCGGATCTCGGGATTTGCGCCGAGGTCACTGACCGGCAGCTCCAGCGCGGTCGAGAAGATGTTGCTTTCCGTATTGGAATCCACGCCCGTCCACGGCGACTTACCGCCTACGTGGGGCGCGGTGAAGTTCCTGCCACCCGTAGTGTCGAACAGATTCTTGATTCCTTCGTAGTCGAAAAAGAACGCGTCGCTGCGATTTCCGGCGAAGAATGTGTAGACACCGGACTTGACGATCTGAGGCATTGACCCGAGGGAGACCTCCGCGTCGCTGATGATCTTGGTGCCGGTGGCTTCGGGCGATCGGGCTTCTTCACCGGTCGCCATGAACACGCTGGCCGTCTGCCTGCCGTTCTGCGCCGGGCTGAAGACATAGCTGATAGCGATGTCGGTCAGGCAGTCCCCGTCGTTGTCGATATTGAGACGGTAAATGGCGTCGGGATGGAATTCGTCGGCCGACGGATTGGCATTGAGAATGAGCACCGTCCGCGCGGGTTCCGTTGGCGACTGGAAGGCGTACAAATCGCATAGGTCGAGCCTCTGGTCCCCGAGCGGCGGCCCGAGATCGAGGCCTGTGAAATGGTTGGACATTATATGTCTCCTTTGGGATCGGGCGACTTCTCATCATTGACCCCGGATAATAGCAAGCCGCAGCTCTGATTCCGCTCTTAGAAAGGCGGCAACATTACGTAGCTCAGGACGCAGCAATGTCAATCTCGTGGCGCGAACCATCGCAAGCGCGACGAGGTGGCCGAACTCACGGACGGCTGGCGGATTCACGGCGGCGTCGAGCACGTAGGCTCGCGGCCATGCGCAACCCCTGGGCGGATGAGTTTGAGCACCTGCACCGGACCCAGGCATGCGCTCGCGGCGACCACGAGGACTGCTCCCATCTGTGCGGCATGTTCGGCGGCGGGATCAACCCGCGGCGGCTTCGTCCTGAATTCGGCGCAGCGCTCTGCAAGTGCCCTGCCATTCATCGTGCCCAGTCGCCAGCGACCGGATCGCAGTTCCTGTGCGAGCCTGGCGCGAGTCGTGCTCCTGTCCTGGAGCCGAGGCTGAGCGGCGACGGCAGGACGAAGCCGGCGTGCAGTTCCCGGACTTCCGCGCGCTGCTGGACCAGAAGCGGAGGGACTCGCAGGCGCGCAAGGAGGCGTATCAGGCGGTACGCGCCGCAGCCGCTGGCAAGAGCCGCGCCGATATCCGGGAAATGTACGAGGCTGAGCTGCGTTCCCGCGGGCTGAGGGTGCCACCGGACGACGTCATCGACGCCTCGGTCGAAGCCATCACCGGCAACTACGTTCCGTCTGTTCGCGCTCTGGGCCGCTCGTTCGCCGACATGGGCTCGGGCGTCGTCCAGCTCGCGAAGGTGTTGCGCGGGTTCCGTTCTCCGCCAGGGCCTTAGCGCCCGGTACCGGTCGATCCACTGAGCGTTGAGCTCGTCGGTACGCGGAGTCCCGGTGACGGGGTCGTGGCATCAGGAGACCGCCATGCACTGGGCGGCGAGCAGCAGCGCTGGGCATGATGTCGCGCGTCGAGGAACTTCTTGCTCGCAGCCCGGTCCTCTCAGCTGACGAGATCAGCGACGCGTTCTGGCCAGCGTGTCCCGGGGCCAGCGCCGCATGACGGAGTACCTCCTCGGACTGGGCGCGGACATTAACAGGATTCCTGACGTGCGCGGGACTCCGCCCGGTCCTGGCCTGTGCCGCAGGGTGTGAAGGCGCTCGATTCGGGATCGATGCTGCTTTTTCCATCAGGGGACAGAACAACAATCAGAGCGCGCGGGCTTCCCAGCTGGCCCGAGTCAATTCGTACGCGACATGGACCTGCTCAGCGCTCTTGTTGGCACTATCTGGCTCGGTGCTTGCGAAGGCATCTACCTGGATCAGGCCGGATTTCTCCAGCACGCGCCGCGAGGCCTGGTTACCTGCCAGCGTCTCCGCGACCACCCGCCGCACGCCGAATTCAGCAAATCCCTTGTCGACTAGGGCATGGGACCCCTCAGTCGCGTAGCCCTTCCCCCACGCCGACCGGCGCAAGCGGTAGCCAAGCTCGATCACGCCGTCCTCGTCCCAGCCGACGGGTGTGTCTCGGTCGCGGAGCGGCGGCCTGAAATGGAACCAGCCCAGGAACTGACTGGTCGCGGTCTCCACCGCCGCCCAGAAGCCGAATCCTTCGAACTGCTCGTAGTAGCCGAGGAACGTCGGGATGATCCTGGTCCTCACCTCGTCCCGGGGAGTCGGATTGCCGCCGTTGAGGAAGCGCATGACTTCCGGATCGCTGTTCAGCTCGATCAGGTTGTCTTCATCGGCCTCGGTGAAACGACGTAGCGCCAGGCGATCGGTCGTGAGGAAGAGCCGCATCCGGGGACTCTAGCGTGTGGGCAACGTCGTCTCGGACCGGTGAGAGCGGGAGTGAGCGGCGCCGGGGGGCTGGAACCAGTCCAGTCCTATCTCTGCCATCTCCGCGACAGTCGGCGTGACGGAGGCTCCCCGCAGTTCGTGAACGTGACGGGCGCGAAGATGGGAAGGTACTCGGAGATTCCTTCCACCGCCGTGGGCGGTGCTTCCGATCATCCTCCGCGGCAGTGAGCGCCACAGGCGCGCTAGCGGCGATCTCCCTCACAGATCATGATTGACAGCATGGACCATGCGGGCCAGAATGCAGGTTATGCGGTCCACTGGACGAACCGGGACCTCGGTCCTGGAACGGGCTTTCTCCATTCTGGAAGTTCTCGGTTCCGATGGTGCAAGCGTCGGGCTAGCCGAACTGGCCCGGCGAGCGGGGCTGCCCAAAGCCACCGCTTACCGTTTGGCCAATCAGCTCATCGACCTTCACGTGCTGGAACGGGCAGGGCAGGAGTACCAGCTGGGGCTGAGGCTGTTTGAACTCGGGAATTCTGTGGCGCGCCAGCGGAAGCTTCGCGAAGCTGCCTTGCCCTTTATGGAAGACCTCTATGAAGCCACACACGAGACCATTCATCTCGGCGTGCTGGACGATGTCGAAGTGCTCTATGTTGAGAAGATCGCCGGGCGGCGGACATGCTCCGTTTCAACCACGCTGGGGACCCGTAAGCCCCTTTACTGCACGGGCCTTGGCAAAGCGATCCTGGCTTACTCCAGTCCGCAGCTGCTTGAGGCCGTGATCAAGAATGGCCTTCTTCGCCGCACTCGGTACACAATTACGGACCCGCATCGGCTCCAATGCGAGCTTGCCCGCACCGCCGAAACCGGAGTCACCTACGACCGGGAAGAGTATGAACTGGGGATCACCTGCGTGAGCAGCCCCCTGCTGAACCGGGCTGGGCGAGCCTGGGCGGCGATATCCGTCACCGGGCCGACCACGCGCTTTCGCCCGGAAAGGACCGCCGCTGCCGTGCGGACTGCCGCGCTTGGGCTCACCAGGTGCTCACTCACCATGCTGGCTGGGGGGTGGGTGGTCGATTGAGGGCCGCGCGGGCTCAACGCCCCAGGGGAGCGGAGCGGACCCGGGCAGTGCCAGCGTCCCTATCTGGCGGAGCATGGTCGCGAGATCGAAGTAAACCGTCTCACCCCGGATCCGCTCACCAGCGAACTCCCAGATGACGGCCGTGTCAACCTGCACAAAACATCCCGTTGGCGCGACCCCGAAGAGCGGCCCGCGGTGGGTGCCCGACAGCGTGTGCTCGGTCACCGCCAGCTCGCCTTCGATGGCGACGATACGCCGTAGCCGCACCTGAAGATCGGGGAGTGCGGTCCACAGCCCCCGGTACCGCTTCGCGACCTCCTCGGGCCCTCGGTACAGCGGCGAGGGATCGCAAAGCACGAAGTTGTAGCAGTCCTCCGTCATCCCGGCAAGCAGGGCCTCGAGGTTCTGGGCGCTCTCCGCCACAAGGTGATCCTTGATTTCCCGGACCATTGCGTCCCGCCGCTCTGGCGTGGCTGGCTCCCCGGCACCGGCAGTGCCTCGGTTGCGGGCGGGTTCCCCCGGGCCAGCTCGCCTGCTCTCACGTCGTCCGCCGCCGCTCACGGTGCTTGTTTCGCGGACTCCTGGCCTTCGGCGCCTGCCGCCGGGATCAGCTTGAGGCCGAACAGCTCAGCCGCATTCTCCCCGCAGACGGCCGAGACCACCTGGTCCGGCAGGGCGGCCGCCAGCACCAGATCTAGTGCCTGCTGCTGGTTGCCGAAGGGGTAGTCGCTGCCGAAGCAAACCCGGTCCGCACCGAGCAGCTCGATGGCGAGCTTGAGCGCCCCCGGCGAGCCGGCGATCGTGTCGGTGTGCAGGCTGCGCAGGTAGTCACTCGGCCGCCGGCCTTCGGGAAGCGTGCACGGCAGTGCATTCCTCGTGTACTCCCGGTCGACGCGCCCCATCAGCAGCGGCAGCAGGCTGCCGGAATGGGCGAGGATCATCTTCAGGCCGGGGTGGCGTTCGAAGGTCCCCGCGAAGATCATCCTCAGGATGGCGGTGGTCGTGTCGAACAGGAAGCCCGCCGCGCAGATGAGCCCGTGCTCGCTCAGGGCGGAGACCTCGGCCGGCACTGTCGGATGGAGAAGGAGCGGCATCGAAAGCGACGCCGCCGCTCCGAAGGTGGCGTCGAAGGCGGGATCGTCGAGGGGCCGGCCTGCGACGTTGGAGCAGACCATCGCCCCCTTCAGCCCGAGCGAGGCGGCACGGGTGAGCTCCTCCACCGCGGCGTCGGTCGCCTGCCACGGCAGCGTGGCGAGGCCCTCAATCGCCCCCTCGCCCTTGCCGACCAGCTCGGCGAGCTCGTCGTTCGCATCCCGGGCGACGGCCTTCGCCTCTGGTGCTTCCAGCCGCAGCACGCCAGGCTGGTTGATGCTGACAACTGCAACATCGACTCCTGCCCGACGAAGGTTCTCGAACACGTACTCGGGTTCCACGAGGCGGGCGTCGATTCGCTCCACATAGCCCTCGCCGAAGTCCAGCACGAGCCACCCGTCCTGCCGCTCCGCCCGTGGCGGCCTGGTGCGCCGGGCGAAGACTTTGAGCAGCGCGGGCGGGAGGTAGTGAATGTGCACGTCCACGACGGGGTGCGCTCGCACGGTGCTCACCTTCTCTGCGCTTCCGGTTCTGACATCGCCTCGAGCCAGAACCGGTAGAACTCCCGCTGGTTGACCTCGCTCGGCTCCGCGCTGATGTTTCCCGGCAGGTGCGGCAGCTGGTCCTGGTCGTGGCCGAGGTGGATCTCATAGTTCATCGGGTAACGCCAGGTCCCCGGCGA
>DATKQH010000278.1:0-16127 GCA_035532775.1 Streptosporangiaceae bacterium
ATGCCCAGCAGCAGGACGGGCAGGCACGCGACGACGGTGGTGATGGCCCAGGGCGCGCGGGCCAGGCGGGCCTGCGTCATGAGGTGGTAGGCGACCTGACCGGCCATGCCCAGAAGCAGCGACCCGATCGCCGACCACATCGCGTACCGGCGGGTCCGCTGGCCGATCCGGGTCCCGGACGACAGCCAGGTGCCTAGCGCGTACGCCCCGTACGCCTCCACCCCGACCGGCAGCGTGATCGCCGTGTTGATCCTCAGCGAGTCCCACAGCCCCGGCAGCGGCCGGACCAGCCCGAACCCGGTCATCCGCCCGAGCTGAACCCACCCTGACCACACCGCCACCGTCGCCGGCACAGCCAGCAGGACCAGCGGCCAGGACCCCGGCGCCCGGAAACCCCGGCGGCCGGCCGGCCGGGAACGGCGAGGCCGTTCCGGTACCCGGCCCGGCAGGCTCGCGGCGTCGTGCGCGACGGCCCGGCTCCGGACCTGGCCTGGCCCGCTTTGCTTCCCGCCTGCACGCGGCCCGGTGGTGATCATGACGCTGCTCCGTCCGTGCCGTGCGCTCCCGCCAGCGGGATGATCCAGGCCCCGCCATCCCCGAATGGCCGGGCGTCCCAGCCGAGGCTGCGCAGGACCGTGCCCAGCGCCGTGTTCATGACGATGATCACTGAATGGGCGGCCCACCGGCCCTCGCCGGAGAGCAGCCGGTCGTGCGTCGTCCACGACACGCAGATCCCCGCGAGGTCCTCGCCCCCAGACCCGGGCACGGGGGTCAGGCAGACCCGCCCAGCGGGTCGCGCGGGCTGCAGCGGTGCAGGCTGAAGCCCGCATCCACCAGCGACTGGCCGACCCGCCGGGCCAGGACCGGCATCTGGTCACAGCCAGCGGGCAGGCCCGGCCCGGCCCGGCCCGCCGCCGCGCCTGTCACCTGGTAGCGCTCAGCCATCGAGATCACCTTCCTCTGGCACCGCGAGCGGGTGCGGCTCGCCGGTGAGCGCTGCGAGCGCCGCGGCTACTTCGTGCACGCTGGCCCGGACGTAGGTCGAGGTCACCCCGGCCTCGCCGCCAGTGCCGTTGTGGCCGGCGTAGGCGCGGGCGGTGGCATAGCCGAAGTTCCGCTCCACCCACGTCAGCGTGGTATGCCGGATCCAGTGGGTGGAGACCTGCTGGGTGGCCACCCACGGCAGCTGCCCGCCGATCCGGGTCCACAGGTGGTCATACCGGCGGTAGGTAATCGGCCGTCCGTCGGTGTAGCGCAGCAGCTGACCGTCCCTCGGCGCGTGCCGTTCCTCGGCGTGCTGGCTGAGCCGGGCCATGAGGGTGGGAGACTGGCTGCCAGCGGACCGTCTCGCCCTTCTCCCGCAGCAGCACCAGGCACTGCTCCGGGTCAAGGTCAGCCGGCCGCAGGCTAAGCGCGCCGCCGCGCCGGCATGCGGTCTCGGTGTGCAGCAGCAGCGTGTCCAGGTCCGGGTCATCGCCTGTGGTGGCGGCTGTCTCGTTGATCTGCGCCAGCCGGGCACGGCCCGCCGGGTCGACGGCAGCCGTCGCGGCTTGTCCACCTTGCGGGCCGGGTTGCTGGCCTCGGTGATCAGCCCGTCATCGACCGCCCGCCGGTACAGGCACCGCAGCGCCGCCACCAGGTGCTCCTGCGCGCTGCGCCCGCCCCTGGCGTTACGGCGCGGCACCACGTGCTCGCGCGTGTACCGCATCAGCTGCCGGATCTCCGACGGCGTGACCTCGTCCAGCCGCCGCTCCCCCCACTGCTCGACGACCCGGTTCCAGTACGACCCGTACGCCCGTCGCGTCCCCGCCGACACCGCCCCGGCCACGACCGGCACGTACCCGGCGAACGTCGGCACCTGCACCTGCCCGGCCGGGACGGCGGTCAGGTCCGCCGGAGACAGGCCCATCCGCTCCAGCACCAGCAGCGCCGCCTCCACGGCCGCCTGCTGCGAGGCCCCTGCACCGGGCACCGCGGTCATGGCCGGCTCCCGTCGCCCTGCGGGAGCCGCCCCTGCGCCCGGATCGCCTGATCGACCACCGCCATCGGATAGGCCGCCAGCGCGTCTTGTCCAGTCAGCGCGGCGAGCAGCACCCGGTCCCCGGCGCGCAGCCCGCAGCGGCGGCGCAGCGCCGCCGGGATCGCGATATACGGCCGGGCCGGCATCGTGACCAGGCCGCCCGGATCACGGCAGGCCACGATCACCTCAGCGGTCGCGGTCATTGTCAGCCGGTCACCATTCCGCCAGCCCAGCGCCGCCGTGATCACGCGGTCGGCGACCCGCCCGGAGGCGTCGATCCGGCCGATCCCATAGACCACGTCCAGCGGGGGCGCGGGAGGCGCCGCCAGCGGCAGCCCGCGTGCCGGACCTGCCCCGCCGCGGCCACGGCCGGCCGCCCGGACAGGAGGGGGAATCACAGGCGCTATCAGAGAGGTAGTCACGGTCGCCTCCCGGGCAGGAGGACGGGACCAGGGACCAGAGGGCGGGCAGCCGCCAGGCAGCCCGCACGCGTGTTCAAGCGTTGTTCGTTGTGGGGAAATCGCACCGAGTTTTGTGTCCGAGGGGGGACTTGAACCCCCATGCCCTTTACGGGCACTAGCACCTCAAGCTAGCGCGTCTGCCTATTCCGCCACCCGGACTCACCTGGACACGGTTGTCAACCACTCCAGCCGCATCACGATAGCAAATCAGGTCACCAGCGTGCGAGGTGCGGACCAGACCGGACATCTCGCGGTGGCCCTGATATCCCGCGGTGGCACTATGGCCGGATGATGACCATCACAGCGCAGCAGGAAGTCGCCGGCCTCGCCAGCGACCTGATCAGGATCGACACGACGAACACGGGAGACGACTCAGGGCCGGGCGAGCGCCGGGCTGCCGAGCATGTTGCCGGGCTCCTAGCCGAGGTCGGTCTTGAGCCGACCCTACTCGAGTCGCGCCCGAACCGGGCCAGCGTGGTGACCAGGATCGAAGGCGAAGACCCGGCCAGGCCCGCGCTGCTGATCCACGGCCACCTCGACGTCGTGCCCGCGGACCCGGACGACTGGCGGGTGCACCCGCTGTCGGGCGAGATCTCCGGTGACTGCGTCTGGGGCCGGGGCGCGGTCGACATGAAGGACATGGACGCGATGATGCTGGCCGTGGTCCGGCAGCGGCTGCGCGAAAGCCGCAAGCCGCCGCGTGACATCGTGCTGGCCTTCCTGGCTGACGAGGAGGCCGGCGGTCATCACGGGGCCGGCTGGCTGGTCGACAACCATCCCGAGCTCTTCGACGGGGTTACCGAGGCGATCGGCGAGGTCGGGGGCTTCAGCACGATCATCGGCGGCCAGCGGCTCTACCTGCTCCAGACGGCCGAGAAGGGGATCGCGTGGCTGCGGCTGACCGCCCGCGGCACCGCCGGGCACGGATCGATGCTCCAGCCCGACAACGCGGTCACCGAGCTGGCCGAGGCGGTCGCCCGGATCGGCCGGCACGAGTGGCCGGTCCGGCTGACCCCGTCGGTGACCGCCTTCCTCGAGGCAGCCTGCGAGGCGCTCGGAATCAGCTTCCCGCGGAACGACCCGGCAGCGGTACTGGCGAAGATCGGGCCGATCGCCCGCATGATCGGCGCGACGCTGACGAACACGGCGAACCCCAGCATGCTGCGCGCTGGCTACAAGGTGAACGTCGTTCCGCAGACCGCGTCGGCTCAGGTCGACGGCCGGTTCCTGCCCGGCCACGAGGAGGAGTTCTTCGCCGAGTTTGACGAGCTGCTCGGTCCGGGAGTCCGGCGCGAGTTCGTGAACAACGCGATCGCCATGCAGACGACCTTCGACGGCGCGCTCTGCGACGCGATGACCGAGGCGCTGCTGCGAGCCGATCCGGACGGCAAGGTCGTGCCGTACTGCCTGTCCGGCGGCACCGACGCGAAGTCCTTCAGCAGGCTGGGCATCCGCTGCTTCGGGTTCACGCCGCTGCGGCTGCCACCGGACCTGGACTTCGCCGGCCTGTTCCACGGAGTCGACGAGCGGGTGCCGGTCGCGGCGCTCGAGTTCGGCACCGAGGTGCTCGACCACTTCATCGATCTGTGCTGATTCATCGATCTGTGCTGGCCGATGTTTGCGCAGGTAACCAGTTAAATGGTCAGCAGCCCGAGCACACCATGATCACTACGCATTAGTCAGTAACCGTTGCGTAGTTTCGGCGTTTGCCCTACGCCAACCCTGAGTAGTGCTACGGTGACACTTCGTATGGGGGCTGACTCCAGGGCGTACCCCTTCCGCTACGTCCTGTCAGCAATCCCATGCGTAGCCGGTTGTGACGAGGAGGGTTGCCTGTGCTGCCGGATCAGCTCCAGGGCACCGGTGGGCCGTCATCCGCCCGCGCTGTCATGGGGGCGGGTGGCGTTGCGCCTTGTGCGGCGTCCTGGCAGTCCGGCTGCTTGATCCTTGTGCCCGGCAGCGGAACGGGTTCCGCTCCGGCGGCCACGGCTGGTGCGGCGCCGCATCCGGTCGTGGCCGCCGGAACCCGAACGTAGAACGGCGCGGCGCGACGAAGAACGATGCGGTGGCATGCACTATGTCAGTAACGGAATGTAGTTGCTTAGATACAAATTGATGCATAGCACGGCCAACGGGGGAACGGGGTTCGACGACAGCGACTTAGTGATGGAGCGAGGAGCGCACATGCAGACCTGGGCGACACTGGCGGCGAAGCACGCCACCTCGGGTATCGGACTCGGCGCCATCCCGGCGATGGGGTGGGACTCGCTGGACGGCGTCGCGGTGGGGGCGCTGCTGGCCGGAGTAGGGTTCGCGGTCCTTAATTCCCCGCGGCGAGCGCAGAGCTGCCAGCTCCCGCCGATCATGTCCGAGCGCGCCGGCCAGGTACAGACGAGTCGGCCGGCGGGCAGGCGGCTCGCCAGGGTCAGGCAGCGGGTGGACGGACTGCTCACCGGGATGCTCAGTGACGACTCGGACCGGATGACACCGGTTCCGGCGACCTGGCAGAGCGATGCGGCAGAACGGGAGACGCCGGCTGAGGCGGCGCGGCCCGATCTGGCCGCTGAGCAGATGATGCCGGCGCCAGTTGCGGCGGACGCTGAGACGGAGCTCGCCGGGGCCGAGTTCGATGTCGACGTCGCGGACTGGACGACGGCGCCTCAGTCGGCCGGGCACGGCAGGGACGCGGCGGATGGCGAGGAGCGGCCCGCGGCCGCGGCCCCCGGGCCCGGCGAGCGCAAGTCCGACGAGGGTTTCTGGGGCCCGGGCGAGTCCGACGGTGCGGCGCCGACCAGCGGCTACCGCAGCAGGCACCGCCTGTGCGCGCCGGCCAGGAACGCCGGGCCCCAGGAGAGCCGCCGGACCGGCCCCCGGCACGCGGCACCGCCCGCCAGCTTCGGTGCCACCATCAGCCGCAGCCTGACCAGCCGCAGGCTGACCAGCCGGTCAGCCGCTCACGCCGACGGCTGACCACCAGCACCCGGTCAGGCGATACCCGGTCAGGTCCGCCAGAACTGGCCGCTGGCCGGCCCCGTCTGCCCGCTTGCTTGCCCTGGCCGGATAATCTTGCGGCGCAGGGTGGCCGTCCGGCTGCCGTCGGCCGCGAGGCGAAGCCTGGCGAGTTCCCAGTGCCCGTACTCGGCATGGTCCGTCAGGATCCGCCGCGCGACGTCCCTGGACGTTCCGCGCGGCAGATTGAGCACGAGGTAGGAGTACTCCGCCATCACCACTTATTCTGCGCGTCCGCGGCAGTGATTCAATCAGGTGCGCGGGAATCAGTCACCGCGAAATGCGTTTGGTGGGTCAGATGAGCGATGTGATCGGACGCGCGGAGTCAGTCGGCGACCTAGGGTAGCCTCCTGGCGTCTGCGAGATGTGAGGTAGAGAAAGCGTGGCAGCAAGGACGAGCCCGGCAAAACGGAACGGCAAGGCGAGCGCTGACGCCGCGGATAACGGTGCCCGCAGGCTGGTCATCGTCGAGTCGCCCAACAAGGCCCGCACGATCGCCGGCTACCTCGGCAAGGGCTATGTCGTCGAGTCGAGCATCGGTCACATCCGCGATATGCCAGGTAGCGCCGCTGACATTCCGGACAACCTGCGCAAAGAGCCATGGGCCAGGCTCGGCGTGAATATCGACGCCGACTTCGAGCCGCTCTACGTGGTGAATGCCGACAAGCGCCAGCAGGTCAGCAAGCTCAAGAAGCTGCTGAAGGACGCCGACGAGCTCCTGCTCGCCACTGACGAGGACCGCGAGGGCGAGGCGATCGCCTGGCACCTGGTTCAGGAGCTCAAGCCCAAGGTGCCCACGAGGCGGATGGTGTTCCACGAGATTACGCCTGAAGCGATCGCCGCCGCCGTCGCGAGCCCGCGCGAAATGGACAACGGCCTCGTTGAGGCGTACCAGACCCGCCGGGTGCTCGACCGGCTCTACGGCTACGAGGTCTCGCCCGTTCTGTGGAAGAAGGTCATGCCGCAGCTCTCGGCCGGCCGCGTCCAGTCGGTGGCGGTCAGGCTCGTGGTCGACAGGGAGAAGGAGCGGATCGCCTTCCGCCCGGCCCGCTACTGGGACCTCGAGGCCGAGTTCGCGCCGCAGCCCGCCGGCCAGGACGCCACCTGGTTCGGCGCTACCCTGGTGGCCCTCGACGGACGGCGGATCGCCCAGGGCCGTGACTTCGCCCCGACCGGAGAGCTCCGGTCCGCCGCGGCTGCCCCGGGCACCGAGGGCAAGCAGGCGCCGCCGGTCCTGCATCTGGACGAGGCGGCCGCGGCTAGCCTGGCCGACCGGCTCAACGGCGCCTCGTTCTCTGTGAAGTCGGTTGAACGCAAGCCCTACCGGCGGTCACCCTACGCGCCGTTCCGTACGACGACGCTGCAGCAGGAGGCGTCGCGCAAGCTCGGCTTCTCGGCCAAGTACACGATGCAGGTGGCGCAGCGCCTGTACGAGAACGGTCACATCACTTATATGCGGACCGACTCGGTGACGCTGTCCCAGACGGCGATCACCGCGGCCAGGGCACAGGCACGCGAGCTCTACGGCCCCGAGTACATCCCGGACACCCCGCGGACCTACGTCAGCAAGGTGAAGAGCGCGCAGGAGGCGCACGAGGCCATCAGGCCGGCAGGCGACAGGTTCCGTACCCCGGCGAGCGCCCGCCTCTCAGGTGACGAGCTGCGGCTGTACGAGCTGGTCTGGAAGCGCACGGTCGCCTCCCAGATGAAGGACGCGGTCGGGGAGTCCGTCTCGGTCCGGGTGGCCGGGCGTTCCACGGCGGGCGAGGAGGCCGAGTTCGGCGCCTCCGGCAAGGTCATCACCTTCTACGGTTTCCTCAAGGCCTATGTCGAGGAGGTCGAGGAGGGCGACGGGACCGACCGGGATGACCGGGAGCGCAGGCTGCCGCCGCTGGCCGAGAACGATCCGCTGGCCCACCGGAACCTGCACCCGGCCGACCACGCGACCAGGCCGCCGGCCAGGTATACGGAAGCTTCGCTGATCAAGGAGCTAGAAGACCGCGAGATCGGGCGGCCGTCCACGTACGCGTCGATCATCGGCACGATCCTGGACCGGGGGTACGTGTTCAAGAAGGGCACGGCGCTGGTGCCCTCGTTCGTCGCCTTCGCGGTGGTGAACCTGCTCGAGAAGCACTTCACCCACCTCGTCGACTACGAGTTCACGGCCAGCATGGAAGAAGCGCTCGACGAGATCGCCAGAGGCGAGGCTGGCCGGGTGCCGTGGCTGCGCCGGTTCTACTTCGGCGCCGACGCGCCCGACGGCGGCGACGGCCAGCGGGAAGAAGGACTCAAGGACCTGGTCAGCGACCTCGGCGACATCGACGCCAGGGACGTGAGCTCGTTCCCGCTGGCGGGCACCGACATCGTGATCAGGGTCGGCAGGTACGGGCCTTACCTGGAGCGCGACGGCGAGCGCGTGAACGTCCCCGAGGGGACGGCGCCCGACGAGCTGACGCCCGAGTTCGCCAGCGAGCTGTTCGAGCGGCCGAGCGGTGACAAGATCCTCGGCACGGACCCCGGTAGCGGCCTGACGATCGTCGCCCGGGCCGGCCGGTTCGGCCCGTATGTCACCGAGGTGCTCGCCGAGGATGCGCCGTCCTCGGCCAAGCCGAGGACGGCCTCGCTGCTGAAGGCGATGGACCTGGACAGCGTGACGCTGGACGACGCAGTGCGGCTGCTCACCCTGCCGAGGACGATCGGAGAGATCGACGACGAGCAGGTGACCGTGCAGAACGGCCGGTACGGGCCGTACGTCAAGAAGGGCACGGACAGCCGGTCGCTCGAGTCGGACGAGCAGCTGTTCACGCTGACGCTCGACCAGGCCAGGGAGCTGTTTGCCCAGCCCAAGCAGCGCGGCCGGGCCGCGAGGGCGGCGGCCGCGCCGCCGCTGCGCGAGCTAGGCGACGACACCGCGAGCGGCAAGCCGATCGTGCTGCGGGAGGGCCGGTTCGGGCCGTACGTGACCGACGGCGAGACCAACGCGTCGCTGCGCAAGGGAGACGCGCCCGAGTCGATCACCTTGCAGCGGGCCATCGAGCTGCTGGCGGAGCGGCGGGCCTCCGCCCCGGCGCCGAAGCGGCGCGCGGCGACCGCCAGGAAGCCAGCGGCGGCTAAGGAGACGACGGCGGCTAAGAAGACGACGGCAGCCAGGAAAACCACGTCGCGGTCGGGCACCTCACGGTCCGGAACGGGCAGCTCGGAAGCGAGCTGAACTACCACGTTCCGTCGGCCAGCGGCGCGCCGGCCCCAGTCTCGGTAGCCTTGCACAATGAGCCTTAGGTCCGCATTCGGGCAGCACCACGATGGCGTGCTGTCGATCAGGCCCTTCAGGCGGCTGTGGATCGCCACGTCACTGTCCAGCCTGGGGGACTGGCTGAGCCTGCTGGCGCTGTCCGCGCTGGCGTACTCGCTGACTGGCACGCGCGTCCAGGCGACGGCCGGCGCCATCGCCGTCGGCGGTGTCTGGATCACCTCGCTGCTGCCCTACCTCCTCTTCGGCCCGCTGGCCGGCGCGGTCGCCGACCGGCTTGACCGCCGGATGAACCTGGTGATCGGCGACGTGGTCAGGGCGGTCCTTTACCTGTCCATCCCGCTGAACCTGATCTTCGGCTTCGCCAGCAAGCTGACCTGGCTTTACGTCGCTCAGTTCCTGGCCTGCTGCGCCTCGCTGTTCTGGACCCCGGCCAAGGACGCGTCGATACCGAACCTGGTGCCGCCGGACAAGCTCGAGCAGGCTAACCAGTACAGCCTGCTGACCACGTACGGGACGGCGCCGGTCGCCTCGCTGCTGTTCGTTGTTCTTGCGGCGATCAGCAGCGGCCTGGCCGAGAGCAGGCTCAGCTACTTCGGCAGCCCGGCGACCGGCCAGGTCAGCCTGGCGCTGTACGTCAACGTGGTCACGTTCGTGATCTCCGCGGTGACCTGCTACTCGCTCAGGGAACTGCCCCGCCGCCGGACGGGCGAGGCGATCTCGGTCCCCTCGGTGGCCAAGTCGATCTGGGAGGGGTGGCGGTTCGTCGGCAAGAACCGGGTCGTCCGCGGTATCACGATCGGCATGATCGGCGCGTTCGCCGGGGCCGGCGTGGTCGTCGGCCTCGGCTACGTCTACGTGAAAGGCACGCTGAACGGCGGCTCGGCTGGCTGGGGCCTCGTGTTCGCGGCCATCTTCGTCGGGCTGGCCGTCGGCATGTCGGCGGGCGTCCGGGTGCTGGGCCACTTCAGCAGACGCCGGCTGTTCGGCCTGGCCATCGCCGTCGCCGGCATACCGCTGGCCCTGATCGGGCTGATCCCCAACCTGCCGGTCGTCGTGTTCCTCGTCGTCGTGCTCGGAGTTCTTGCCGGAATGGCCTACGTGACCGGCTACACGATCATCGGCCGCGAGGTCGACGACGACACCCGCGGCCGGACCTTCGCCTTCCTGCAGTCGGCCCTGCGGGTCGTGATGTTCGCGGTGATCGCGGCCTCCAGCGTGCTCGCCGGCGGCATCACCTCGATGGTCGGTTCGCTGTCCGGGTCGAACAACCTGTCGATCGGCACGGTTAAGTACGTGGCGGTCGGCAACAACGTCGTGCTGCTGCTCGCGGCCGCCGTGGCGATGGTGCTCGGCTTCACGTCCTACCGGCAGATGGATGACCGGCCCGGGGTGCCGCTGCTCGCGGACCTCGCAGCTGCCTTCCGCGGGAAGTCGGTGCCGTACGCGCCAGATGCGGGCGGCGGTCATGGCCGCGCCGGACGTTACGCCGCCGGCGGTCTGGCCGATGGCGAGACGGGCGGGCGTCCGCGGGGTCGCGGCCTGCTTCTGGCGTTCGAGGGCGGCGAGGGGGCCGGCAAGTCAACCCAGGCCAGGCTGCTCGCGATCTGGCTGCGCGAGAACGGCTACGACGTGCTCGCGACCCACGAGCCGGGCGCCACCAAGATCGGCATGCGGCTCCGCGCGCTGCTGCTCGACACGGCTCACACCGGCCTGTCACCCTGGGCCGAGGTGATGATGTACGCGGCGGACAGGGCGGAGCACGTGGCGAGCGTGATCAGCCCGGCTCTGGCCCGGGGGACGATCGTGGTGACCGACAGATACGTCGATTCGACGCTGGCCTACCAGGGCGGCGGGCGCCGGCTCCCCTTTAATGCCATCCGCCGGGTTAACGAACTTGCCACCGGCGGCCTGGTTCCCGACCTGACCTTCCTGCTCGACCTGCCGCCGTCTGCCGGGCTCGGCCGCCGGGCCAGCTCAGCCGACCGGCTCGAGGCGGAGCCCGAGGAGTTTCACGACCGGGTCAGGGATGCGTTCCTGGCCCTGGCCAAGGACGACCCCGACCGGTACATCGTGCTCGATGCCACCATGGAGCCCTCGCAGATCAGCAGGGCCGTCCAGGCCGCGGTGCGAGACCGCCTGCCCGACCCCGTGCCCGAGCGGGCCGAGGAGATCACCGGCTCGATCCCGGTGATACGCGAATGACGGCCTGGGCCGTATTCGGCCAGCTAGCCGGGCAGGAAACTGTCGTCGAGCAGTTGCGGGCGGCAGCGGAAGGACCGGGCGGCCTGACGCATGCCTGGCTCTTCACCGGGCCGCCTGGCTCGGGGCGATCGGTCGCCGCGCGGGCGTTCGCGGCCGCACTGCTCTGCCACGACCAGGGCTGCGGCGAGTGCCCAAGCTGCCATCAGGTCGCCGCTGGCACCCATGCCGACCTGCTGCTGATCCGCCCGGACGGACTCTCCTACGGAGTCAGGCAGACGAGGGAGCTCGTGCTCAAGGCGTCGGCCTCTCCGGTGTACGGCGGCTGGCGGATCGTGCTGTTCGAAGACGCGGACCGGGCGACAGAGCAGGCGGCGAACGCCCTGCTCAAGGCCATCGAGGAGCCGCCGCCGCGTACCATCTGGCTGCTCTGCGCGCCGTCGGCGGCTGACCTGCCTACCACGATCAGGTCCAGGTGCAGGCTGATCACGCTGCGGACGCCGCCGACGGCGGCCGTCGCCGCGATCCTCGAGCGGGAGGGCGTCAGCCACGAGGACGCGCTCGATGCCGCGCGGGCCTCGCTCGGTCACATCGGACGCGCCCGCCGGCTGGCCACCGACCAGCAGACGGCGCAGCGGCGCCAGGACGTGCTCGCGGTGCCGGTCCGCGTCACCGGCCTCGCGGAGGCGTTCGCCGCCGCCGCGGCGCTGGTGAAGGCCGCCGAGGCCGAGGCGAACGCGACGACGGAGGAACTCGACGCGCCCGAGCGCGACGCGCTCAAGCGCGCCTTCGGCGAGGGATCGACCGGCAAGGGCGTCGCGACCGCTGTCCGGGGCGCGGCCGGCGCGCTGAAGGAACTCGACGACCGGCAGAAATCCCGCGCGACCCGGATCAAGCGGGATGCGCTCGACCTGGCGCTGCTCGACCTGGCCGCGTTCTACCGGGATGTGCTCGCCGTCCAGCTGGGCGCCGAGGTGGAGCTGGCGAACGCGTCCAGGGAGCCTGACCTGCGCAGGATCGCCGAATCCTCGGCGCCGCGGATGACGGTGCGGCGGATCGAGGCCATCATGCGCTGCCGGGAGCGGCTGGCTGCCAGCGTCGCGCCACTGCTCGCAGTCGAAGAGCTGACGCTGGCCCTGGCCGAACGCCCCTCCGTCCTCGCCTGACAGCGTTCCGTAGCGGAATCGGCGTCCCGCCCGTCCCGCGCGGACCGCCCCACCCGTCCCGGGACCATGATCGTGGACCATTCTCAGATCGTGGACGCCTGTCAGTCGCACGCGCTGAGAATCGTCCGCGTTCTGACAGACGACCAGGATCACGAAATCGGCGACCCGCTTCGGGCAACCAAACGTGCTAGAGATGTGACATTCGTACCGATCGCCCGCATCTCGGGCGCAGGACCGGCCAGGAGGGCGCCCGTGACCGCCGACAAGTGCGGGATGCCGAAGCTCAGGATCTGGCCGACTTGTTCCGATGAAGAGCGGCGGCTTCCAGTTGTGGTCGTCGGCCTGGTAAGCGTCGCGCCGCATCGGTCAGGCCGCGCCTGGCTACCCAGCCTGCCGGGAGTTGCGTGTACGACCATTAACAGAAAAAGATCGGGTTCCCTGTCTAACGGATTGCCGTGATCTGGCCGTAACCTTAGACGGTGCCGATGATGATGGCGGTGAGCTTCGAGCGTCGCGGCCGGCTCCATTACCTGGATCCCGGGTCGCACCGGCCGGCCGTCGGCGACAAGGTGCTCGTCCCGACCGACACCGGGCCGGAGGTCGCCGAGTGCATCTGGGCACCGCAGTGGATCGACGACGACATCGGCGGGCTGCCGGTCTGCGAGGGTCTGGCGACCGAGGCTCACCTGGTGCGGGACGGGGGGAACCGGGCCAGGCGCGCCGAGGCCAAGGTAGTCGCGCGGCGGCTGGTGCGCGAGCACGACCTGCCGATGAAGGTCATCGCGGTGGACTACATCTCCGCCGCGCAGCAGCTGATCATCTACTTCAGCGCGCCGCGGCGGGTCGACTTCCGGGCGCTGGTCCGCGATCTGTCCGGGCGCCTGCGCGCGAAGGCCGAGCTGCGCCAGGTCGGGCCGAGGGACGAGGCCAGGCTGCAGGGCGGAATCGGGCCCTGCGGGCGGGATCTGTGCTGCGCTACGTTCCTCAAGGACTTCGAGCCGGTCACGATCAGGATGGCCAAGGACCAGGATCTTCCGGTCAACCCGATGCGGATCGCCGGTGCGTGCGGGCGGCTGATGTGCTGCCTGAAGTACGAGCATCCGCTGTACGTCGACTTCAGGCAGCGCGCGCCGAAGCTGGGCGCGGCAGTCGAGTCGCCGGAAGGTGCCGGGGTGGTCGTCGGGTACAGCGTTCCGGCCGATCAGGTGATCGTGAAGGTCGCCGAGACCGGCTCCAAGTGCGCCTGCCCGCGAGCCAGCGTCTGCGGGTCGAGGCAAGCTTACGAAGCTACCCATGGCCGGAAGCGAGAACTGCCCGGCGACCGGTAGACTCTCTGCGCCGCCGCCTTCTGGCCGGCGCGCCGCCTTAGCTCAGTCGGCAGAGCGGTTCACTCGTAATGAACAGGTCGTCGGTTCGATTCCGACAGGCGGCTCTCTTTGTTGCTGTTCAGAAACGTTTATCGATTTAAATTTCAACGACTTGCCAATCGCCGTGGAACGATTCGTGGAACGAGCTGCAGGTACGCAGTCGGTGGTCATGAGCTAGCCCTGGTAACGCAGAGTGCTGGACGCGATGTCTGGCAAGAGCTGTTTAGCCAGGCGACCTCAGGATGGAGATCATGTGTGGCCAGATCGAGTCTCCCCCAGGTGTTCCCGGCCCGTCGGCCGTCATCATGTTGATCAGCACGCCGCACATGCCGCTGAGCCGTAGCTCATGATGTGCTGTCAGTCGGGTCCGCCGGAGAGCCACCATATGACCGGGTGCTCTCCGAGGCCGGCGGGGGGCTCTGCGGCGAGGGCGCCGAGGGCCTTGCGGAGCCTTTCCAGGCCGGCGCGTGTGCGCTGGTAGCGGGAGTGATGGCAGTAGACGACGCCGAGATGGTCGGGCACGAGCGCGATCGCCGCGCTGAAGGTGCTGACGTCTTCGGTCACGACGACCCGCCCCTCCGCGACGGCCGCGGCCAGGACGCGCCCGTCGTCGGCCCCGCGTAGTTCAGGGCGGTGGGCTGTCAAGGCGACGGTGTCGTAGCCGTCGGCGGTCAGGTCCTCGGCGAGCCAGCCAGGATAGTGCTCGTCCAGCAGGAACCGGACCCGAGTGAAGTCAGACGCCATCGAGATGCCTCCGGCGCTCCCACGCGGCCAGTGCCTCGTCCTGGCTGGCGCGATGGCGGCCGATCAGCTCATCGATCTCGTCTTTGTAGTCGGCCCAGTACGCCAGGGCCGCCTCGATGTCAGCCGTGCTCAGGCCGAGGGTTTCGGCGAGCACTGCGGGGGTTCGTTCAGCCTTGTCGTGCTGCAGCCAAGCTTCGGCCACGGTCCATACCTGCGGTCCCACAACCAGCGCAGCCCGCCGCTCGCCGGTGATGGTCGGCACGAAGATGATGCCCGCATGCGTCTGCATCCGCAGCCACTCGCGCACTGCATTCACGACGACCGTTGATTTCTTTGCGCCTGCCTGGCGTGCGTAGTCAGCCAGACCCTGGTCGACCGCGTCAGGGAAGCGCACGTTTGTCGGTGCTACCATGTACTACATTGTAGCAACAACTGTCTGGCAAGTGAAGCTGTCGTGTGCACCCTTACTGTCGCCCGCAGGCGCGGCGCAGCGCTGGCACGCCGCGCGAGAAGATCGAGCGCCGGGCCCTGATTACATGATCACCATGCCCGCGTGGCGCGATCATCCCCGCGTCGCCTCAGCGGCTCCCTGATCCCGGCGCGCTCAGGAGCGCTGGTCATGGCGGGGGCAGGGTCATGATCTGGGTGAAGGCTTCGGCGATGTCGCGTGCCCGGGGCCCACTGGGCGGGTATCCGCAGGTAGCGGCGGCGCTGGCCGTTGACGATCCGCCCGGCGGTGTGCAGGATCCGGTAGCGCAGAGTTTTCCGCCTTTTTGCGAGGTCGCCGTCGAGGGCGAGGAGGCGGAGGCAGGCGAGCAGGTCACTAGCGATGGACGGGGTTTGGCACCAGGCTTTGTTGACCTGGTAGTTCCTGGAGGCAGGTGCCGCACCCCGGTGGCCTTGGCGCGGCGGATCCGGTCCTCGACCCATGTCTGGGTGCGATGCCGGGCTTCGAGGAACGGGCCCTGCCCGCCGGGGGTGCTGGTGGAGGTGACCTGGTGTCTCTTGCCGTCGTGCTGCTCGAACAGCGATAGCTGGGCGCCGGGGTGCGGGTTCTCGCGGCGGATCAGGATCCGCATGCCGGGTGGCCATTTCGCGAACCGGTCCCCGCCGGCGGAGTGGCGCAGCATCCCGCCCTACGATCCATAGGCCACCGCCGTCAGGGCCTGGGGGTGGCGCTGAATGTCGCGAAGGGCGGGTCCGCGGCCTGGTTCCCGGCTGTGGAGCGGCATCCCGCAGGGTGTCGCCTCCCGAGCGGTGCACTCCGCCACATATGAGACGCTCGGCTGGCAGCCAGGTTGCCCACCCGGCCGGGCATCCAGGCGCGGACCACTCTCGCCGGTCAGCTTGTGCTGGCCCCGAACGCTAGTTGCGACGCCTTGTTCGTCACCACGCCGACGGCGCCGCAGTGTCGGGGCACGAGCATGGGGCACGACACCGCCCTGACCTGTCCGTGGCCGCCGGTATTGAGGGCGGCGCTGCCCGGCAGCTCGGTGGCCTGACCCCAGCGGCTGTTCGTCTCGGTCACCACCATCGCCTGGGCAGAGCCGGAGCCGTCGGTGTAGTACCCGGCCGCGATGCAGATGGCTAGGTTGATCGATTCGGCGCACGGCCGGCTCCCGGCCGGCCGGGCTGCCGCTGCCCGCCGGGACGTACCTGGCGCTGGCGGCGCTGAACCGGGTGGTCGCCCCGTGCTCCAAGCTGGCCTTCGCGGACTGGTGGAAGACCACCGCGGCGGACCGGTTCACGAAGATCCCTGCCAGCGCGCTGGACCACCGCCGGTTCTGGGACGCGATGCACGCCGTGCGCCTGCAGGACCTGGAGGAGATCTCCCGGCGGATCGCGCTGCGCGTGATCGAGACGTCCGGGGCGGACGTGTCGTCGGTGGCGCTGGACATGACGAGCTTC
>DATKQH010000279.1:0-7747 GCA_035532775.1 Streptosporangiaceae bacterium
CCGCAGCGGCCAGACCATTTGTCACTGGATTGTCGCTGAGGCTTGCCTTCACCTTGCCGTCGTGCTGGGCAGCACGGGGCGGCACATGCCCCAATCAACAGACGCTCGCCAGGGTCGGCCTCGGCCTGCTGCGGACGGACATCTGAACTCTGTGACGCTTCTCCATGTCGCTCCCTGGGCACAGGTACAGCCCAACCGCGGTAGGGACTGCGCAGTTTGTGCCCGAGAGCATGATTCATGCAAGCAGCGCTGGACCAGTGCCCACCACCGCACAGCGCGTGCTTATCCACGTCTGCCACGTCGCCTTCTCCTACCGAGACGACGTGCCGGGGTCTCCTGTCTGCCGGAGTGCCGACCGCCCTCTACGACTAACACGACGATCCAGCCGACGGCAAGCCAAGATCGCGCAACGTCTTCGCAGACCTTGGGATGGCAGCGAGGATGCCCGCGATATGCAGTGTGCTCATCCAGAGCAACCCCAAGGCGGTCTCGCCCCACGGTGCTGCCGGCTTGTCATCGTGTCTCGATTGCTGCACCTTCAGCGGACACGGGATTGAGCAACGCCTCATTGATCGGCGGTGAACAGGCCGGCTTGCTCGAGCGACTCGAGCAGTGAGAGTAGCGAGACTGCCTGCGCAGGCGCGAGCGCGACCCCCATTTCGAGATGTTCACCGAGCCCCAGAGAGGTCAGGTTCGCAGTACCGAAGTAGCCGTGGCTCCGATCGCCGACGATGAACTTGGCGTGCATGAGGCTCGGCACGCCGCCTGCCCACCACAAGGCGCGTATCTCGCCGTGACTGCGCGCCTCCGCGAGCATGTCGTGCACCACGTCCAGGCGCCCGGACTCGTGCGGATGCAGGTAGAAGGTCGCTGTCACGCCCCGGTGCTTGAGGGTGGGCAGTACGACCGGGCGCAGCATGTCCCAGCCGCCTTCATTCCAGAAAGGTCCGCCGATGTGCAGGCTTGACTCAGCCCGGGCGATGACATCATTGACCAGCAGGTCAAGACGCTGCCGCGGCGTGAGGAACCGCTCGGCAGCGCGCGGGACGGTGAACACGAGAGGTTCGGCATCAGGTTCCGCCGCAGGGTCGCGCGGGACAGCAGTCAGGATGTCGAGCACAATGACGAGCTGCGCAAGCCGGACACGGTCGACCGTTCCGTCCGCGGCGAACACTCCTGCAGTCCGCGCTCGGTCGGCGACGACGAACTCGGCATCGCCGCGCAAGCCGAGCAGCGGCAGCGCGTGCCGACCTTTCGAGGCGATCGTATCGGTCCACGCCAACGCCCGCTCAGGCCCTCCAGCGAGGCGCTGCAGCATCAGCGCCAGCGGTACCAGCTCACGCACCGGCACCTTCCAAGACCGCCCGCGATCCGAGGACCCCCCGCAACAGCAGGTAGTCGTACAACGTCTCGCGGTCCAGGTCTTCGTTAAACATCCGGCACCCGAATGTCAGATACGAGCACCGCTCGCACGAGCGCGGCGAATGTTGGTAGCAGATCGGGTCATTCTCGCACCGCACGCAGCGGTCGACCACCGCACGCAGCCAGCTCAGGGCCCGGTTGTTCAGCAGCGTCCACAGCGACCCGAGAGTGAAGTCCTTTAGCGTGTTCGCGTACACGGCGAATGTCAGCGTCTCAGGCACCAGCCACTCGGCCAGGCTCGCTTCGGCGAACCCGATCTGCCCGTCGTCCAGGCCCCGCAGCAGCAGGTGGCTGAGCGTGTGGATCAGGAGACGGATCGTTTGGGCAGGCGCCGGTTGGGTCTGCTCCGTGGCGAAGATCTCGAGCAGTTGCCGCCGCGCGGCGTCCTCATCGCCCGGTGCGGTCGCTACTTCGCCCCGGTGGTGCAGGAACGCGAGCACGTCCTTTGCCGACAACGTCACGAGCAGCGCCTCGGTGCTGCTGCTCACCGCGAACACTGGGTACTTCCCGTCATGCTGCTTGGCGTGCCGGAAGCCGCGGATAGCGGCCTCACCAGGCGTGTGCTTCTCGCGGGTGTAGCCGAACGCGACCTTCGCGATCGGGAACTCCCAGGTGACGGCGAGCTCGCTGATCCCCATATCCGCGGCGAGCGCGCAGGCAGCGTCGATCGCCTCTGCCTGGAGCGTGTCGCCCCGCCCACGTGCCCGCTGAAGCTGGTCGGAGAGGCTGAACCGCGGCACCTCCGCCGTGTCGTACACCGCAGCACGCTCGTAGAACGGCCGGTTCTTCGCCACCGCCTCAAGCACCGTCGGCGAGATGTCGGCGATCGCGGCTACACCGCTGTCCGCCGGGCCCTTCATCTTCTTCAGAGCGGCGATCTCGTCGTCGTCGAGTCCCATCTCACGGTACAGCGCTTCTTTCGCCGTCCACTGCTCAGCGCTCATCCGCTCACCGTCTGAGCTGGTGTCGACGTCACGCATCCCGTCCTTGATGCCGTCGATGAGGCCGAGGAAGTGGGCGACAGCTATCTGCGCGCGGGCAGGGTGCCGCTGGTAGGTCTGGAACACCGACGAGTCGATGTTGACCAGGTCTATGGAGTGGGCCTGGTAGGCGCGTGAGTCATCGAGTGTGTGGGCCCGCATGCGCACGACGTTGTCGCGACCGGGGAACGAGCGGCAGTTGCACGGCGACATGTTCGTCCGGTGCACGACACCGCCGTTGCAGCCAGGGCCGTGGCATCGCCAGGTTGCAGTGAGGAAGCTGCCCGTGTTGTCAAAGGACAGCTCGTCGTATCCGTGCGAGGTGCACTTAGGAACGTAAATGGCCCGGATCTGGCCGCAGTTGTGCGCGTTGTAGAACCGCAACTGCTGGAGGGGCCCGCCGCACCGCTTGCATGCCGGGGACTGGGCCAGGTCGTCGAAGGTGCGGAAGCTGCGGACCCGCGCGCACGAGCGGCGGCTGCACTCGAATACGAGCGGGAACAGTTCCCACCGGACCAGGTCAGGCCGGATGATGCGGTATTCGTTGACCCGCAGGTCTTTTGGCAAGGGCAGGTCGTGCCGCTGGTCGTCCGGCCAGCGTTCGAGGTAGCTGGCGATCTCTTCGTAGATGACAGCCTCGTTGAGGCCGGTCAGCCGGTCACCGTCGACGGAGACCACCTTGCCGTACACGCGTTCCTCGTGACGGAACACGGCCCCGGGCAAGTAGCTGTACAGGATCTGGCTGTGACTGCGCAGCATGCGCTACTCCTCCGTCGCGTCGGTGTCGCTGCTGGCGTCGTCGTCGGTGACCCCTCCAGTGAGGCGCTCGAACGCATCCTTGCTGGGGTACCAGACAGGGAACCGCGCGGGCTCATCGATGTCGCGGAAGTTCGACAGCGGCGAGATGTTGAACAGCCGCGCGGTCTGCGACTCCTGGGCCAGAATGCTGAGGGACTGGTATTCAGTATCCGTCCAGCGCCGCATTGCGCGGTCGCCGAGTTCGCGTTCCATCGCGGGGTCGTTTACCCTGGCGACCGGTGTCTCGTAGCAGCGGCGCAGCCGGTCCTGGATCGCAGCGTTGATGGCGCTGCGGTTGGAGTTCCACCAGTTCTGGAAGTCCTTCGCATACTTCACTCCCTGGACCGGACCGTTCAGGGAAGGCTCGCGGGCCAAGTCGTGGAGCAGCGCCAGGGCGATGCCGGGCACGGTACGGTCCGCTACGAAAAATGCGTACTTGTTCACCGGAACAGGGGTGACCATCTGGTCGAGGAAGCGGTGGTAGCTGGCGAAGTTGCTGAACAGCGACCGTTCCCGGCGGCTGAACGAGTCGTACACGGTGACGACCAGACCAGCGTGGGTGCGTCCCGAGCGTGCGGTGACCTGGATGTAGTCGGCGGCCGTCGTGGGCACGCCGGCCAGGACAAGGACGTTAAGCCGGTCGAGGTCGACGCCGTGGCTGACGACTGACGTGCCGACGAGCGCCCGCAGCCGCTTCGCGCGGTCCATGTTGCGTTGCTCACCCTGGACGCGGCTGATGGCGTGGGCCAGATCGGGAATGGGGACTTGCCCGGTCAGCACGACCCGGTCGAGTGGGCCGCGGCCCTCGGCCTGGAGCTCGTCGGACAGCAGCCGCAGTTCCTCGTCCAGCTTCGCACCGTGCGCCTTGCTGTTGACGTAGCCGAGTGACACCTCGTAGTTGAACAGCAGGTCGAGCGCGTCGTCGTCGGTCGGTTCGGAGTCCCACCAGCCTCGGTCGATGCCGAGCTTGTCGAGGGGTTTGCCCGCGTCCTCAAGTTCGGCCACTGCGCGCAGCAGTTCGGCCTGCACGATCGCGGCAACGTCCGCCTTGCGGCGGTAGTGGGGCAGGATGCCGACGAAGGTGCGCCGAACATCCGGAAGAGTGCGGGTGTAGAAGGTGCGTTCCCGCTCGTACCCGGCGGACGGGAACGCGCGCGGGATGCGCCCGTACACCTGCCGCAATTGGTCCTCGTACTGCTCGATAGTGGCCGAGGCCGCCAGAACTTTGGTTGGCAGCCCGGACGGCCCGCCGCGCTGCAGCTCGGCGATGAGGCCTTCATATTGACCGCCGAACGCTCCGAGTTCCTCTTTGAGCAGGTGCATCTCGTCCTGGACGGTGAGTGCCGGCGCCGGGTCCTTCACCTGGTGCGCCTGCGGGTGCCCCTGCTTAGGCGCCGGGCACAGGTCGGACCCGACCGTGCACGTCCCCTGAGTGGGAACGCTGAAGTAGCCGTGCTGGGGACAACGGAATCGCGGGCCGCGGCTGAACGCAGTGAACTCGGGGAACCACGTGTACCCGGTGAGTTTGTCCACCGTCGAGATGAGCACCGACGGCAGGTACCTGTATACCTCCTCGTCGGTCATGTACAGCGGCAGTGTCCGGTCGCACGCGGCACAACGGTGCACCAGCCGCACGGTCTCGGTGTCGAGAGCCAGGTTCACCTCCTTCTGCCCACAGTCTGGGTATGGGCATTGGGTAACGAGGCGGTGATCCTCGTGATCCTGGGAGAAGGTGCCTTTCGTGGCGAGCCGGGATTCTGCCTCCCAGCCTTTCCACCAACCGCGCGGCCACTTGAGTGAGTTCGGTGTTCCACCGGCTCCGACTAGGTAGCCGAGTGCGAACGGGTCGTCGTCCCTGGACCCGATGCTGCGTTCGACCCGCAGGTCTTCCGCGATTACGAGGACGCGCAGCATGCGGAATAGTTGCTGGACGGACAGCATCCGCAGCGGGAAGCGCAGCCACGAGGTGACCCCAGCGTGCTTGCCGCGCAGCCGGTCATAGAACAAGGCGCCGATGATGAGGCCCAGATACGCCTCGGTCTTTCCACCCCCGGCCGGGAACCACAACACATCGACGTGGTCGAGTTCGCGGCACAGCTCAGCGTCCGTGTGCTCGCGCGCGGCGAGCGCCGGCAGGTGCGAGACGATGTAGACGATCTGGAACAGCCGCCAGGTGTCGAACGACGCTCCGGCATTCGCCCGGGCGAATACCTCGTTGGCCAGCTTGAATGCCTGTTCGAGGCGAGGGTCATCACGCATCGCGCTACGGCCCAGGCGGAAGCGGCGAAGCTCATCGGAGAACTGTTCGAGGTCTTTCTGCGCGTCGCGGTAGTGCGGCTGCCCGGCAGCCTGATCGACGAACTTCATGAAGTCGCGCTCGAAATCCTCCATCGCGACCTGGATGCTGGTGACAATGGGTGCCGGGTCGTGGGCGAGGTCCATCCAGCGCGGCGCGACAACGTGATCGTCGCGCGGCTCGATGACAGGCTGCGTGAAGGTGGGCAGCGTCTCGCTGCGGATCCCACCCCCCTTGGTGGGGACGGCGACGCACCCGGTACCGTGCCCGACGACGTCGGCCAGATCGGCGAGCCGGTAGTCGTCTGGCGCCAAGTCGAAGCGCTGTGCGACAAGTGGTGTCATCGCGTCTGGGAGCACGGCCAGCTGGCAGTCGTAGGCCGACAGATCCTGCAACATGCGGTCGGTCAGCTGCGTGGCGTTGCGCAGCGACACGCTGATCAGGTACTCGTCGTCGCCGAGCGGTTGAGCGAACGCTGTGAGTTCGAGGTCTGGGTAGGCCGACTGCCAAGTGATGTCGAGCGCAGCGACGACGGCGGCGCGGAACGCGGCCTCGTCGGCGAGCGCGGCTCGGGGGAGCTCGTTGCGCTTGTTCGTGAACGGCCGCATGGCGTTCGGTTGCGCGTAATGCCCGTCGATGACCGACCGCACCGGTCCGTCGATGGGGTCGCTGACAGTCTCTACACTGCCGTCGAGGCTCACTTCGATGCTGAATTTGGGCACGCTGATGTCGTGGCGGCGCCACGCCCCGAGCAGCCTGGTTTTCCTCTCCCGTCGGCTACGTGTCGTGCTCTGGCCGCTGCCACTCGCCACGTCAGAACCGCTCGCGGCCGAGCCCGTTGACCGGGTTGCTGCCACATCCGTGGGCTGTCTGTCGCCCTGCCTAGCGTCTCTGTCTGCGGATTGAGCCGCGGACGGGTCAGTATCGTCGGCCGTGCCGTCACCTGTGCCTGTAGTGGTCTTCTCCTGAACGGGCGCGCCAAGGTAGGTACGCTGCTCGTCAAGCGTCGCGATTTCCTCCAGATACAGCGCGAACGCGACTTCGACATTGAGCCTCACCTTCTCCGCACCGCCGGCACGGACCCGGAAGTCAACGCCGAGTGACGGGATCTCCCCGATCGGGGTCGTCGCATGCTCAGTTTCCGCCGTCTTGCTTGTTTCACCAGCATCGCCACCGTCGTCGGCGCCCGCGGCGTCCTCGCCGGTGGTCACCGCGGGTGGGCGAACCCAGATCGGTTCGAGCACGCCGAGCAAGACGTTCTGCTTCGGCTCCCAGGGCGGCGCGTGCCGAACACCGCTGCGGTCAGCGAGACGCTCCGCAAGACGGTCGATCAGCAGATCGACAACGGCGGACTCGCGTCGGTTGCGTGGGGACGCGTTGTCGGGTGCCGACGGTCGGCGGCGCGCTGCTCCGGACAAGAAGAACTCCTTCTACGGGGCCTGGCTGGTGCCGGCCGTCACAGCGACAATGCGGCGTAGTTGACCACTGGGAACCACTGCGGTGGGCCCGATGGAGCGGATGCGGCGTACCTCGAACTCTTCGAGGATTTCGGTTGGGTCTATCCCGCCACACAGGTCGGACAGTTGGCGGGTGTTGTCGCCGGGGCGGCCGGACGCGACTTCACTGATTGCACCTGACAAGATGCGGCCGAGGCCACGGTGCAGTCGGCGCAACTCCCGTGCAACCGCGCCCAGGCGTTCCCAAGTGCGGTTGAGGATGAGGCTACTGTCGTCGGTCAGCCACGCCACGCGCCGAATGTCCATGATGTCGTCAGGGGCGATCACGGCACCTGTTGCCCAGTTCTGGCACGTCTGGCCAGTCTGCACGCTGCTTCCCCTGTGCCGCAGACCCCTAGCGACATCCTCCCACGTGCCGCACTGCGCGTGAAGCGTCCACACCGCGGCCCGGAAGCGGCGCAGCAGGATGGTGACGGCGAGCACGTCCGCGTCGCGGTAGGCAGCTTGCAGCAGCCGCGCGTACAGCTCGTCACGGGTCTCGCCACGAGGGATGAGCATCGACATTCCGGCCGTGATCGCGGTGACCTGCACCGAGCTGTAATGGGTGCCGACAAGGGTTTCGACGCGGGCGTCGGATGGCAGCCAGTACAGGCTGTCACCAGGCTCAAGGATGACCGGGCGGGCCGCCACTGGCCGCCCGCCGTCCTGCGTGTGGTAGCCCGGGTCGTCGTCGGACTCGATGCCGTCCACTGCGGCAGAGTAGGCAGTGAACAGGTCTGAAATGTCGATGGATG
>DATKQH010000280.1:0-2707 GCA_035532775.1 Streptosporangiaceae bacterium
TCACCGCCGCCACCATCATGATCGCCGGGCACACCCGGACACTACGGGACGTAGATCCATTACCACCGGCAATCACCATCGACCGGCGTGTCGGCACGACCGCGGAATGTCACACCGCGCTCCATATACCTGACCAGTTACCCCGCCAGATCCCACGTCGACTGTGGAGCCGGCAAGCCCGGGATTACCTCAAGGGGGAACAAGAACCCGGTCACCGGCCGCCCGGCGGCTCTGATGAGCTGACCGGCAGGGCTGGCGAGAAAAGGAAAGGCGCGGATAAGGGCAGTCGACTCGCGTGGGCTTGCCATGAGCGGTGGCGATCCGGTCCCAGGAACCGTCGTCACCTGACCATTTAGCAGTTCTGCAAGCCACCGGGCCATCGTCGCGGACTGTCTGGCGGTGACAGTCCAGCGCCCGAACAGGAATCCCTCGCGCACTTCGGAGAATTCCCGGTACTGGCTGAGCGCCAGCCCGGCGGCTTCCCACTGAGCCACCAGCCGGGCGGTTCCTGGATTCGTGCGGGCTGACCATCGCGGCCAGGGCTCGGCCGCCATCTCCGGCGGGCCGAACAGGACACTGGCGAACGCAAGCTGGGCTGCGGCCCCGGCTTCCTGGGACGCGGCGGCAAGGGATATGGCGCAGGCTTCGTCTGGCTCGCTGCCCAGCCGTTCGAGCAGGGCCTGGACCGTGGCTGCGTCAAAGCTGGTCTGAGCTGGTGCCTCAGGCTCGGATTCAGCGGATGTCATGCAGAGAAGTCTGGCATCTATGGCTGGCAGATGCTTGGTGGCGCTGCCGCGAGTACCGGTGGCGTAAAGGGCGAGAATGCAGCGCCGCTGCGACTTGCTGTCGAGGCCGGTGGCACTGCAAGTGGAGTTATTCCGGCTTGCGGACGCGGATGAGAGGTATCAGTTCAGTGGTGCCGGCCAGGTGAAGCCATGCGCGTTTCACGTGCGGCGTTGGCGGCAGATCGCCGCAGCCGAAGATGGAGAGCAGCTCGAACTCGGCCACGTCCAGGGGCAGGACGAGGCCGTCGCGGTCAGGGTCGCCTGCGCAGATCACGACGTTCTCGCGCATCTTCGAGTTCTTGTCGAGCAGCCGGGCGGACAGCTTGCTGCGGGCTTCGCCCAGGGTGACGCTGGCTTGGGATGCGCGGGTCACGATGCGTACGCCGACAGTGCCGTTGCGGACCAACCGGACCCGGATCCCGTCTACCATTTCGGGACTGTCAGCCGCAGCGCTGCCGGTATCCCGCGAGTCCTCGGGGGTGTCCGCCGCAGCTGCCGTGTCGTCGCCGCGTGCAGGGGACGGCACGGCACCCGGCGAGGCGAGCGTGGCGAGAAGCGCCGTGATCCGCGCCGCGGTCGCGGGCGCGCCGGATTTGGCCGGCATACGGAGAGCCGCGGCGTCGGACAGATCAACCGTCCACCCGGCCAGCGCCGCGCCTAGGCCGGTCTGACCAGCGATTGCATCACGTACCTGCTCAGCGACGTCAGACAGTCGTCGACGCTCGGCCCGCAGCGCTCCCGCGGTCAGGGCAGTGAGCTCGATCTCCATGCTGTGATCGCTAACTGTCACCGTTATGTCGGGCGCATCCTGATCGATGCCGCGCGTCCACGTAACGTGCCCGCTGTCGATGCCCTCCGCTAGGGCAAGGGCACCAGCGAACGATGCCATCTGTATGTCCTCGGCCTGGCATTTGGGCACGCCCGGCGGGAGCGCGTAGATGCTAGGGGCGACCACAGCGATCACGTCGCCGGGCAGGCTGGGGTGGTCCGTTGCCATAGCGCCGGACCGGCTAAGCCCGATCAAGCCCTGCAACGGCAAGCCGGGACCAGGCATGAGCAACCTCTCGCCGCCGTCGCTGCTACCTCAGTCGCAACGTTTTCCCGAGCACTCCACCGGACGAACGTGATCGGCCGTGCCCAAGATGACGAGCGAAGGTTCTTGATCCGAGCGGAGCTGGATGCATTGCTGTTTCGGCTCTACGGCATTGAGCGGGACGACGCCGACTACATTATGGAGACGTTCCCGATCGTGAAGCGCAGGGATGTCGCGCAGTGTGGTTCGTACCGCACGAAGGAGACGATCCTCGCGTTCTACGATCGCATGGCCACAGCCTACGCCGCGGGTGTGCCCTACGAGACAACCATCACGCCAACCCCCGGCTATGGGCCTCGCCATCCAGCCGAAACTCAGTAGGCCGAGCCGCGGTCGGCATTCACTGCTTTTCAAGGCGCGCGACCGCGAGGTCATTCAGCCATGCCAGATGATGCGACTTCCTCCCCGCCGTCGGATGCCTCTTCCTTTTGTTCCTTTGGCTCGTCCTCCAGCCAGGCGAAGGCGCTTTCCACTGCGGCCTCTTCGGTTCCGAGGACCTGCAGGCTGATCCGGATCAGCGTGTACAGCTGATCCACCCATGAGCTCGCGAACTCAACGTTCCCGCCGGGACTGATGGACAGGCTCGGGATGAGGTGGCCTCCGTGGAGGACGTTGAGGCACCGCTCCATCGCGTGGGTCTCGATGGACCACCATTCGGAGTGTGAGACGCCGCTGGCCATGTAGTACGCCTGGCGGTAGAGATCGAGGAGGCCGCATTCTTCTGCCATCGCCCGGATCGACTTTCCGTCAGCGAAGGAGTCGCGAGTGTCGACGACCCGGTGATCGAGCACCTCGCTGTTACGGCTCAGTGCCTTCAGCTCCCTGACCG
>DATKQH010000281.1:0-3748 GCA_035532775.1 Streptosporangiaceae bacterium
CGACATGGCGCAACCATCTGCGCGGGCCCAAGCGAGATGACCGCGAGGATCGTTGCGCCCAGGGAAACAGGATGGTCGTGCGGGAAGATGTGGACGCTGGCGCCCTCGTGAGCGGCCCAATGGCGTAGCGCGGTAGCGGCCTGGTCGAAGACCTGCGAACCGCCAATCCGACGGTGATGGCGGTCATGGCGGTATCCAGGTGGCAGGACGGCGCTTCCGGTGGAGCCGACCTCCGGGTAAGAGGGGCCATCCCGGATTGCCAAATCCAGGAGTGTGTCTAGCTCGACGGGCGAGCGGCGGCGAAGGATGAGCACCCCGACTTCCTATCACGCGCCGAGGTCATCCACCGCTGGCTCGTGCGTCAACCCGCTTCGGCGCTCGTGGCAGCCGCGAACAGATGAACGCGCCGAATATCGACCGCCTCCCACAGGCTTGCCGCGTCAGGCGGTTCCGCGTGTTTACCCACCGGAGGCTCGACGACGCTCGGTGACCAGCTGGCGAACGACCGTCATCGCGGCTAGATGCGGGCAGGTGCTGTCACCACGATCGCGTGGCGCTGCGGGCAGGGCCGAGCCGACCTGGCGGTCACCCGGCTGCGCGTGCCGCGCTGCGGGCGTCCCCGCCAAGGCCAGTGACGACCCGTATCGCCATCGAGCCGAGCATGCGCTGCATGCCGGGACCCACGTGGTGGGCAGCGATCGCTTTTACCTGGTTGTCCCGGAGGAACCGTGCCACCCGGGCGTGATGGGCGCCCTCGGTCCCCTGGTCGTGCAGCGTTCCCCAGGCCACAGTGAACTCCTGCCAGCCGCGGATCTCGCCGTCGGCCACGTCGGCGACCGCGACCCGGTCGGCTCGCCCCCAGCGCGGGTCGACCTGGCCATCGGCGGTGACCGGCACACACACCCTCATGTCAAAAGCCTCCTCGCCAGGAACCGGGACCTTCTGGGGCGCCTAACGGCGTTGCCCCCCATCCCGATCGAACCAGGTACGCAGCCTGCTCTGGGACCCAGGCCCCCAACAACCCAGCCGACCTGCGGCTACTTGTGTCTTCCAAGACCGCTCGGGCCGGCGTAGGCACGACTGAGGTCCCCGGCCGGACGCTCTCATCGCGGCTGCCCACCGGTTGGCAGGTGTGGCTCTGGTGTGCGGGCGAAGGTTGCGTCCTACATCGTGGTGTAAGAGCGCATCCCCGAATGAGAAACGCGAGAGGTGCCCAGCGGAAGCGTGATGCGCTGGCAGCGTAGGCCATGATGCTGGCATGTCCGATGCTCCTGTGCCTGGCAGGTACCTGAACCCTCCGGGGAGTTCACCCGCGATCAGCGCTACAGCCTAGAGGACGTGCTGTCGATGGGCGTGGCCGGGCCGGCTCCATGACGCGCGAAGCTGGACGTTCGACATGTTGGTACATCGCACGTATGTCCCAGGCCGGGCGGTCGGTCGCAGCCGCCAGCCCGGCCGGAACACTCGAATCCCGCACTGAGATACTGGTGAGTAACAAATTCGGCAGCCGAGGGAGGCGCGATGGTGCCCGGCATCGCGCAGGCGCGAGTTCCCCGGCAGGAACAGGTTCCCCGGCTGCGCGGCATCCTGCACGCCGTTACGTTCCCGCTGGCGGTCACGGCAGGCGTCGTGCTGGTCGTCCTTGCCCCGACCCCGCTGGCCCGGCTCGCCGCGGCTGTGTACGCCGTCACGTCCGCACTGCTGTTCGGCGTGTCCGCGGCCTACCACCGGGGATACTGGCCGGGACGGACACGGGACGTGCTACACCGCCTCGACCACGCCGACATCTACCTGATT
Source organism: Streptosporangiaceae bacterium (assembly GCA_035532775.1). Classification (GTDB taxonomy): domain Bacteria; phylum Actinomycetota; class Actinomycetes; order Streptosporangiales; family Streptosporangiaceae; genus Chersky-822. The sequence continues at coordinate 1,798 of DATKQH010000281.1, forward strand.
ATCGCCGGCACGTATACGCCGCTCGCGCTGCTGGCACTGCACGGGGACGTGCGGGTCGCGGTCCTGGCGGTGATCTGGACCGGTGCCGCTGCCGGAGCCGCGTTCCGGGTCGCCTGGCTGGGCGCGCCGCGCTGGCTCTATACCTTGCTGTACGTCGTCCTGGGCTGGACCGCCGTGTTCGTGCTGCCGCAGCTTCTGCGCGGTGCCGGAGCGGCCGCGCTGCTCCTCGTCCTGACCGGCGGGATCCTGTACAGCCTGGGCGGGCTGGTCTACGGAATGCGTCGGCCCGACCCATGTCCCCGGTGGTTCGGATTCCACGAGGTGTTCCACGCCCTCACTGTCGCCGCCTACATCGCGCAGTACGTGGCGGTCTCGCTCGTCGTCTACCGAGTTACCTAGCGCCGCCACGACGCTTGGACGATGCGGCAACGCGCCCGCTGCCGCGCCACCGCGCCGCGATGACACGTCGGCCGCGCATCCTGCCGAAAGCCGCCAGTTTCCTGTGCCGCGCGCATGAGCTGATCTACGATTATCGAATCACTTGACGTTTACTGACATGCCTGACGTAGATCGGCGGCTCGCCCAGGCTCGCCGTCGACTCGGTCAGCACCGCGTCGGCCAGATGGCGCGGGCGCGCACGAAGGGACACCCAGCGTGAGGCAGCGTTCCCGTACTCAGCCGCAGCTGACGACCGGCCCTGGATCGGCGCCGTACGGTACCGGGCTGCGCGCGGTGACGGCGGCCAGCCTGGTGTTCGCCTACCTGCTCGTGATCCTTGGCGACACGGTACGGGTCACCGAATCGGGAATGGGATGCAGCAGCTGGCCGCTCTGTAACGGGCACTTCGGCTTGTCCGGCTCCTACCATGCGCTGCTGGAGCAGTCGCACCGCTATCTCGCTGCGGTGGTGACCGTCTTCGCCGTCGCCGTCTTCGCCGCGGCCTGGTACCGGGCCCGGCAGGACCGCCTCGTGTACCGGAGCGCTGCTGCCGCGCTCGCGCTGATCGGCGTGCAGATCGTGCTCGGCGCGATCACCGTGCTGACGCACAACGCGGGCTGGACGGTTGCGCTGCACCTGGCCGGCGCATGGCTGGTGGCCGGGGCGGTCACGGTCACCGCCCTGGGAGTGTGGCGCGCACCGGCGGTCCCGGACCCGGGCCGCCCGTCGACCAGGTCAGCGCTCGCCGGGCGCCTCGGCCTCGCCGCCGCGGTCGCGCTCTTCGCCCTGTCGGTGACCGGCATGCTCGTGCTGCACGACGGGGCAAGCAACGCCTGCCAGGGCTGGCCGGCCTGCGGGCGGGGAACCGGGCCCGCAGCTCTCGTGGTGCTGCAGTACCTGCACCGGTCTTTCGCGCTCCTTGCCGCAGTGGTCATCACGGCAGCAGCACTGCGGGTCATGCGGTCCGCCTCGGCGGGACTGGCCGACCGGATGCTCGCCGGCGGGGCCTTGGCGCTGCTCGCCGCAACGGCGGCGTTCGGCGCAATCGTCGCGACCACCGGCGCCCCGCCCGCCGAGCAAGACCTCCACCTGGCCGTGGCAAGCGCGCTGTGGATCGCCGTCGTAGCGCTGGCTACGCCGGCTGCGAACCGGGCCGCCATTCGGGATGCACCGGCTGATCTCGTCCCGTTCCAGTGAGCCTGTTCACGTCAAGTGCGCAGATTCACTTGCCGCCTTGAACGTGACTCTCCAAACGGCGAGGCTACGCGGCACGCGCGGCGATCTCCTGGCCCGCGGGCGGCCGAGCGATCGAACTGGCAGTCGAGCCAGATCGGCGGAGCGTCGCCAACGCGGAGTGGCCGGAGATCGGCGCCTAGATCGTTGACCGGGGATTGCTGGCAGGTGGGGGCTAGTGATCGTAGGCGATGAGGGAGCGCTTGACGGGGGCGCCGATCTGCCAGTTGAACCAGATCGCGGCGTTGAGGGCGAGGAGCCGCTGCACGATCCTGGCCCA
>DATKQH010000282.1:0-10440 GCA_035532775.1 Streptosporangiaceae bacterium
CGCCCCGCCACCGCGGGAGATGATGCCCATGACCTAGCAGCACCCCGGGCAGATCTGATGGCCATCACCGGGCAGATCTGATGGCCGCCACCGGGCACAACTCGTGACCGTCACTGGGCAGTTCCTGATGTCCCTTGACAGTGTCGTTCGGCCGCGAGCATGGTTCGGTCCGCCCAGCTGAGCCTCAGGCGACGTGACTGGCGGCGTTGCAGGATGGCGAGCTGGTGACGCAGGATCAGGGTCTCGGCGGTCTTCCGCGTCTCCTGACGCCGGGACAGCCGCAGCCATGAGGCCACGTGCGTGATCAGGAGGAACACCAACCGCAGGCACATGATCGCTGATCATCACGGTCGGAGCGCCGGCACAGCAACTCTGCTGGTCAGAGCCGTGGACGGGGTTCTCGGCACGCACAGGTTCTCCCGGGCCAGCCGGAGGACCAGGGCCCTGACATTCCGGCGGGTGGCAGGGCGGCCGGACTTGCCACGCCTCGACCTGACGGCCCAGCGGCAGCGGACGATGTCGCGGTGCCAGCGCAGGATCGTGTCGGGGGTGACCAGCAGTCGCAGCCCGTGGCGGGTGCCTTGGGTATCAAGCTGAGCAGGGTCGCGATCAGTGCCCGATCTGCCCAGTTCAGATTCGTGCGCCGCGGCTGGCGTCGTTGCAGGACGGCGAACTGGTGGCGCAGGATCAATATCTCGGTGGTCTTCCATGCCTCCTCACGCTGGGACAGCCGCTGCCATGCGGCTAACCGCGTTGTCAGGAGGAACACGAGCCGTAGGCACATGATCGGTGATCATCACGGCCAGGCTAGCAGAGCAACCCTGCTGGTCAGAGCCGTGGACGGGATTCTCGGCACGCACAACTACACAGGTTTATCCAGCGAATGCAGATTGGTCAATTTGAGTTTCAGGCGCGGGTAACGCAAGCGTGGCTCGGCCTGGCTCAGCGCCTCTTGAATAGACTACGGAGCCTCCACCAGTATCCAAATCCGAATACTGCTATCGCGATAGCAGATCCCGCTATCAACAGAAGCCACCATGGCATTCTCCCTGCCTCCTCGTGATTAATATCCTGTTACTCCGCAGGTGTATTCTAGGCGAGACCATCCAGAGTCGTTGGGGCGGAGACCTTACTATGGTGTGGCAACAGCTTTAGTTGACCGCGATTCACCGTTAAAACATCGCGATCTAGCGAAGCTCGCGAATCACTCATGTGCATGTACCTCCCGATACTGATATTCCCAGAACTCCATCGCATGAGAACACTTAGGCGTCTGGGTTTGCTCCTCGGCAACGTGACGCGGGTGTGTCAATCCGACCCCGGCCCCTCCTAGACTCTCCTTAACCTTCAAGCGGGCTGTTCCCGACAGCGGTAAATCGCGTTTGGTGAGGCAAGTGGCGGGCAGGAGCCCATCCTGATGGACTGCGGCAAACGATGGCGAAGCTGCCAGAGTAGAGCCGGGTGCCGCATGCTAGTCGCCGAGCCGGCTCTCCGGCGCGCCCACCGCCTTCCGCACGAGCCCGGCTATCACTTCGGCGGCTTCCAGGGGAGCCGCGTGCCCGATCCCCCGTAGCAGCCGTACGCTGGCGCTGGGCAGCAGCGCCGCCATGGCCCTGGTGTCCTGCTCGGTGCTCATGGGGTCCTTGCTCCCCACGACGAACAGCGCGTCGGTCCTGATGTCGTCCGCGTAGCTGATGAACTCCCGCCAGTGATGCCGGTTCTTCCACAGCGACGGCACGACTTCCGGGCGGCCTGCGCCATCCAGCAGCGCCGAGCGCTTCTCCTGGGTCGCGATGGCCGAGTCTGACACGTAGGTGCCCAGGACCGCCTGGCTGAACCAGCGGTGATTCACCGCCGCCCGCCGCAGTCTCTCTGGCGCTGGGAGCGCCACCAGAGCAAACAGGCGCACGAAGGTCAGGCAGGCGACCGGCCGGGTGAGGATCTCGTGAACGGGCCGGTCCAGGAACCTCGCCACGCTCGTGAGCCCGCCATTAATCAGGATGAGGTGATCTACGCCGTCGGGCAGCACGTGCGCGATTCCCAGGGCCACGAACGAGCCGACGGAATGAGACACGATCACGACGTGGTCATAGGCTCTCCGGCGCAGCTCCCCGGCCAGCGCTTCGATGACCTGGGTCACGGTCGGGACCCTGGCGGCCATCGCCGGGCTCGGCAGGATTGGGGCCCCGTGGGCGATATCCGCCGGCACGTCGGCGAGCCGGCTGATGACCGCGCTCCACTGCTGTCTGTTGGCCGTTATGCCGGGCAACAGCAGGACCAGCGACCGATTCCGGGAGTCGCTGCGCGCCATGGTCAAGAGGTCGTCTGCCCCGGTCATCGTGTCGTCGTCCTTTCGTGGGTGATGCGTTACTCGAAGTGCAGCCCTCGCTTCCTGGCCCATTCGTACACCTCCAGGTTGGACAGCTCGGTGCGCGCGTCCCCTCCGGGGAAGAGGTCAAAATCAAGTATCTTCCGCTTGATCGAGGCCATTCGGTTATCGAAGTCCCGCGGGCTGCGACCGCTGACCACGACCCATATCTTCCGCTCCAGCGGCCTCCGGGCGTAGTCCCGGAGGAATGCCAATTCCTGGGCCGTCATCTTCTGGACCGCCTTGCTGGGCGAGGCGCGTCGCAGGGTCGGGTCGATCCAGACGATGCCCGGGTTCTCGACGATGGCCTTCAGCGCCTGGCGCACTTGGTCGACGTCCATGGACTTGCGGAGTATGCCGTCCACGGACAGTTCCTGCGAGCGCACGCGCCGCACCAGGTCACTCTGCGGGTCCAGGTAGCCGGAGAACACCGCGATCCGGGCATGCGGGTTCGCCTGGCGAATCAGGGGGATCAGCGACAGGCCGGTCGTGTCCATGTCATCCAGCTCGATATCGACTAGAGCGAGATCGTAGGTCAGGCTGACGATGCACTCCTCGGCCGTGTCCCTGGATGCCGCCTCTGCCACGACCTCGAAGCCGTTGTCGTTGAGGCTGGGCACGACATACGAGCGGAACCAACTCTTGTCCTCGATGAGGAGCACGCGTATTTTCCCTGAGGTCACCTCTGTCGCCGGGTGAGCTGAGTCAGCTGGGCTCATATGGCCACCATGCTTCCACTGCGAGGCCCCGGGGGACATTAGCCGAGACGTGCAGATCGCCGCCGAGATCCTTGACATACTCGCGCGCCCTCGTCAGGCCATGGTGCGGCTGGAAGGCCAGGCTGAGATCGATCAGGCCAGCGCCATCGTCAGCGATGCGCATAGTCAGCCGACCGTGCTCGTGGGTGACGGACGCCGTCACGCGGCAGGGCGAGGCGTACAGCCGGATATTGTCGAACGCGGTATACGTGATCGCCTCAAGAACGCCGGTCGACTGAACATCGAGAACCGGGCTGTTCCCCCTGAGTTCTACGGTAAGCAGGCAGTCAGCCGCGACAAAGCGGATGATATCAATGCTCGTGCCCACCGGCGGCGTGCCGTTGTTCCAGGGCTTGCTCAGCGCATCATCGATATGCGCCGCGATCGTGTCGGCGAGGCCTCCGGAGAGCAGCTGGCGCCCGAGGCTCTGGACGCGCAGGAGGGACACCGCGACGTCTTCCCGGACCAGCAACTCCTGTCTGCGGATCGACCGTTCTTCCTCCTGGGCCGCCAGCCGCCGGGAGATGGCCTCGCGCTCGGCCTCCGCCTCGACCGAGGCACGGTGCATCGTGCGGATGATGATGGCGAAGACCAGCCCTGAGCGTATTGCGGTATTGCAGTAGTTCACGATGTTGCGGCGCACGTCGGGGGGCGGGATAAGAGGCTCGCCGTTAGCCCAGGCGGAGGTGACGTAAAACAGGTACCCGTGAACCGGGCCGGCTGCTGCGGCCCATCTAGGCCCGCGCGCGGCACCCCAGAGGGTGATCGGCCACCAGACCTGGGAGAAGAAGGCCATATTGTCGAGAGACCCGCGCCAGTAAGTCTGCCTGGGTATGACGGCAGTATAGGCAATATAGCGAAGCCAGGTGAAGACGCTCTGGGATATCAGCCAGCGGGTGTCCTGAAGAATCTCCGGATCGCGGGAGACGGCATGGTTCGCCGCCGCGAGGCTGAGGGTGTTGAGCGCGGCGAACGCCAGAAGGCGTCCGCGCGGATGCCCCGGCCGCCTCGGATAGAGGAGGCATGGAAGGCTCCACGTCAGGGTTTCGGCTACTATGCCGCGGAATGGCACCTCGACAGCCGCAGTGTAGGAATCGGCGATCCTCCATGAGTTAGCCTTGCCCGCGGGGGCACGCCGTCTAGGCTGGCGCATCCAGTTCATTTCCGTGTCCCGTCACCCAAGAGTAAGCGTGCCCTCGATGCGCTGTCGGCCGCGAATGTTCGACACCCTGAAGGGAAGCATGATCTCACTGGGGAAACGATCGGCTTCCATCCTGATGTGCACTTCTGCGCCCGACGCGCGGATCTCGATCGACAGGTGCCCGGTGGTGAATGGGCATACGGCCTCGATCAGCCATTCGATGACGGCGTCGGCATCCTCGTGGAGGGCCAGCCCGTCGATGTCATCTGCGGAGATGCTGGTGGGGAGCTCGCGGACCTCGCGCAGCATCATGATGCGATCCGCTACCCGGCTCAGCGGTATGGTGCGGCGCTCAAACATCTCGCGCAACCGGTTCTCCTCGGCTGCCGTCAGCTCAATGAACTGCGCGGGTCCCGGCTCGTCTCGCACCTTGTCGGCAGCCCACCGCGCGGCGGCCAGGGCATTCAGGCGCGTGTGGGTTTCCACCAGCCACAGGCGCGCCTTGGACCGGCGCTCCCCCGCGATCTCCGAGCTTCTGCGGGCGCCCTGGATGGCGAGGAGCTCCTGGCGTATGACCGTGCGCAAGCTGTGCGATAGCTCGGAGAACACGTAGATTAAGGCGCCTCCGGAAATGGCCTCACGGGCGATGCTCCGCCCGGCAATGGCCGGGGCGACCTTATGCTTCACGGCGAACGAGGCGTGAAAAAGGCTCGGGATGAGGCCCGCCAGCGGGCCGCGGGCCTGAGGCGAGTTGAACTCGATAGCCCAGCCGACGGCGATAGGAAAACCGCCGATGGAGCGGTCCTTCGCGATATCCTCCGGCGGGATGTACTGAGCGAGCCGGTCGATAGCCAGGGCATCGGTGATGAACCCGATCACGCCCAGAAACTCAGACGGCACGAGGGTGTAGGCCGCGAGCACGAGGGCCACGTCCCGGACTCGCAGCAGGTTGAAAATCCGTGCTGCCTCCTGGCCGTTCGACTTGTGGGCGTACCTGGAGAACTCTAGGAGCCCGATGTGCCAGAGCCAGGGCGCGATAGCGAGGCGCTTGGTCCGGCGCCTGAGCGTCTCGACCAGTGCCTCATCGGTGAGGTCGGAATTCCGGCCAGCGCCGACCGTTTCTGTGATGCTGTCGATCTCAGCTTGTGCAGCCACGCTGGCCAGTATCGGGCTTCCATCGGCCTGGTGACAAGGAGGGATCGCCCCGCCGAGCCTAGAGATCTCACTAGGCCCGCGGCGGCCGACTGCTAGACCCGCAGACAGATTCGACTGAGCCGGCCAGGTCATATCCCTGAAGTCGGCCGGCCGCGACAGCGGCCGGGCCGCGAGGCTGGCCGCCTACGTAAGATGGAAGCCGCGACGTGGAAAATCGCCCCGCTGGACGCGGCGAATGCACGCGGCGGAGGGTCTCTTAGGGCTTGCAGAAAATAATCCGTAGTTTCCCAGGATCTGGCACATTGGTGTGGTATGAGCGCTGTGGGGGAAACCGGGCAGATGCTGGCGGCGAAGTTCCAGGCGATCTTCCCGCATCTGGATGAGCGGCAGCGGCGGCTGCTGATGGGGGCCGAGGCCCGTGCGCTGGGACGCGGCGGGATCCGGGCGGTGGCCCGGGCCGCCGGGGTCCGCGAGGCCACGGTGTCGCTCGGAGTCGATGAGCTGGACTCGGGCTGCGAGCCGCTGGGCCGGGCCCGCCGGCCGGGCGGCGGGCGCAAGCGGGCGGCCGATCTGGATCCGGGGCTGCGCGCGGCGCTGCTGGCCCTGGTCGAGCCGGAGGAGCGGGGTGATCCGATGTCGCCGCTGCGGTGGACCACGAAGTCGACCCGCAACCTGGCGGGCGAACTGACCCGCCAGGGCCATCGGGTCGGTGCCGACACCGTGGGTGACCTGCTCCGCGAGGAGGGGTTCAGCCTGCAGGGCAACGCCAGGACGATCGAGGGCCAGCGGCACCCGGACCGGGATGCGCAGTTCCGGTACATCAGCGAGCAGGTCAAGGCCCATCAGGGCACCGCGGATCCGGTGGTCAGCGTGGACACCAGGAAGAAAGAACTGGTCGGTGAGTTCAAGAACGCGGGCCGGGAATGGCGGCCCGAGGGCGAGCCGGCTGCGACCCGCACCCACGACTTCCCCGGGGACAGCGTAGGCAAGGCGGTGCCGTACGGCGTCTATGACCTCACCGCGAACGCCGGCTGGGTGTCCGTGGGCACCGACCATGACACCGCCGCGTTCGCCGTCGGGTCGATCCGCCGCTGGTGGAAGGCGGCCGGCAGCGGCGAGTACCCGCAGGCCCGGCGGCTGCTGATCACCGCGGACGCAGGCGGTTCCAACGGCTACCGCACCCGCACGTGGAAGGCAGAGCTGGCCGCCCTGGCCGTGGAGACCAGGCTGGAGATCACCTGCTGCCACTTCCCGCCGGGCACCTCCAAGTGGAACAAGGTCGAGCACCGGCTGTTCTCCCACATCACGATGAACTGGCGGGGACGGCCGCTGACCAGCCACGAAGTCATCGTGCGGACCATCGCCGCTACCACCACCCGCACCGGGCTGCGCGTGCACGCGGAACTCGACACTAGCGCCTACGCCACCGGGGTCAAGGTCAGCGACCGGCAGATGGACGCCTTACCCCTGACCCGCCACGACTGGCACGGCGACTGGAACTACACCCTTCGTCCCGAGGATTATGACCAGGCCAGCGGTGCTCCCGATCCGTTCGACCGGCCCAGCCCCGACCTGGCCTGGCTCTGCCATCCAGCTCTGACCGGCCTGCCAGCCCCGCAGTGGGATGCCCTGATCGCCGCGCTGATGACCCTGCATGACCAGCAGCGGGAAACGAGCCTGGACAAGCGCCGCGGCCACCGCCCCCGGCTGGCCGCCCCCGGCACCGGCCGCCGCCCCGTCCTCACCCTGGCCGACCGGCTCCTGGCCACCGTCCTCCACCAGCGCCTCGCCCTGCCGCAGGTCGCTATCGCCGCCTTGTTCAGCGTCCGGCCCGAGACGATCAGCAAGCGCATCCGCGACATCCGCCAGCTCCTGGACCAGGCCGGGCACGCCATCCAGCCTGGCCCGCACCAGCTCGCCAGCCCGGACGATCTCCCGGGCCTGGTCACCGCTGAGGGCGTCATCGCCCTGCCAGAGATCAAGACAGCGTGTTAATAATCTGCGGCTTCTTAGTGAGCGGCGAGAACATCATGACGTCGTCAGGACGACCGGAACTAAAAGAGCCGATCCTGTATTCCGAATTGCTCGGCTCCGTGCGGGAGGCCGGGTTGCTCAGGCCCCGCCGGGCCTATTATGCGCGGCTGCTGGCCGTGAATACTGCCCTTCTGCTGACCTGCCTAGCGGCGTTCGCCAGGCTCGGCGACACCTGGTGGCAGCTGCTGATCGCGGCAGCCCTGGGAGCCGTGTTTACCCAGTTCGGAATCGTCGGCCACGACGCCGGCCATCACCAGGTCGCCCGCTCGCGCAGGCCGAACTACCTCCTGGGCGCCCTGTGCACGAACCTGATCATCGGCTTCAGCTTCGGCTGGTGGGTCGACAAGCACCGCAGACATCATGCCTACCCGAATCATGAGGGCCTCGATCTGGACATTGGCAGCAAGGCCATCGCTTTTTACCCGGCCGCGGCCGCGGGTCGCCGGGGCTTCGCCCTGACCGTATGCCGGTACCAGGCGCCCATCGTGGCACTGGCCCTTCCCCTTCCAGTCTTTCGCCATGCGGATCGCCAGCATCCGGTCCGTGCTCCCCGGCCGCTCCTGGCACAGGCGCGCCGAGCTTGCCGTCCTGCTCGCGAACTTGTCCCTGTACCTCGGGTGGTCTTCGCGGTGCTGAGCCCGTGGCGGGCCATCGGATTCGTGCTCGTCCATCAAGGGGTCATGGGAGCCTACTTCGGCGTGCTATTCGCCCCGAATCACAAGGGCATGCCCCGGACCAGCGGAGCGGTGCCGGCTAACTTCTTCACCAGGCAGGTCACTGCTTCCCGGAACGTCCGGCACGGACTGATCGTCGACACTATGCTCGGCGGCCTGAACTACCAGACTGAGCATCACCTGTTTCCCAGCATGCCGCGGCCATCGCTCAAAAAGGCAGCCCGCTGGTCCGCGAATGCTGCCGGCAGCATGATGCGCCGTACGTCGAGATGACCGTGGCCCGCTCCTACCGGCAGGCCTTCGATTACCTCCACGGCATCTGGCGGGAGGTCATGCGCGAGCAGCGCGCCTGAGCCGCGGCCGCCGTCGGTGCCCGTCGGCGTTCCGCCGTAGGCCTGTCACGGCCCGGTAGCCGGAGCTGGGTTCATCCAGGCCTGGCCCAGCGGCAGGACGCGCCGCGCCGCGCCGGGCGCCGCCGCCAGTATCTGCACCACTCCCAGCTCCTCCGACTCAAAGCCGGAGGCCGCCATGGCCATGTAGGTCCGCCAGATGCGGTAGTCCTCCTCGGAGGCGCAGGCTAGGACCTGGTGGTGATGTTCTTCCAGGTTCGCCAGCCAGTTCCGGAGCGTGAGGGCGTAGTGAGGCCCGAGCTGCTCGAGATCGATCAGCGTCAGGCCGCTCTTCTCGCACGCTTCGGCCAGCCGCCACGCGGCTGCTATCCCCCCGTCGGGGAACACATACCTGGTGAGGAACGTCGGCTCGGTGCCGTCGCGTACTCGCGCGGCGTTGCTGAAGACAATGCCGTGATTCAGCAGTAGCCCGTCCTCGGCGAGGAGCCTGCGCAGCTGCGCGACATAGGAGTGGATGTGGGCCGGACCGACGTGCTCCAGCATGCCGACCGACGAGATGGCGTCAAAGGTTCCCTGCAGATCGCGGTAATCCTGCAGGCGTATATCAATACGGTCCGACAGGCCGGATTGTTCCACCAGTTTCCGGCCGGCCTCAAATTGGGTCTCGGAGAGCGTGACGCCGACGCCGGTGACGCCGTACAGTCGGGCGGCGTGCATCAGAAGAGAGCCCCACCCGCAGCCGACATCGAGGAACCGCAGGCCCGGGCGGAGGCGCAGCTTGCGGCAGATCAGGTCCAGTTTCCGGGTCTGCGCGCTGTCCAGGTCTTCGTCGGCGGCGGCGAAATAAGCGCACGAATATACCAGGTTCCTGTCGAGGAACTGCTCGTAGAACTCCTGCGGAAGGTCGTAGTGAAAGGCAATGGCCGCGCGGTCGCGCGCCGGAGAGTGCATCCGGCCCGTCAGCCGGGCGCGCCGGCGGTGCGGGCGGCGCGGCGGTCGCGAGAGGCGCTGACGCATCGCCAGGACGGCGAGCTGGTCCAGCCGGGAGAAACGGGGCGCCGCGATGGCGGACAGCTGCTGCATGATCGCGATGACATCGCCCTTGAAGTCGATCGCGCCTTCGACGTAGGACTCGCCGAGGGCCAGGGTGATGTGCTTGCGCAATACCGCCCGCGCCGACCATGGATAAGTCAGGGATATGGAGCAGGGAGCGTCCGCAGGCCCGATGCGGGTGCCGTCCCATAAATCCAGTCTGAGATCGACTCCGGTATGCCTGCGCAGCTTGTCGTGTAGCCGTACGACGATGTCACGGTCGGTCAAGTTTCCCCCCTCGCCCGCAGCGGCAATGGATGCGGCCACCGCAGTTCGGTCGATTAGCGGACGAGTGTATGAATATAGCTCATTTCATCATGGCTGCCAACATGCCTACTGGCAGCCGGGGCTGACGACCGGAGAGCGGCGACGATCGCGGCAGCGGGGTCGAGGAGCAGTATCGCTGAGCGTCCCGGATGCACCCACTGCCTCGCGCGCGGAGAATGGCTCCGCCGCTCTAGCGATCTTGCTAGCGGCGGAAGCGGATTCATGAATTCCGTTAGCACTCCGTGTCTTCTACCAAGAAATTCTTCGGCGCTTTCTGAAAGGTTTCCGGGGATTCATTGAGCAATTTGCGGTGCAATCTTGTGCGATTTATCCTGGCACTGTCCGGCCAGTTCTCTGAGAATTAATAAAAAGACCAGCTGGAATAGCCGCAGGTGCGGAGACGGCCGTCGGGCCGCGCCTGCACGTCATCGTGAGGAGAATGACATGATTTCAGCCCGGGCGGCGCTGATTATGAACATCGCCGCGACCATCGCGCTCATCTCTTGCGCGCTAACGTACCTGGCGACGGTCAGCGGGCCGCTCGCCATCATCGCCGGTGGCGCCGCATTCGCTGCCGCCGTCAAGTTCCTCAACGAGTTCA
>DATKQH010000283.1:0-7161 GCA_035532775.1 Streptosporangiaceae bacterium
GCCGTCCGCCGATGATCAGCACCAGCGCGCCAGCGCCGGCGAGCGCCGCTGGCCGGCGGAGCTGGCGTCCCGCGCCGCGGCCAATGGCGGCTATGGCGGCCCAGGCCACCGGGACGGCGGCGAGTACGGTCAGCACCGCCAAGACGAGGAGGGCACCGGACATGATGTCCATCGCCTGCGTTATCCGGTGGTCATCGGGGACCGCCCATTGCAGGCCGATCGCCAGCTGAGCCCACATCACCGCGCCGGCCAGGCCGGACACGGCAGCGCAGGACGCGAACGTCGCGAGGCCCGCGCGAGCCGCGGCCGCGGGGTCCAGCGGGTGGCCGGCCAGGCCGACTCCGGCGAGCCTGGCGCGCAGGCCGGTCGCGGCCACGTTGACCGTGCGCCGCCTGGACGGTCCCTGCTCGGCCTGCTCAGCGATCAGCAGCTCGGCGAATTCGTCGCCATAGCGGTCGCGCCAGTCGCGCGGATACCACAGCAGCAGCCGCCTGACCCGCGCCGTTTCCGCCGTGCCGTTGCGGTCGGCTGCGCCGCCGGCCAGGGCGCCTTTCGCGGCCGGGTTGCCTGGCGCTGACGGGATAGCCGTCGTCATGTCAGCGCCCAGCTGCCGGCCAGGCGGCGTAGACCGACCTCCGCCACCTTCCGCTGGGCCTGCAGGTAGGTGCTCAGCGCGGTCGCGCCGGTCGCGGTGAGCCGGTAGGGCCTGCGCCGGTCATTGCTCTCGACCGCCTCGATCATGCCGTGCGCCTCCAGCCGGCTCAGCGCCTCGTAGAGCGTGCCGGGCGCGAGCCGTACTCCGGCGAAGGACTCGATGTCCTTGGTGAGCGCGTATCCGTGCTTGGCTCCGTCGGCCAGGCTGGACAGGATCAGGCTGGCCGGACCCGACGATCTGCCCAGGGTCTCGAGTGCGCCGGCCTCGTCGGCTGGCGACGGCTTGGCGGGCCGGTCGGAGGAGTTCATGACGGGCACCCTATATCGGCTGACGATCGATCGGTAGGCGGAACCGGCGATGTTCTGCTTCTGATAATGGAAGAGCTGCCAGCCGAAATACGGCAGCAGCAGCCAGCCGAACGCGGCCGGGCGAATGGCCGCCGCGGCGATCGCGGCGATGACGACCAGGCTGACCGGGATCCACAGGCACCTGACAGCGTGTTCCCTGGCGTACGCGCGCACGGCCGGGACGGTGAACAGCCATCCGGTCGAGGCGACATGGACCGACGACCCGGTGAACAGCAGCCAGGACAGCGCGCGGACCGGCGGGGCGCCGGGTGGCGGAGCGAGGGCGACCGCGCTGGCCAGGGCGCCGGCAGTGAGCAGGATCGTGGCCCAGGGCCAGGCACGCGCCGCAGTCATGCCCGCGACGATAGCTCGGATACCGATCTATCGGCAACTAGTACTACGGTCGCCGAGTTACTACGGGGCTGCCGGGGGTGGCGGAACCTTCCGGACTCTCAGCCTGAGGAATCGCAGCAGCGGAAGCCCCAGCTTCTGGATCGCCCGGAGCGTCGACTTCGGCATCCGGATCTCGGGCAGCGTGATATCGGGCAGCGTCACTTCGGGCAGCGTGATCTCGGGCAGCTTGATCTCCGGGACCGTCAGTCTCGGAGCCTCGGGAACCTTCACCTTGTGAACGCTTGTGCTGACGGCCGCCGCGGCCTGGTGCAGGCGAAGCTTGCCGAACACCGGCGCCCTCGCGACCAGGACTACTCCACTGATCATCGTGGCGAGGCCCGCCGCCTGAAGTGCGAGCAGCCATGGCGTGATGTGCACGATGTCCCCGAACACGAGGACCCCCAGGGTCATGCCGGCCAGCGGCTCCGCCCCCGTGATGGCCGGCAGGGAGGCGTGCAGCGGTCCCGCGCTGAACGCGCTCTCCATCAGCCACAGGCCGATAGCGGCCGTGCCGATCACGGCGTACCCCGGCCAGGTCATCAGCAGGGCGCCGAGCCCGTGGCCGTCGATGATCTCGACGCTGCGGCGGGTCAGCGCGTCGGCGATTCCCAGCAGCAGCCCGCTGCCGGCGCCGGTCAGCGTTGCCCGCAGGTTCGCCGGACCGTTCCGGCCCGCGATGACGAGAACCGCGGCGGCCGCCGCGATGATCGCGGCGGCCGGCCAGTGCGAGAAGGACCCGAAGGACTCGGACAGGGCGCGTACTGACCGGCTCGCGGAGAGCGCCGCCACGCCGGCGCACAGCAGGACGGCACCGACCAGCTCGGCCTTACGCGGGATTTCGCCGGATATGGGGGCGGCGAACAGCAGGGCGAAGATGAGGCTTGTCGTGAGCAGCGGCTCACTGACCGTCAGGCTCAGATGGCCCAGCGACCAGGCGGAAAGCCCCTCGCCGACCACCATGATCACGATTCCCAGTAGCCAGATCCGCTGCCGGAGCAGCTGGGCGATGAGCCGGACGTGGAGGTAGCTGGCCGGCAGCTTCGCTGCGGAATGCTGCTGCAGAACGAAGCTGGTTCCGAGCAGCATTGCCGCGATGACGGTCACGGCAATATACATCGTCCCCGGCTGCCCCGTATCGCGGCCGGTCAACACCCGGCCTGGTTGTTAGCTGATCTCAGGGTAGCCGGTCTGGTCCCGGTTATCTCCTTCCCTGCCCGCCGGGCCCAGCGCGCCCGGCGGGCAGCTCAGGCACCGCCGCAGCCGCCGGATGCGTCAGCGAACGGCTGCGCCAGTACAACCAGGTAGACGAGCACGCCAACGAGCAGGAGCAGCAGGCCCGCGGTCACCAGCGCGGATATCGCCCGGCGGCCGCGCTGGCGGCGGCGCGCCGCCAGGTCGCTACCGGCCGGCAGGCCGCCGGGGGTCGGCCGGACGGTCTCGGGTGGGCTCGTCTTGTCCGAACTATAGCTCGGTGTACGATATATCGTCAACCAGTCGATCGGATGCCGACTGATGGAATCGCCGGTGTCGATGCTTCGCCTGACGCGACGGGCAGGCGAGGATGGCCGGGTGATCGATCACATTTCTGTTCAGTGCGCGGACCCGGCTGGGAGCGCAGCCTTCTACGACGCCGTGCTGGCACCGCTCGGCGGCAGCAGGGTCATGGACCTCGGCGCGATCGTCGGCTTCGGCGTCGCGTCCAAGCCCGAGTTCTGGATCGGGCCGAGGTCCACAGGCGACGGATTCAGGGAGTCGCACATCGCGTTCACCGCGTCCAGCCGTTCCGCCGTCGACGCCTTCTTCGCCGCGGCGGTCGCGGCCGGAGCTGAGGTCCTGCACGGGCCGCGCCTGTGGCCGGAGTACCACGCCGGGTACTACGGCGCCTTCGTCCGCGACCCGGACGGCAACAACATCGAGGCCGTCTGTCACGCGCCGGAGTAACGGGCGGTCAGGTCCGCTGCGCCTGGCCGCCGCTGCGCCCAGGCGGCCCGTCAGCCGGCGATTCCGGCTGTCACAAGACCAGCTTGAACCCCTCGTGGCTGGCCGCGAAGCCGAGCCTGGCGTAGAAACGATGCGCGTCGGCCCGCGACTTGTCAGAGGTGAGCTGCACCAGCGCGCACCCGCGCGACCTGGCCTCCTGGATAGCCCACCTGGTCAGCTCCGCGCCGATGCCCTGGCCGCGCCGGTCAGACCGGACCCGGACCGCCTCGATCTGGGATCGTTCGGCGCCGTGCCGCCCGAGGCCGGGAATGTAGGTGATCTGCAGGCATCCGACGACCTCGCCATCGTCGTCCGCCACGATCAGGAAGTTGCGCGGGTCGGCGTCGATCGCGGCGAACGCCCGCTCGTAAGCGTCGTCGACTACCGCGAAGTCGCGGGCCTTGCCGAGCACATCGTCGGCGAGCAGCCCGCCAAGCGCCGGGAGATCGGCGCGGACCGCGTCACGGAAGATCACGGAGCAACCTTATGTGCAGGACAGGGCCGGATGGTGGCCGCATGACCGGGTACC
Organism: Streptosporangiaceae bacterium; assembly: GCA_035532775.1. Classification (GTDB taxonomy): domain Bacteria; phylum Actinomycetota; class Actinomycetes; order Streptosporangiales; family Streptosporangiaceae; genus Chersky-822. Next base: position 3,905 of record DATKQH010000283.1, read on the forward strand.
AGCCGGGTAACGCTGCCCGCTGACATGGCGCTGGCAACGCTCGTTTCCCTGAACTGGAAGGGTTTTCGATGGCAGAACTGATCTCGGACCTCTTCGTGACGCTGGACGGTTTCGCCGGTGGCGTGAACGCCGGGCCCTTCTTCGGCTACGGCGGGCCCGAACTCGACACGTGGGTGCGCGACACTCTGGACCAGCCGCAGCTCGTGGTCATGGGGCGCGTCTCCTACGAGGCGATGACGGCGCTGGCCAGCTTCGGAATCCGGGTCCAGATCGTCTCCTCCAGCGGGGCCGGCGTGAAAAGGGGCGTGGTCTCACCGCAGCTCGGGCAGATCTGGCCGGCCATGTTCTCTACGCCGCCGAGGATGACAGCTCGCCCACGGTCCAGTTCGTGCAGCAATCGATGCGCGTCCCGGTGCGCGACTAGCTGCGGCGTCATGACCAGCAGCGCAAGCGTGGTCCAGAGGGCGTCGTAGCGGTAGAGTGCCCTGCCACTTGTGGCCGAAGCGTGAACGCCCGGTCATCGGTCCTCCTATGGCCAGTGTGCATCTGCTTGGGTCTCTGATTACTGCTCGGAACGTGGTCCCGCGGGATGGGTTCCCGGCGAGTCGGCGGTGTCGGCCAGGTAATCGCCGAGCCGGTCAAGGTGCCGTCCGCAGAGGGCACGTCGTGCGGAGATCCAGGACTCGGCCGACTGAAGCGCAGCCGGATTGATGCTGCACGTGCGGGTCCTGCCGACCTTCTGCGACAGGATCAGGCCACTGGCTTCCAGCACTTGGACGTGCTGGACCACGCCGGCCAGGGACATGGCCAGCGGCCTGCCGAGCTCGCTCACCGAAGCCGGTCCCTGGCTTAGCCGCTCCACCATCAGCCGGCGCCCAGGGTCGGCGAGCGCCTGGAACACCCGATCCAGATCGGCCACTTGGTCAAGCATGCACGTGAGTATTGTCGCCCGTCAGCAGATAGTCAAGCGAGTACTTTAGTAAGCGTCTAGCTTGGCAGCATGGCCAGCCGCAGTCGTCGCAGCCGGTCCGGATCGGCGATCACGTCGATGGCGGTGATCCGGCGCGCGGCGCTGACGGTCAGGACCAGCACCACCTGCAGCCGGCCGGCGGGCGCGAAGACGATGCCCACTACTCCGTCCACCAGCGCCAGCTGGGACTGCCCGGCCCGGGCGGAGGCCGCACGTGCGCCCAGGGAGACCATCTCCGAGCCCCGGAGCTGCGTTGGCTTTCCGGACGGAGCGGCGGCGGCATCGGCTGTCAGCGTGACGTCGGAGTCCAGCAGCGCGACGAGGGCCGACAGGTCGCCGCCGCGGGCCGCGGTGAGGAACGCGGTGGTCACCTCGCGCTGCCGGGCGAGGTCAGCAGCGCGATCCGGGCTTGGCGCACCGCGGACCCGGCGCCGCGCCCGGCTGGCGAGCTGCCGCGTCGCTTCGGTCGAGCGCCCGAGCACGGCTGCCACCTCGGTGAACGGCATGGCGAACGTGTCGTGCAGTACGAACGCGAGCCGCTCAGCTGGCGTGAGCGTGCCGAGCACCACCAGCAGGGCCAGGCCGACCGAGTCCGCGAGCACGACCTCCTCCTCCGGATCGCGGGCCCGGCCGACGGCGGTCCCGCCGGTCCCGGCTACCGCGCCCGCCCCGGCCGCCTCGGCCGCACCTGGCCAGGAATCACCGACCGGTTGCTCTTGCCGGTACCGGCGGGACCGGAGCATATTGAGGGACACCCGCGCGACGACTGTCGTCAGCCAGCCGCCGAGATTCTCCACCTCGCTGGCATCCGCGCCAGTCAGCCGCAGCCAGGTGTCCTGGACGGCGTCGTCGGCGTCGGTCATTGAGCCGAGCAGCCGGTAGGCCACCGCCCGCAGGTGATCGCGGTGCACCTCGAACTCAGCTGCCAGCCAGTCGCTGTCGGCCATCTGTCACATTCTCTCGCCGCCGGGTGTCACCACACTGACACCCGGCATCCCGCGGACGTGACATGCGCAGGTATGGCAGCCGGGGACCGACTGGTTAGGAGGAGTCATGACAGCACGCATCCTGGTCACTGGCGGTACGGGCACGCTCGGGCGCCAGGTCGTTCCGCGCCTGCGGGACGCAGGCTGCGACGTGCGGGTGCTCAGCCGGCGCGCCCATGACGCCGCGGACGGCGTCGAGTACGTGACCGGTGACCTGCTCACCGGCGAGGGCATCCAGGCCGCGGTCGACGGCGCCGCGATCATCGTGCACTGCGCGGGCAGCAGCAAGGGCGACGACGAGGCAACCAGGAACCTGGTGCGGGCCGCATCGGGGTCTGCCGTGCAGCACCTGGTCTACATCTCGGTGATCGGGGCGGACCGGGTACCGCTCGTCAGCGGCGTCGACCGCACCATGTTCGGCTACTTCGGGACCAAGCTGGCCGCGGAGCGGGTCGTGGCCGACTCTGGCCTGCCGTGGACGACGCTGCGAGCCAGCCAGTTCCATGACCTGATCCTGATGGTGGCGCAGCAGATGGCGAACCTGCCGCTGATCCCGGTCCCGGCCGGCTTCCGGTTCCAGCCGGTCGATGCCGGCGAGGTGGCCGCCCGGCTCGTGGATCTGGCGCTCGGCGCTCCGGCCGGGCTGGTGCCCGACCTGGCCGGCCCGCGGGTGTACCGGGCGAGCGACCTGCTCCGCAGCTACCTGCAGGCCCGGGGTAAGCACCGGCCGATGGTGCCGGTCCGGCTTCCTGGAACGGCTGCCCGCGCGTTCCGGGCTGGCGTGAATCTCGCTCCTGACCGGGCGGTGGGTCACCGGACCTGGGAAGAGTTCCTGGCCGATCGGGTCCTTGCCGAAGCGTGAACGCGGTCACTGATGCGGCGGTCGCCTGACTCGCCCGCGGGCTGTGCCCGGCCACGAGTCCAGGCCCTGAGCGCGTTCGTGGTGAACGTGGATATGAGCGGTGACATCAAGGACCTGCGGGTCAACGGCGTCGACGTCGTGCCCCTGATGGAGGCGGAGCTCGACCGGCGCTACCCGGTCATCCTGAAGAGCTTCGCGGGCACTTACACTCCGCGGATGATCACGACCCGGCGGGGCGGGGGTAGTGCAACAGCGCGCCGCCGGGCGGGAGAGTGGTGGGCGCGGTGCTGGTGCAGGTCTAGGACGCCGCTGAACAGCGCTGATACGCCGGCTGCGTCAGGACCGCGCCGCGCCGGGCATGGCCGCCTGCCGGGCCTTTCCGGCCTTCGGGCAGGCCAGCGGGTCCCGGTGCCAGCGTTTTCGCGGCCGCCGGACCGGC
>DATKQH010000284.1:0-72092 GCA_035532775.1 Streptosporangiaceae bacterium
CGCCGCGCGGCCCACTATCGCCGTCTGGCAGCGCGCGGCCCCTCGAATAGCGCGCCGCCGCTTGGCGCCGGCCGTCACTGATGGCGCGCGCTTACCTCCACCTGCGCCTCCTCCTGCCGGGCGTCATCGCAGGCGCGCGCGCGGGATCTTGGCTGCGCCGGATTTCAGTGTCAGGTCCCATGAAAGTATCATTATCACTATCTATGTGACAGATTTGGGTGAGCGGATCACGCGGCCGCCGCGACACGGCTCGCTGCGGACTGTCATGCTGACTCGCTGGAGCGGCACCGAGGAGAAAGGGGCGCCCTATGACCGTGCCAGGGAGCCCCGCGGTACGGCGCCGCCGGCTTGCCGCGGAGCTTCGCGAGATCAGGGAAAGCAAGGGAAAGAGCGGCGACGCCGTCGCGGCGGCGCTGAAATGGTCGCCTTCTAAGATCAGCAGATACGAGCTGGCCAGGACGGGCCTGAAGCCGGTGGAAGTCGCCAGGCTGCTCGACTATTACGGGATCGCCGGACCCCGTCGCGCGCAGCTTCTGGCACTGGCCGAGGACGCGGCCCAGAAGGGCTGGTGGGAAGAGCTCACCGTCGGACTTTCCGCCGATTATCAGCAGTTCATCGGCCTCGAGCACGAGGCGAGTTCGATCGCTATATGGCACGTTGAGGTTATCACCGGCCTTTTGCAAACAGAAGCTTACGCCCGGCACATAATCAGCAGCTACAACCAGGTCGAGCCGGTCGCGCCAGGCATGATCGAGCGGCTGGTCAGGGTCCGGATGCAACGCCAGCAGGTGCTGGCGCGCGAGCCACCGCCCCGGCTGTCGGTCGTGCTCGATGAGTCGATCCTGAAGCGCCGGATCGGCAGTGACCAGGTGATGTATGAGCAGCTACGGCGGCTCGCGCGGGAGGCCGACCGGCCCAACGTGACGTTGCAGATCCTGCCCCTCGACGCCCAGCACAGGGTATTCGGCGAGTCATTTGTCATCTTCGGTTTTGGGGAAGATAGTGACGCTATTTTCCAGGATGTAGTAAGTAGCGAGCATTTGACGAACGCCTTCTCGGTGGAAGGCGAGCGGGAGACGTATCTACACAGGCTGGTCTTCGGAATACTCTCCGGTGCGTCACTAGACCCGGAGACATCTAGGGCCTTGATATTGGAAACTGCTGAGTCATATTGGTCAGGCGGGCAGCGAGCACGGTAGGTAGCTGTTAAAATACTCTACGTATTCGCATCATCTGGCCCATAAACACGCGACATTCAGCGAGGTAAGGACGTGAGAACACTTGCGCCCGGGGACAGCCCGGGAAGGTCAGATCCGGATTCGCACTGGATCAAGAGTTCCCTGAGTTTCTCCAACGGCAACTGCGTCGAGGTGGCGAGTTTGTCCGGTCGCGAGATCGGTGTTCGTGACAGCAAGGACTCCGAAGGTCCGGTCCTCCGATTCACATCGGACGAATGGCACGCATTTCTCGGAGGCGTGCGAAACGGAGAATTCGATCTTTTCGTCACGGCATAAACGATATAACCCCGGTCAGTCGGGAGCCGCAGCGGTCAGCTGAGGCCAGCCCGTCGATCAGACGATGGCGACGGCGAAGGTCCCTCCCAGGCGCTGGGACCTTCGCCTTCGCCTTCGTCTGCCGCTCCTGGGCTGGTGTGCCGGGTAGGTGACCCGCCAGGCAACCGCTAGGCAGATTCGTCTGCGGTGGCTCGCCCTCGGGTCGCCCGGGCAAGCGCCCGGCGGACGGCTGGCAGGTCCAGGATGAGCGCGAGCGCGCAGACTGTTCCGATCCCGACAGCGGCGCCGGCGACGGTGTCGGTGAAGTAATGCCATCCCAGGCCGATGACGGCGATCGCGACGACGACGCCCACCATGCAGGCTGCCGCCGGGATGAGGATGCGCGGTGCCCTGAACCTGGCCGGGTGCGGAGGGACAAGAAGCAGCACCGTAACCGTCGCCGCGAACGCGAACATGGCTGTGGTGTGCCCGCTCGGATAGACCAGGCTGCCCTGATAGGTGCGGTGAACCAGGGGCTTGAGCAGGCCCTCATCCAGTCCTATTGCAGCCGGAATAGCCGCCACGCCAAGCACCGCGCCGTTGAGGCGTCCGGTGAGCAGGCAGGTGATGACGACCGCCGCGGTCAGGACGGCCGCCGGCAGCAGCTTGGCCGCCGAGGCAAGCCACAGCCCGAGCCCATGATGGCCGCCGAACCAGGTCAGGAACGGAGCGTCGACCGCGCGATCGAGCCAGTCCGCCGTGGTCTGGTGCCAGAAGAGCACACCGAGCACGGCGACGATGGCGGCACAGCAGGCCAGCACCGCGCCAGCCCAGCGGCGGGCGGAGTCAGCCAGCAGCGGCCGGCCGAGCCGTAGATGCCTGCCGTCCACGCCGGTCCTCTCAGTCACAGGCCGGCCGGGCGCCGGTGTCAACGCGGAGTCCATCAGTCAACCGTATGGCTGGCGGGGCGCACTCCGAGCCACGGCAGGCGCGACCCGGCTCGGCCAGGACCGGCCAGGACCGGCCAGCCAGGGCACGCGGGACCAGGCCAGCCACGGCGCGGCCAGGCCACCGATTACCAGCAGCAGTGACTCGATAACGTATTGTTATGATCGGCGGTTTTGCCAGCGAAAGGCGCAGCATAAGCGGCGGGGGTGCGAGCCCAGCCTGACAGTGGGCGGCTAAGGGTGGCAGGTCAACGGATCGGGCGGCTCGGACTTCAGCTCACTCTGGCCTTCGTCGGCGTCGCGGTCATGGCGGTCATGGCGGCAAGCGCCTACAGCGCGGTCACCGTAACCGCCGCGGAACATCAGGCTCTGAGTCGCCAGGAAGTCGATGAAACGAGTGCCGTGGCAATAGGGGCCGCGGCCACCTACGTACGCAACGGCTGGTCGCGGGCGCTCGTACCGGTGATCATGGTCGCGGACCGGACGGGGGCGGTGATCCGGGTCCGGGACGCGAAAGGCGCGATCGTCGGGTCGTCACCTGCCTTCGCCAGCTTTCCCCCCGGGCCCGAGCACCGGGAGCCGGTCATCGTCGGCGGCCGGCACGTCGGGTCGATCACGATGAAGTTCGACGACCGCGGCACAGGAGCGGTCCTCGCGCACTTCAACGCCCAGCGGTGGAGTGCGGGCATCATCGGCGGCAGTTTCGGGGTGCTGCTCGCGCTGCTCGCCGCGCTCGTCGTCGCTCCCCGGATCACCGCCCCGGTGGACAGGGTCCTTCATGCGGCGCGGGCGATGGGCAGCGGCCAGCCGGATAGCCGGGCGGGCACGGTCCGCGGCTATCGCGACATGCGTGACCTGACCGCCGCCTTCGACCAGATGGCCGACGCCCTCAGCCGGCAGGAACAGGTGCGGCGCAACCTCGTCGCCGACATTGCCCACGAGCTGCGGACGCCGATCGCCGTCTTGCAGGCCGGCACCGAGGCCATGCTCGACGGCGTCACCGAGCTGACTGCCGGACAGGTTGACTCGCTCCACGACGAAATACTCAGGCTGAGCCGGATGGTCGATGACCTGCAGCGCCTGGCATCGGCCGAGGCAGCCGCCGTCCAGCTGACACTCGCGCCCGCTGACCTTACTGCCTCGGCAACTGCCGTCGCTGACAGCCTGACCGAGCTCTTCGACCGGGCCGGGATAGTACTCGTGCGGCGGCTGACCGAGGTGCACGCCAGATGCGACCAGCTCAGGATGCATGACGTGATCACGAACCTGCTCACCAATGCGGCCAAGTTCACGCCGGTCGGCGGGACGGTCGTGATCGAGACCCGGCCGTCCGGCAAGATGGCGCTGCTACAGGTCAGCGACACCGGCATCGGAATACCGCCGGACGAGCTGGCCCACGTATCGGAACGGTTCTTCCGTGGCCAGAACTCTGCCGAGGTGGCCGGCAGCGGCATCGGCCTGGCCATCGTCGACGAGCTTGTCCGCGGGCATCATGGCACGATGTTGATTACCAGCGAGCCGGGCACAGGTACCCAGGTGACGATCACGCTTCCCCGCGCCGCAGAGTGATTTCCGCCCGCCGCCCCGGCGGGCGACCGTTGCGAGATCCAGGCCGCACCTGAGCGTATGGCCCGATATAACCCCCCGATGATATCTGGCCATATCCGGTCAGGTGCGGCCCCGACTCCCGTGGCCGCTGGCGACATGCACCGCAATAGCGGCACGTCTGCTCGTCCGGCCTCTTGTGCGTGCCTTGCGCTTCCCCCAAAGCGCATATGAGCACTTCGTAACACCTAAGGCCGACGACGTGACATCGCAATGCGCATGGCGTGTAGAAGTGATGAAGAAGTCCCCGGTGCCAGGAAGCGTGCCATCATATTTCCGCATTTGATGTGGCTTCAGACCTGTGCATCCCGGCTGGCCGAGCATGCCGGTCACGCCCCCATCGCTCTGCCACTTGGTGTCCCGCCGTTTGTCCCGCACGCTCGGCGCCCGGCCGCCCGACGCCCGTCGATGGCGGACTCGCTATAGCACCGTGGCTCCCTGCGAGAAGCCGGCGATGACGAAGTGCTCGGCCGGGCACTCGCTGCTCTCGCTGGTCACCTGGTCGTACAGGTCAGTGGCGCCGGCGTTGACCGCCGTGCGGAGCTTGTCCATCGCCGAGACCAGCGCTTGTATGCCCTGGGCCGGGATCAGCGCGATCCCGGCGATGATGGACCAGGGACGAGCTGTGTGACGTCGCATACAGCTCCTGCCGCGCGCTGCTGCGCGGCGCCGTCCGCCGTCCGCCCCGCCGCGACGTAATCATGCACGTCGCCGACTGCCTGCAGCGCTCGATGACCGAGCGCAACCAGCTGCTGATCGCCGCACGGTACGCCATCGAGCACCCCGGCCCGCGCGGAGCGGAGCTTCGCCAAGCACTGGGCGACTCCTGCGCGCGCGCTCATCGCCGGACCAGGCGACCTGCCTGACTTCTCGCGCTACTGGAAGCTCGCGCAGTCCGGCCAGCTGAACGGTGCGGCGGCGGACGGCCTGGCATCGGCGCGCATCACGATCACCCGGCGCGACGGCCTGACCTTGCGGGTTCAGCCGATGAACGCTCACCTGCACGGTCCCGGCTACCCCGGCATCGTCAGCTTCCGGCCCGCCAATGCCGCGACCGCCCTGACGCTACGGCGGCTCGGCCTGCCCAGCCCAGCGAACCGGTGGGGCGCGGCCCCAGCGCCTACTTTCGCTGGCCAAGCGCGACGGCGCTCACGACCAGGCAGGTGAACGCCGCGATCTGGGCAACGGCCCGGATCCCGTCCGGCAGGTTCTCGCCGAACAGGACGAACCCGGCCGCGATGGGGATCGCGTTGGTGACCATCGTCGCCATTCCCGCTGCTGTCAGCGCATCACCCCGCTGGTAGGCGGATTGCAGCACGCTCGTCCCTCCCCCGTAGGCGACGATCAGCGTGGCAATCGCGACCAGCCACAGGCCGCCGTAGCCGACGAGTTTCGCGGAGATGTCCCCGTCGGCGAAGAGCAGTCCAGCCGCCATGCCGAGCGATGCGGCCCGGGCGAACCGCGTCCGTACGATGATCAGGAGCACCGCGCCGCCGCCGCACGCCGCCATCCAGATGATGATGCCGATGACCGGCGGGTGCTGGTCCGACGCTGCCGAACCGGTGAGCGAGAGCGCTAGCAGGATCAGCCCGGCCAGCGCCAGGACAACGGCGAACCGCTCCCGCCGCGGGAGCCGGGACGGGTGCCCGCGCGCTGTCGCGAACGCGAGGACGGCAACCCCGGAAGCGGCGACCGACTGCACCAGCGCCAGCGGAGCCAGCCGCAGCGCGGCGACGTACATCAGCCACCCGGCGGTCTCGGCCGCGAACGCCTTCAGCCAGCGCCGGTCCCTGAGCAGGAAGTCCGCCGACCGGAAAGGCCGCCGCGGCGACAGCGGCGGAAGCGCGGCCGCCGCGTCATGCTCAAGCGCGTATGCGGTGTTCGTGACCAGCGCTGAGACAAATGCCAGCACCAGCCCGATCCACTGCGGCGGCATCCTGCGCACAGTATCACCTGGCCGGGCGAGGCTCCTCGCCGGGCGAGGCTCCCGGCCGGGAGGTTCTCGCCCGGTGCGGGTGACGACCAGGCAGGCGCCCGGCTGGCAGCCTGCAGCGATCGACGGCTCTCAGCTCCTGATCGGTTTCGGGACCGCGCTTGGCCTCGGCTGGGCTGTCCTGGGCATGCTGCTGTATCTTGTCCGCTCACCCGGCCAGTCGGTGGCGGACCTGGCGCGGGTCTTTCCCTCCGCCCTGCGCCTGGCCGCAGCGCTGTACCGCGACCGGACACTGCCTCGATCCGTGCGCCGGCGCATGCGGATCGCGCTGATCTACAACCTCGTGCCCATCAACATCATCCCGGACTTCGTTCCGGTCATCGGCCTGGTGGACAACGTAGCGGTGCTGGCCTGGGCGCTGCGGAGCACCGTGCGCATCGCCGGGCCCGCTGTCGTCGCGGGGCACTGGAAGGGCAGCCAGGCGGCCCTCACCGCGCTCTACCGCGCTCTTCGGCTTCCGGGTCTGCCAGAGCATGAGCCTCCGCCGTGAACCTCCGGCGCCGTTACCGCCGGATCACCGAATCACTCAAGGCGGGTGATGACCGGCCCGGTGATTCTGCCCGAGGATGTGGGTGGCCGACGGAGAGGCGCCGATCGTGAGACTGGTGGAATCCGTGGCTGTGGCGCGCCGCCCGGTCGCGCAGCTGGAGCCGGTCATCGGGCCCGCGCGGCACGCCCGCCTGATCCGGGCCGCCGCTCCGGGAACTAGATGATCTCCGGGAACTAGGAGCCGCGGAAGGAGGCGAGCCGCCGGAGCCGCGGCCATTCGAGCTGGTGCCGGGGGGCGGGCACTCCCGGCCGGTTCCTCGGCACGACGACGCGCAAGGCGCGGGGCCGGATCGCGCAGCGGACGGGCGTGGGCATCATGACCGTCTCGCCGTCGATGCCGACAGGGATCTCCGGCGCATCCGCGTCCACGGTGACTTCCTCCGCGACCAGGACGGTCAGGCCCTTGCCGCGCCCCCGGCGCACGAGCTCGACTGCCTGCGGCGCGCTGTTCACCAGGATCGCGACGACGCCAAGCTGGCCGGCGTCCAGCCGCGGGCGCCGCCCGAGGCCGGCCACATCGCTCATCGCATACGGGTCGTTGCTGACCAGCAGGGCCTGCGGGCCGTCGATCGCAGTGCCGGCGGCGTGCGCCGACAGCCGGGCGCCGTGGTGGCCCTTCAGCAGGTCGGGCAGCATCTGCAAGGTGGTGCCGCGCTTGTCGTCCCGGTAGGCCGGACTCCGCACCACCTCGGCGTACGCGCCGAACGAGGCGTTGTTCACGAACGTGCGGTCACCGATGATGCCGAGGTCAACGCGCAGTTCCTCGCCGTCGCTGAGGGCGTCGAGACACGTCGCCGGATCGTCGCGGTCCAGCCCGAGGTCCAGGGCAAAGTGATTCCGCGTCCCGGCGCTGATCACCAGGAAGGGCAGGCCGTGCTCGGCGGCGATGCCCGCTACCAGCGCCTGGGTGCCGTCACCGCCGGCGACGCCGAGCAAGTCGGCGCCATCAGCCACCGCCTGCCGGGCCACGGCGGCCACGTCCACGGTTCCCGGGCCCTGAAGCAGGGCGATCTCGGCTCCGAGTCGCTCCGCCTTCTCCTTCAGCCCGAACCTGGCGACCTTCCCGCCGCCCGACCTCGGGTTCATGATCAGGAACGGGTGTTGCGGCCGCGGCGCCGGGGCGGCCGGCATGGCCGCGCTGTGGCCGCCCGTGGTTAGCGCCGACCTTCCTGCCGCGACCGAGAGCAGCATCAGCGCGACCGCCACGATGGCGACCCACAGCAGGCTCGCCAGCGCGAAAGCCACCAGGATGAGCAGCGGCGCGGCAACGACCAGCAGCAGCGCGAGCCAGCGGATCAGGCCGCGGTTGGCCAGGAACCAGAACAAGCCCGCCAGCACCGCGCACACGCCGATCGCGGCGAAAGCCACCAGCGTGAGACTGCGCCACCCGGCCTCCGCGAGCAGCAGGGCCGCAGCGGCGAGCATCAGGGCGAACGATGCGCGGGCGAGCCAGCGCCGGGCCGTCACACTCACTGAGCTGTTACCTCCCTGAGACGGGGCGCTGCGGGCAGGAACGATCCGTTACTGAGGTAGCGCACCGCCTTCGGCGGCCTCCCGTTCCGACTTATCCGGGAGCCCGCGGAGCGTGGTGATGATGATCACGGCGACGAGCGCGCCGATCACGGGGCCGGCGACGTACACCCACCAGGCGGTGAAGTCGGCACCCACGATGTCCGGCCCGAGCGAGCGCGCGGGATTCATCGAGGCGCCGCTGATCGGGCTGGCGAACAAGCCGAGCAGCGCGACCGTTGACCCGACCGCGATGGCGGCGTTATGGCCGATGCTGCGGCTGCCGGTCGCGGTATTGAGGATGATGCTGACCAGGATCGTCGTCAGTACGATCTCCATGACCAGCGACCTCCAGTCGCCTCCAGGCGTGGAGATCGGGTAGTTCCCGCCGGCGCTCACGTGCCCGAACATCAGCTGCAAGAACCACGCAGCGGCTACCGCGCCCGCCAGCTGGGCCGCCCAGTACGGCAGCACCCAACCGGTCGGGAACACCTGGCGGCAGGCGAAGCCGAAGGTGACGGCCGGGTTGATGTGCAGCCCGGACAGCGGACCCCAGGCGTAGATCATGGCCATGACAGCCGCGCCCGGCGCGATCACCGCGGCGGCCCTGCTGACCGGCGTATCACCGGCGTAGTAATTGATGACCCCGGCGCCGGCGGCCACCGTCACCAGCACGAAGGTGCCGATGAACTCGACGATCACCCGTATCCACAGCGGGCGCTCCTTGAGCGTGTCCTCCTCGAACTGGACCAGGTACCGGTGCCGCAGCGCGGCATCGTGATCGCGGTCCGGACCGCCGGCGCCGGTCTCAGCCACCGGAGCCGGGTGGCGCCATGCCGGCTGGCCGGGCCCGGGCGGGTGGCCGGCCGATCAGCTCGATCAGGCCGAGCACCACCACCAGCACGATCGCGATGACGAGCACGGTCAGGCCGGTCGGAGTTCCCCAGAAGATGAACACCAGCGCGGCAAGGGCGACCGCGGTGATCCGCAGCGCCGCGCGGTGCCGGTAGACCCAGGCGCCGACCGGGCCGGTGGTGACGCCCGCGCGTTCTCCCGTCCCGCGGAGCGCGGCGAAGCCGGACTTGAAGGCCTGCCGGGTCCTGACGGCCGTGACGGACGGCCCGGTGAAGAAGCCGGCCATAGCCACAATCAGGCCCAGGACGAGGAGGACCCGCAGGCCCTGCTTGATGAAGCGGACGATGGTGTCGAAGGCGACCGCAGCCGCTGGCGCGGAGACGGTGGCCGGGAGTTTGTTGAGGTAGATGGTCCTGCCGATGGCCAGCGCGGCGGCGAGCACGAGCATGGACGCCGCGAGGCCGAGGCCGACTCCGATGAGGGCCCGGCGGTGCCGCCGGGCAATGTAGACACCGGCCGCCAGGAAGATGATGGCGAGAATCGGCAGCACCCATTTCAGGGTGGTCAGCAGCCGGTAGAGCGACTGGGCCTGCACCAGGTACTTGGCCGAGAAGAGCGGGAACGTGGGGTTGATCGGCGGGAGCTTGGTCACGATCGTGAGGCCCTTGGCGGCCAGGTTGTGCTTGACCTGATCGATGATCGGCCCCAGGCCGATGACCACCTGACCGTTCGAGACGGTGATCGCGCTCTTCTTCCCTTCCAGGGCCAGCACGAGCTGCTGGTGAACGAGCCGGTTGCCCCGGATCCACAGCCTGGCCACCTGCTGGCTGGCGACGACCTTGGCGACGGTGCTGTGAATGAAGCCGGCCACGCCGCTGGCGATCGACCCGGAGAAAGTGGACAGCAGCGCGCCGAGCCTGGTCAGGCCGCGGCTAGAGAGCTGCGCGGCGACCTGCTTGGTTATGCCCTGCACGTCGATCTCATCATTGACCGCGGTGCTGATCCGGTCGGTCAGCGCGGTGCGCACCGCAGGCTGGCTGATCAGGGGCGAGACGTTCTCCACGTACCGGGTCGTGTTCGAGACCTGGTTGGCGCTCCACACGGCGATCACCGAGATCGGGGCGAGCACGCAGCCCAGGACGATCAGCACCGTCGATACCGGCCCGCGCCACCCTATCCGCCGCCTGCCAGGCGGCGCGGCGGGTGCCTTCGCCGCCCGTGCTTCGCTCGCTGCCCGCGCCTGGGTCTGAGCGTCGGCCTCCGCGTCAGCCAGCTTGGTCCTGAGCTCGCTGACCTCGCTGCGCAACTGCTCGATCTCGTGCTCGCTGTCGTTGGTGGTCAGGGGGACCCTCCCCTCGCGGTGCGGCTCTCGGAGCGGCAGGACCTGATCGCATCCCTGGCAAGGGTGATCTTTGCCCCGGTGAGCGGGGCGTACATCACCCGCCGGGGGTGACCAGGTGGCGGGTCAGACGGGCACTCAGCAAGCCGGGGGGCACCGGTCCAGACTGGCGAATCGCCCGAGGCGGGTGACGCGCCCAGCCTGATCACGAGGGAACCTGTCAGAGCACGAGCAGCCGGGACAGGCCCAGATCAGGCACCTGAACCGAAGGAGAACGGCATGCAGCGCTACCCGAATATCAGCGACCACGGGCTCATCGGTGACCTGCAGGCCGCGGCGCTGGCGACCACCGACGGGACGATCGACTGGTTCTGCACGCCGCGGTTCGACTCCCCGAGCGTGTTCGCGTCCCTGCTCGACGCCGACAAGGGCGGCTACTGCCGCATCGCTCCCGAGACCAGCGAGTACGTGAGCCGTCAGCGGCGTTCGGCCAGTGGGTCAGGGACCGGGTCGTCGAGCACGGCGGCAGCGGCGACGGCGCCAGCCCTATGACGATCATGTACCGGGTCGACGGCAGCTCCGACCTGACCGAGGAGATCCTCGACCATCTGGAAGGCTGGCGCGGCTCGCGCCCGGTGCGGATCGGCAACGGGGCCGCCGACCAGCTCCAGCTCGACATCTACGGCGAGGCCCTGGACGCCGTCGCCAAGATCGACGCCCGCGGCCTGCAGCCCGCTTACCAGGGCTGGACCGCCGTCGCGGACATGATGAACTGGCTGTGCGACCACTGGGACCAGCCGGACGAGGGCGTCTGGGAGACCCGCGGCGGCCGCAGGAATTTCACCTACGGCAGGGTCTCGCCCGCTCCGGCCGGCTCACCGACGCCGAGCTGGTCTTCCAGAAGATGAACACCTACGCCAACCACCTCGGCCAGGGCCGGCGGTGCCATCCCCGTACCCGGCTGACCGAAGATCTGGCTGGATGAATCTCAGGGCACTCTCCGCGCCCCTCGTGCTCGCCGCGGCAGCGGCTGGCCTGACCGGCTGCGCGGCGGCGAAGACGACGTGCACAGTCCGGCATCACTACGCCATCGTGATCTTCCAGAATGGCATTGGCAGTAACCGCAAGAAGAACATTACAAGCTTCCAGCTCAACCTTCGGTACCAGGGCAATCGAACGCAACACTGGCTGATGAGGTCGCGGATTACTCTCCGGCCAGCTAACGGCGGTAACCCGCCGATAATTGTTAAAACTTATCGGGTTGGCAACGCCAGCGGCTGCAGCGTCGGCCATATGAAAGCACACCAGTAGGCGGCGCGAATTTCATCGTCCTCACGTCCTGGCGTTCCTGACGGCAACTGCCGCGATGGTGCTGGCCAGGGCGACCACGGCCACCCCGCCCAGAAAGGCGAGGTGGGTCGGGGTACCGAAGATGCCGTCGGGAACGCCGAGGACGACGGCCAGGGCGATCACCCATAGCCCGGTCAGGCAGGTGAGGATCCAGCGTCCGGTCAGCAGCGCGCAGCACGGTCCGACGATAAGCAGCCCGATCAGCACGACGCGGCGCCCGAGCGCCGCATCGACGACGGCGACCAGCCCGGACAGGCTCAGGCCGAGGATCAGGAGGCGCCGGACCGACCAGCCGGGCAGCAGCGACTCCCCGCTCAGCGAGCGGCTTGCCAGCCCGATGCCGACGACGGCGGCCATTGCCCCGTAGCCGGCGATCATGGCCGGACTGACCGGGACGCCGTACCCGCTGGCCAGCACCGAGGCGGTGAACGCAGCGTAGGCGGCGATCACCAGGATGCCGACGTTCCGCCGGAGTCCGTGGTCACGGTAGGCGAAGGCCAGCACGACCGCCGTGAGACCGGCATACCACCCTGTTACGAGCAGAGCCTGACCCGATGGCCGGCCGAGGCCGATCATCACCCCGGGCAGCAGCAGGCCAGCGACCACGTTCAGCGTGTTGCTGTTCAGCGCCGTGCTCAAGGTCGCGGCGCCGCGACCGCGGGCCGCCAGGTACACGGCGGCGACGGCATTCGGCAGGCTGGTCACGGCGGCCAGGACGAGCCCGCCGACCACGATCTCCGGGACGGCGTAGCGCCCGCCAAGAACGGACGCGGACCGCTCCATCGTGACGCTCGCGGCGACCACCACCACCAGCGAGGCGGCAGCGATCATGGTGTCTTTCCAGGTGCCGCGCGCAGGCCTGATCGCCGCCTCCAGTTCGACCTCTTCCTCGGAGACAGCGGACTGAAGCCAGCGCACCAGCCGCGGCGGCAGCAGGCCCCCGAGCCATTCGTGACTCAGGACCAGCAGGTAGAGCGCCAGGACCACGAGGGCGAGGACGAGGCCAGCCAAGGCTGGGAGGACGCCGAGTACCACCGCGAGACACACGGCGGCGATAGCCATGGCTACGGCACCGCCGAGAATCACCACCTTCCGGTGCAGGCCGATCCGCCCGGCCACGAGGGCGCCAAGGCCCAGCAGCGCCGCGAGGTTGAATACGTTCGAGCCGATGACGACGCCAGCGCCGATGCGCTGCTGATGGTGAGCGATAGCAGTGAAGGCCGCGGTGATCTCCGGCGCATCAGCGGCCAGGGCCGCGACCACGCCGAGCAGGGCCTCCGACAGGCCCAGGCGCTCACCGACCCGCTCCAGCCTGGCGACAAGCACAAAGCTGGTCATGAGGCTGACCGTCGCCCCGCCCAGGAAGCCGGCCAGCGCGAGGCCAACTGACATCCTTCTTATCCCTCACAGATGGCAGAGCGCACGTGAACGTCCCCTGACGCGCCTTGTGAGCAAAACTATTCGACAGGGCAGCACGAGCCAAGCAGAGTCAGGCCATGGATACTCGCGGAACTGTCAGGTTCCGGAACTGCCACCCGATGGAGCCGCTCCCTGCTGGCCGGCATGGCACTCGTAGCGGCTGGCCGCAGCTCGGCAGGGGCGGGCAGCCGGGTTCGCCACGCGCGGCTCGCGTTCTTGACGCGGCTGTCGCCAGCGCGGTTGGTGGCCACGACCGCTGATGCGACAAAGCCGCTGCCGCGCGGGCCTCCTCATCAGCGCCTCATCCGCCCGACCCTGGCTTGACAACATCGACGGTCAGCAGGTGGACCGGCTTCGCGCAGGCAGGCGACGAATAGGAGATGTAGATCGGCGTCGTCTGGTTCGGCGGGTAGACCTGCAGATAGGTAGCCGTGGCCAGATGGCACCGCGCCGCCGGGAAGTTCTGCGCGCTGACGATCCGCAGCAGGGCGCTGGCGACCGCGCCAGGGGCGAGGGTGACCAGCTGCCGCGGCGTGGCCGGGTCCTCCGTCGCGGCCAGGCCGATCTGGCTCACCGGACTGCCGCCGGCGAACGACACGCCTGGGTAGCCGTACAGCGTGCAGGTGGTGCCGGAGATGTTGGTGAAGACGATCTGGACATACGTGCTCCCGGCCGCCCCCTGACTGATCCCGGTCTTCGCCCCGAGCGCGCGGGTCGCGCACGGCTGCGGGCCGACGGCTGCCGGATGCGAGGTAGCCGGGGCCGGGCTGGTCGGGGCCGGGCTGCTCGCAGGCGCGCTGCTCGGCGGCCGCGCCGCTGAACTGCTGGGCGAGGCCGCGCTGGGACTCGGCTGGGGTGCGGGCGGTGTCGACGAGCAGGCTGTCACCAGCGCCATGAGAGACACGAGCGCGGCCGCAGCGCTCGCTCGACCTGCTGTCAGGAACGATGAGGTCATCGGGGGTCGTCCTTACCTATGCCGCTGGGTGCCTACCTGCAAGCTACGACGCTGCCAGGGTCGCAGAGGTTGTGCCCGGCTGGCACGGCAATGGCGCAACCGCGCGCAACCGCACCATTATCCGCACGGCAGGCTTATCCGGGCACGGCATAGCCCGGAACGGACGGCCATCTGATCCCGATGATGACCGATTCCTCCTCCGCGAACCAGGAGTGGTCGACGCCGTGGAACACCACGTAGTCCCCGCGCTCGGCGAGCAGCACGCTGCGCTCGGCGAACTTCAGCCGGAACCGGCCGCTCACCAGGATGATCAGCGCGGTTCTGGTCTCGCCGGTTACCCACTGGGCGCGCTCGTCACCGCGAGGGTGGACGCCCCACTTGATCTCGACGTCGTCGCTCTGCCTGATGTCCCCGGCGGGCATGAAATGGCCGAGCAGCCAGCCGCGATTGGCGGGAGCGTCGCCAGGCGCCGACCCGACGTAGATCTTGCCAGCCATGGGCAAGGACGCTAGCAAGCCACGACCGGGCCGGCGCGGCCGGCGCCAGGCAGCGAGCGCCTGCCTCAAGCCGGACGGCCGCCAGCCCGAGAGCCTAGCTGCCGCCGACGGGCCGGCCAGCCGGCGACGCGATGGCGGCCAGCCTGGCGCCCCACGTCCTGGCCCGGTCTCCTTCCTCGCCAACGAGATGGTTCTCCTTCGTCACGATGAAGCTCTCCGGCTCAGTGACCAGCTCGAAGCCGTGGTGGCGCAGTTCCCGGCCGACGCCCTTGGATGCGCGTCCGGTGATGGCGGCCGGTGCCGCCATCCGGGTATCGAACGCGGCGGCCTTCGCATGGGGCCGGCACTTGCCCAGCGCATCCAGCCATTCGCGCAGCCCAGGTCCGCCTGCTCCCGGCTCGAGAGTCAGCTCGCCCGCTGCCTTGGCGGCCGCATCGACGGCGCCCTTGCGGGTCGAGGACCTGCTCATGCCGTGCACATGCGTCGGGCCGCCGACCACGACCAGGTCAGCGTCGGCGACGACCGCCTTGTCAGCGTCGGCCACCGGGACGACCGTGACGTCGAAGCCCTGCGCAAGCCCGGTCCCGATCGCATCGGCAATCAGATGGGTGTTGCCGTACATCGACTCGTAGACGACCACAGCCCGCATGACCGTGCCCCTCTCAGGTAGATCTTGTTCTTTCCTTAAACGGTCCGCCAGCCGCCAGTGCCGCGGGTAGGGGCCTAGGTCACGCGCCAGTGCGCCATCTGGCACCAGTCCGCCATCAGGCACCAGTCCGCCGGGCGCGCCGGATAGGTTGTCGGACTATGGCTGCCATCAGATCGGTATGCGTGTTCTGCGGCTCGTCCACGCCACGCGACCCCCGCTACGCCGACCTGACCAGGGCGCTGGGCATGCTGCTCGCGCGGCGGGGCATCGACCTGGTCTACGGCGGCGGCAGCGTCGGTCTCATGGGGGAAATCGCCGACGCCGCGCTGGCGGCCGGAGGCCGGGTGATCGGAGTCCTCCCGACGGGGTTGTTCAGCCGGGAGGTGGGCCACACCTCGCTGACCGAACTGCACGAGGTGGGGTCCATGCATGAGCGCAAGCAGCTCATGTACGACCTGTCCGACGGCTTCGTCGGGCTGCCCGGCGGCCTCGGGACGCTGGAAGAACTGGCTGAGGTCACGACCTGGTCGCAGCTCGGCTTGCACGCCAAGCCGGTTGTCCTGCTCGACGTCGACGGCTTCTGGGACCCGCTCGCCGCGCAGCTTGACCGGATGGTCACGGTCGGCCTGCTCAAGCCATCGAACCGCGAGCTGATCCAGCGTGCGGCCACTCCCGACGCGGCACTGTCCGCGCTGGCCGCGGCCCAGCCGCCACGGGAAGAGAAGTGGATAACTCCCCGCGAGCGGTAAGTACGAGGCGATAAGGGAACCCTTAATCCGAAGTCGCGCTCGGCCCGCACGGGAACTACTCTCGTAAGGGGGTGCAGCGCCGTCATCGAGTACGAGGCCGGATAAGGCGGGGAGGTGAGCCGGGAGATGGGCAGCGATACGGGCCGGGAAGCACCGGCCAGGAGCCACGACGAGCCCGACGAGGCCGTCGAAGTGCTCCGCGGTGTGTGGACCGCGACGGGCCAGACCAGTGCGGATCTGGACGAGATGTTCGGGACGCCGAGATCCTGCAAGAACATGCGGAACGTGGGCTTCGAGGCGCTGGCAGGCACCAGCGGTGACATGCGCTCGGCGTGGCGGGCCACCCTCGAGCGCGAGGGCAAGCTCAGCCGGAACTCCGGCAGCGTCAAGGACCTGGTGCTCGGCTCGGCTGAGCCGGGCGACCGGTAGCTGGCACGAGTACTGGATGGACCGCCCAGAGACCGTCAGCGAGCTGACCGGCGCCCTGCGCCAGGGCGGTTATCTTGCGGACCGAGGCCTTGCTACCGCGCTGTTCGTGGCGATCCGGCTGCACCGCCCTGTGCTGCTCGAGGGCGAGGTGGGGGTCGGCAAGACCGAGGTGGCCAAGGTGCTCGCGTCGGTCTTCGGCAGACGCCTGATCAGGCTTCAGTGCTATGAGGGCATCGATACCAGCCAGGCACTCTACGAGTGGGACTACGCCAGGCAGATGCTGCACCTCAGGGCCCTGTCGGAGCACCAGGTCACGGACCCCGATGCCGTCGACAAGCTGTTCGGCCCGAAGTTCCTGCTCGAGCGGCCGCTGCTGGAGGCCGTCAGGGCGGGTGACCAGGCGGTCCTGCTCATCGACGAGATCGACCGCGCGGACGACGAGTTCGAGGCGTTCCTGCTCGAGGTGCTGTCCGACTTCCAGATCAGCATCCCTGAGATCGGCACGATCAAGGCGGATAGCCCTCCGCTGGTGATACTCACCTCGAACCGGACCAGGGAACTGCACGACGCGCTGAAGCGGCGCTGCCTGTACCACTGGATCGGCTACCCGGCCGCCGAGCGCGAGGTAGAGATCGTGCTGCTGCGGGAGCCGGGGGTCGGTGAGGCGCTCACCCGCAAGGTGGTGGCGGCGGTGAACCGGCTGCGCGAACTCGACCTCGCTAAGCCGCCGGGGGTCGCGGAGACGATCGACTGGGCGCGGACCCTGAGCTTCCTCGGCGAGACGGACCTCGGTGCCTCGGCCGCCGCCGATACGCTCGGCGCGGTCGTCAAGGAACGCGACGACCTCGAGCTGGTGCGGGACAACCTAGCGGACATCACGTCCGGTGCCTGAGGACGCTCCGCTCGTCGGCCTGCTCGTACGGTTCGGACGCGCGCTCCGCGCGGAGGGCCTGGCCGTCGGCTCCGGCGACGTCATGACCTATGCCACGGCGATGGCCGAGCTTGATCCTTCTGACCTGGTGGACCTGTACTGGGCGGGCCGCTCGGTCCTGGTCAGCAAGCGGGAGGACATCAGGCCCTACGACCGGGTGTTCAGGCGGTTCTTCCTCGGTTCGGACGACCCCGTCGCCGAGGTGCTGCGGCTGAGTACCGAGGCGAAGGCCGAGACGTCGCGGGCCTCGCTCGTCGTCCCCGCCACCGACCCGGCGTCGGACGACCAGCAAGGCGAGGAAGCCATGCTGGGGCTGATGGCATCGGACGCCGAGGCGCTCAGGCACAAGTCGTTCACGGCCTGCACGCCGGAAGAACTCGCGGCCGTGCGGCGGATCATGGCCAGGATCCGGCTGACACCGCCCCGCCGGCGCACCAGGCGGACCGCCCCGGCGCGCGGCGGGACCGCGCTCGACCTGCGGCGGATGGTCAGGGAGTCGATGCGCATGCACGGCGAGCCGGCCGAGCTCTACTGGCGAGCCAGGAAAGCCCGCCTGCGGCCGCTGATCCTGATCCTCGACGTGTCGGGCTCGATGGCCGACTACTCGCGTAACCTCCTCCAGTTCGCCTACTCGGCGAAGCGCGCGGCGGCCAGGGTGGAGGTGTTCTGCTTCGGCACCCGGCTGACGAGGGTCACCAGGGAACTTAACCATCGCAGGCCCGATGACGCGCTCGCGCTGGCCGCGCAGACGGTGTTCGACTGGGAGGGCGGCACCAGGATCGGCGCGTCACTCGACTCGTTCGTCAGGCAGTGGGGCCGACGCGGGCTGTGCCGCGGCGGCATCGTGGTGATCTGCTCCGATGGACTGGACCGCGGCGATCCCGGCGTGCTGGACGCCGCGATGGAACGGCTGTCCAGGCTCAGCCACCGGATCGTCTGGATGAACCCGCACAAGGGCAGCGACCCGGCCTTCCGGCCGAGCACGCTCGGGATGATGGTCGCCGCGCCGCATATCGACCTGCTGCTGTCCGGCCACGACCTGAGCAGCCTGGAGGAACTTGCCGCGCTGCTTCCTACACTGAACTAACCGACCGCTGCATCAGCCGGCTGACGGCGGGCGTCACGAGCGAGGAGCATCGCGGTGAGATGGAGCGTGGGCATCCAGGCTGAGGGCGACCGGGTCCTGACCCGCGAGGAGGTCGTCGAGCTTGCCGACGCGGTCGCGGTGTACGACGGCATCGCCACCGGGATCGGGACCAGCCGCTACGGCGCCCAGCTCGTCGTCCGGGCCGGCAGCCGCGAGGAGGCGATCGAGAAGGCGATGCAGCAGTTCACCCAGGCCGCCGCCCAGGCCGGGCTATCCCAGGGCCCGATCGTCCGGGCCGAGGCAATCAGCGAGGCCGAAGAGCAGGACCTGGACGCATGATCAGGCTCGGCTCGGCGGCCGGCTACCCGTTCGAGGGCCCGAGAGTGCTCGCTGGCTGGACGCCGCCGCCCCGCCCGGCCGTCTTCGCGATCCTGTACAAGCCAGATCCCGATACCAAGCCGGACCGGTACGCGGTCTGCTACGTCGGTCACAGCGATGACCTGTCCGCGGAGCGGTTCCCGTTCAGGCATCCGCGCGCGGCCTGCTGGGTCCGCCGGGCCGGCGACCGGTGGAGGGTCTACATCGCGACCTACGAGGTACCTGGCGGCGGCCCGCCGCACCGCGAGCAGATCACCCGCGAGCTGGTCGCTGTCTACCGCCCGGGCTGCAACTCGCAGCAGTACGACCAGGCGTGGAAAGACGAGTGGATCGGCGACTACGTCGCTCCCACGACGAACTCCGTGACCCGCCGCGGCCCTGACCAAGCCTGACACCGGCCCGGCGGCGCCCGTTACGGTCGCGCGGCGGTGCTGGCCCCGCTGGCTCGCGCGGCCCTACGGGAACTTCGCGATGGCCTTGCGGAACGCGGCGTCCTTGGCTGGCTTGCCCTCGACGGTCCAGGAGTTCTTCCGGTTGAGGTCGAACCAGACCAGCCCGATCAGGTGCCATTGCCGGACTCCGGCGAAGAGATTCGCGACCTGCGCGGCCACGTGGCTCCCGTCGCCCACGCCGGTCTCGGCGAGATAGATCGGCTTGCGCGTCACGCGCCTGATGTCGCGCAGCTGGTACCCGAAGATCTCCCTGAAGTTCTGGCCGCCGCCGATGTAGCCGTCGATGCCGATCCAGTCGACGTACTTGTTTCCCGGGTACCACTCGCTGGCAGGCGTGGCGGCCCGGCCCGGGCGGAACTGCGAGTACTGATGCGTCGGATCCCAGGACCAGATGACGTTCCTGACCCCCTCGGCCGCGAAGACGTCGTGGAAGTGCCGCCACGCGGCCTTGAAGACCTTCGGCGGCGTATCCGGCAGGCCCCAGGGATACCACCACCCGTTCATCTCATGTCCGAAGGACAGGACGACGTGGCAGCGGAAAGCCTTGACCTGCTCGGCATAGCTCCTGATGTCGCTGTCGTACGCTCCCGACGCGACCTGCGCCATGCTGATCCGGCGCGGGTTCAGCTGGATCAGCGGCAGCGCGTGCAGGTCGACGACCAGCTGAGCCTCCGCGCTCTGGAAGGACCCGGGGAACGGGTTGTAGAACTCGACCAGCCGGAGGTGCGCACCGGTATAGCTGCGGAAGGATGCCACGTGCGAGCCGAACTGCCCGTTCGTCGCGATCCCGGTGAACGGCTCGGGGATCTTGCCCTTGCACGGCGCGTTCACGTGCGGGAACGCCCGGACGGTCGCCTTCGGTGTCGGCCGCGGCGTCTGCGTCGCCGGACTCGGACGCGTCGCTGCAGGCGCCGAACTGCAGGCCGCTACCCCGGCCAGCACAACGGCCAGGACCCCGACGGCTTTGCCTCTCACTGCCAACCTCCTGCGCTCTCGCCCTCGCCAGGGCGCGGTGAACGATTCGCCCGCGCTGATTACCCAACAAAACCCTTCAGAGCATTCCGATAGGCGACGTCCTCGTCCTGGTGGATTCCCAGGCGGTAGTCGTGTTTCGCGACAGCGTCGAACCACACCAGCCCGGATAGATGGTAAGCCGACGCGCCAGCGAACAATTCGGCGATCTGCCTGGTCGCGCTAGGCCCGGGGGCGACGCCGGTCTCGGCGAGATAGATCGGCTTGTGCGGTGCGAACTGCCTGATGTCGTGCAGCTGAAAGCTGAAGATCTCGTTGAAATTCTGGAGACGGCCACTCGTGTCCGAGCCGAGATAGCCGTCCAGGCCGATCCAGTCGACGTACTTCGCTCCCGGGTACCACTCACTCGCTGGCGTCGCGACCTTGCCCGGAGCGACCTGCTGGTACTGGTGGGAGGGATCCCAGGACCAGATGACGTTCGTGACGTGCTGAGCGGCGAAGATGTCGTGGATGTGCCGCCATGCCCTGATGAAATCCGTCGGGCTGGTACTTGGCTTCGGCGCCGGCTCCTGGCCCCACGGGTACCACCAGCCGTTCATCTCGTGTCCGAAGGACAGCAGGATCGTGCATCCGAACTTCCTCACGGCAAGGGCATAGTTCGTCAGGTGCCTGTTCCAGACGCCGTCCGCAATCTGCTTGACGGACACATCCTTCGGGTTCAGCTGAATGAGCGGGATCTCGCCAGCATCGACAGCTTGCTTTGCCTCCCACGACCCGAAGGGCTTGCGGAATTTGTTATAAAATTCAATGATCTGTGGCTTTACGCCGATCAGCGTATTGTAACTAGCTAGCTGGCTTCGCGGGTCTTTCTTCACGGCGATCCCGGAGAAATGCTTCGGGTGCGTGCCGAGGCAGGGGCCTGGATTCTGGAATCCAGAGCCGTGATCTGACAGTGCGGGACTCGACGTCGGCAGCTGCGGAAGCGTGATGCGCGGAAGCGAGGTGTGGTGAGTCATCGCGAGCAGACCGAGCACGAGGATGGTCACCACGAGCGGCATGGCTACTGCCGCCCCGATTTTAGCCAGCACGGCAACCACCAGCGCCGGCATTAATGGCCCACACCTGGGTGCTACTGGCCGCTGTGCCCGCTACGGCCTTCCGGACGAACATACGGTGGATAAGCTGGGCGACCTGCGTGCCGTAGATCTGGTCGAGGTTCTGCCCGGTCATCCGCAGAACGAGGATCGACACGCTGCCCGAGCAGATACTTGCGACCGTCTGCATGTTCCCGTCGGCCGGAACCCATGAGTTCTTGGGGACAATCGGGACGTTATACTGATCTGTTCTGAAATTACCGTCTACTAGGACGAGAGTTCCACGACGGTAATTACGCTGGATCGCCAGCGCTACCGTGTAGGCGGCCACCGAGCCAGGGCCGCGGAACTGGACCCGTTCAACCCGGCCGACGATGAGCATGGTCAGGACGGTGACCACGGCGGCGACCGTCGCGACGATCTTTCCCCAGTGCCGCTGCCTGCCGAGCCATTGCCGCCAGGCGCCGAGTGCGTACCCGGCACCGAGGGCGGCGAACGGCAGCCCGAAGCTCATGTTCTCGTCTAGGAACGTCAGCTCATGGATGCGCGCCTGCTGGATCGGGGCGAGCAGCGCGGCCAGCACAAGCAGCCACAAGAACACCGTCGCCGTCACTGGCATCTTCTTGACGATGCTTGCCCACACTCCGGCGATCGCGATCAGCACGATCAGGCCGATCATGAGCGCCGCATGCGCCAGCACGCTCACCGACGAGCTCGGCGGACCGGACTGCGGAGACGGGTAGATGGTGTTGACGAGGATGCCGAGTGCGAGGTTGGCGCCGCCCAGCAGCAGAATGCCGAAGTCGAGCACGGTCACGGTCGCCGCAACGGAAGCCGCCAGGCAGATAGCCTGCGCCCGGCCCTTACTCCAGCCGTACAGGACGATCGTGCCGATGAGCACCGGATCCCACGCCGTGGTCGCGTACTTGGTGAGGTTGGCGGCGGCGAGCGCGATCGGGCAGATCAGGAGCCAGCGGACGCCGCCGTCGCGCATCCGTACCGCCGCGTAGAGGGCCAGCACCAGCAGGACTAGGGCCATCGGGTCGAAGGTGGCGGCCGCGCCGAGGTGGACGGCGATCCCGCAGACCGCGAACAGCAGGGCGCCGAGCACGGCGGGAATCCGCCCGAACAGCCGGTCGCCGATCAGGTAGATCAGTGCCGTGGACACCAGCATGAAGGTCAGTGACAGCAGCCTGGCCGCGAACAGACCGCCGATCGAGTCGAGCGCTGTAGCGATCGGCGGGTAGAGCACGGGACAGCCGGGGAACGAGGTGGCGTACGACAGCAAATGCGACCAGCCCATGTGACCGGCGTTCAGGTACAGCGCCTCGTCCGTGTAAGCGGCGGTGCGCCACATCCACGGCAGCGTCAGCGTGGCCTGGGCAGCCAGGATGGACCATAGTGCCCAGGATTCCTCGAACCGTTCCTTCACGCAGTGGCGTCCCTACGCTGCGGCTTCGCCGGAGGTCGCCGTCCCGGCGGCCACCCCCGCCGCATTCGCCGGGCTGAAGACCAGTTCCGCGCCCTTCTGGCGGGTGGTCCAGCCCTGCTTGAGCAGGGTGAAAGTACCCCAGGTCCGCAGGATCCTGGCCAGCACGATGCCGGACCAGATCGCGGAGAGCGGGCGGATCAGGACGAGGACCAGCCGGTCCATCCAGGTCTCGTCGCTACGCCTGAAGCACAGGGTGCGCAGGCCGTTGGGGACCGACAGGATGAGCATGGCCACCATCGTGCGGATGAGCACCGGCTCACCGAGCGGCCACGAGGTGATCAGCAGCGCGACCAGAGCCGCCGAGGTCAGGAAGCCCTGGATGCCGGTCACGGTGACCCACCAGCAGTAGGACAGGAACGGGCGGTACCTGATCCGCCAGAAGTTACGCACGGCCCGGCCGCGCGCCCAGCGAAGCCGCTGGCGCAGGTGGTGACCGTACTTCTCCGGCCACATGGTGAGCCCGTACGCGGTCAGCTGCTGCACGGACCGGCCCCTGCTGCTCGCGCACAGGGCGAGGAGCGAGTCATCGCCGAGGATCACGCGACGACCGAAGAACACCTCGTCGCGGTAGACGGGCAGGAACTCGCGGATCAGCGGTGCCCGGTAGAGCGCGTACGGCCCTCGGTTGGTGTACATGTCGCCGGCGACCGACCAGGCCGCGCCGATCACCGCCTGGGCGTAGAGCTGCAGCGAGCACTGCATCCTGGTCAGGAAGTTCTCGTTGGCGTTGAAGCCTATCTCGATTCCCGCGACGGACATCACCTTGCGGTTCTGGAAGGGCTTGAGTCCCTCCTCGATCGCGCGCAGTTCGATCGTCGTGTCGGAGTCGACAGTGATAAAGATGTCGGCCTCGGGTACCCGCTCGAAGACGTAGGCGTGCGCCCGGCGCTTGCCCTGATTGTGCTGGCGCGTCCAGCGGATCTCGGTGCCGTTGGACCAGCTGCCCACCCAGTACTTCACCAGCTCGGAGTAATCGGTCTTGGAGCCGTCGTCGACGACCCAGATGAGCTGCGGGGTCCTGGTCTGGTTCATCATCGCGTAGATGCACCGGTCGAGCAGCGCCGCGTCCTCGTTGTAGACGGGGACCGCGATCGTGACCTGGAGCCGGTCCAGCATCCTGGTGGCCTGGGGGGAGGCGGCTACGGGCTTGTCGAACCAGGAGAGCACGTAATTGACCGCGCGGAACGCCGCCCCCGGCGCCGCGCAGGCGAGGAGTGCGAGCGACTGCCAGCCGAGGTGGTAGGAGATCCACGCCGCGACCACGATGCTGGTCAGCAGAAGCCCTCTGGCTTCCTTCCGGTCGAAGGTAACCCGGGGAATGTCGTACCAGTCGCTCAGGGCTCCCGGAGTGACTTCTCGCGGCGCCAGAACAGCCTGACGACGACCACGAAGGCTACGGTAACGACGGCCGACACCAGGGCGGCGATCTCGATCCCAGTCCGCACGACCGGGTTCATAGTCGGCGTCCCTTCCGGCCGTGGCTGGCTCGGCCATATCGATGAGCATCTGCAGGCCAGCAGCCTGGGCCCCAGGATGAGGCGGGCGCCGACCGGCAGCCCTATGCCCACCTGGCACCCGCCAGCCCTCCTTTTGTGTCCTGCCCGCTCATCGGCATCCCGCATGACGAGCCACGCGACCCCGGCCTGGGAAAGCTAGGTGCTAGCGCAGGAAGATATTACGCTATCACTCTCATAGTTAGTTATATCGGTGCATCGTTGCAGCGAGACACCCGGGCGGCGTGCCGCCGAGGACAGGCAGGACTTACCGCTCGGCGTTGCTGTCCGGCCCCGGCGGAACGCGGCCGGCCTGCTGGTCACCAAGATCAGCATGGGTCCACCCAATCGGTCGGCGATGGCCCGGGTAAGCGCAGTTGACTACGTTAACGTAGGTACTGAACATATACAGCCTTTATGGCGAGATTCGCGGTGCACGCTGCGACTTTGGCATAACAAAACCTGGATCCGGCGGACTGAGCCGGCCGGATCCAGGATTGCGAACAGGCCTGTGTTTGCTAGTGATCTGAGGCGAAGCCGACCGCATCGAGCAGACGCGAGCGGCGGCGGCCGGAAGCCGGCCTGGCCGGCTCAGGCAGCTCGGGCCGCTCGGCCGCCGGCGTGACGTCCGTGACGATCTCCTCCGCCATCCCGTACAGCAGCGGCAGCGCGCCGGCGACCACGCCGCCGGCGCGGTTGATGTGCTCCACGCCAGGGCCGATCAGCTTGGCGTGACCGAGGATCTCCGCCGCCGTGCCAAAACTCTCCTCCAGGTTGCCGGCGATCCGGCTCAGCAGCGATCCGGCCCAGTACAAATAGAGCGCCAGTCCGGCGACCAGCAGGACGATGTCGACGATGGTCAGGATTACCAGCGTTGTCATGACTTCACCTTGCCGAGTACGCGGCCGAGGAACAGATGATGCTGAAGGCCTTCGGCAAGTACCGCCTCGACTCCGTCGGCGACTTGCGGAATCAGCACGGTGTCCGATGTGTTCGCGGCGGCCGCCTTCAGCGTGTCCCGCACGTCCACCACGCGGCGGTCGATGATCTTGATCAGGTAGATCAGCAGGCTCAGCAGGGCCGCGACCGCAAGTACCACGACGAAGCCCACGATGATCACGCTCACCCAGAGGGTGTGTTCCGTCGAGGTCATAGCCAGGTTGTGCATCGCTACCCTCCCAGCCTGGCGCGACCGCGCTGCAGGCCGCCGATGATGATCGTGGCGTGCTCGATCGTCGTCCGCAGGCCGCCGAGCGCGGCGGTGTTGTGCACCGCCTTGGTCAGCTCGGCGTTGATCAGCGGCGCCTCCTTGCCGATCGAGCGGGCCAGCAGCAGGATCGGGACGACGAGAGCCACCACGACGAGGACGATGATGATCCCGATCGTGTAGCCGAGTACCCAGCCGAAATGGCTGGTGCTGTTCCCGGCGGCAAGCGCCAGGACTCCTTTAGTCATTTCGCTATCTCCCTTGCCGGCTCAGACCGTCTCGCAGAAATCCCTGACCGGCTTCAGGCTCGCGTTGACCGAAGTCAGCCGGTCGGGCACGGTGCTGGTCAGCTGCGCGACGGCTCCGACCCCGCCAGTTACCTGGCGCAGCGTCGCCAGGATGGCTCGAAGGTGAAAGATGACGCGCAGCAGGCCCACCGCGGTGATGGCGATAATCAGCGCGGCGATAATCAGGGTGACCCATGCAGCAGCAGGCATGACTCGTGCTCCTTTCTGGTTAGCCCGTTAGCCGAGCAGCTTGGCGACGGAGCCCGCGTACCTGACGGCGCCGACCGAGATGGCACCTACCGTGACGTCGGTCGTGGCCAGCCCTTCCGGGACGCATTCAAGCTCGCCGACGAGCGCACCGCCGCCGGCCAGGATGTTGTCGCTGGCTGCCCTGATCCGCTCCAGTGCCGCGAGCACCCGGTTGAGCAGTGCGATCACGACCGGAAGGATCACGAGCAGCAGAACCGCATTGCCTATCCACCACAAGACCATGGCCTGCTCTCCTCAGCTCGCGGCCTGATACGGGACGAAGAACCGGCGGAAGACCCGCCGTAGTGCCATCAGGGCGGCCCGCAGCCCGATGGCGAAACCACCCGCGGGCGCTGCCGCCGCCTGGATCGCCTCACCGCGCTCGGCCCTGCCGATCTGGTTCGCCAGGTTGGCCGAGAAGTCGCGCATCAGCACCGCGGTGACGTCGGAGATCATGCCGCGGCCGTACTGAGCGGCGGCGCCCGAGAGCTGGAGGTCCTGGGTGACCGCGACCTTGGTGCCGCGCCCGGCCGCGGCCAGGGTCGCGGATATGACCATGCTGGCCTGGCCCCGGCCGCGTTCCTCGGCGCCAGTGGCGTGCACCATGATGCGCTTGGCGGCCTCGTCCCGCTCGGTGATATCGGCGGTACCGGCGAACTGCAGCTTGACCGGGCCCATCCGGATCGCGACCCGGCCGCCGTACTTGTCCTCGCCCAGGTTCTCGGTCAGCTCCGCACCAGGCAGGCAGGCCGCCACTCGCGGGATATCACCGAAGAACTGCCAGACCTTGTCGACCGGTTCCGCGACCTCGAAATCGTTGGTGATCAGCATCGCGTCTCTTTCCTGGCGTAAGAAGCTGGATTGGACTCGAACTCACTCCGGCAGCCAGCGCAGCAGAAGTAATAGGTACTGCCCTCGTACTCCAGCGGCCTGCCATCCGGGCCGGCCTGGACGGTCATGCCGCAGACCGGGTCGACGGCCTCGGCGGGCTCAGCTGCGGAGCGGTCCGCCTGTGCCTTCGCCGATCTGGTGCCCCCCGACTTAGCCCGGCTCTTAGCTCCGCCGCCCGCGCCCGCCGCCGCGGCCGCGGCAACTGCCGTTCTCAGCTTGCCCTCCGCCCGCAGCTGGACGAGCTCGGCCAGGATCGCGACCGCGATCTCGGAGTGCGACGTCTTGCCGAGGTCGAGGCCGGCCGGGACCCTGACCCGGTCAAGCTGTTCCTGCGCGATGCCGCGCTCGGCGAGGTAACCAAGCACGGCCGCGCCGCGCTTGCGCGACCCGACCAGGCCGAGATAGGCGGGCCCGGCCGCGACCGCCTGCTCGACCGCCTCCTCGTCGCCATGGCCCTGGGTCGCTACCACGACCATGGACTGCGGGCCGGCGTCGGCGGCGGTGAACTCGGTCCAGTCAAGCCGGCCGGCCCGCCAGCCGAGCGCACGCCCGAGGTCGGCCAGCGCGTGTGCCATCGGCGACCGTCCGACGACGACCAGGTGCGGCGCGGGCACCACCGGCTCGATGTAGACCTCGAGCGCACCTTCGCTCTGGCACGAGATCGGCACCACGGTCATCCCGTCCGGGATGGCATCGCCGAACTTGCCGGTGGACCCGAGCAGCAGCAGCCGTGGCGCTCCCTCGGCGATGACCTCGCGCGCCTGCCTGATCACCGAAGGCTCCGCGCAGGCGCCGCCGATCCAGCCGTGCACGTCTCCTGAGGCGGTGATGATCGCGCGGGAGCCGAGCTGGCCCGACGACGGGCCCTGCCGCCAGACCACGGTCGCGAGCGCGACCGCCTCGCCGCGCCGAGCAAGCGCTGCGGCCTGCTCCATCACCTGCCAGCCATCCATGATCTGCCTCCCGTCAGTTCTGGCCCGGGGGGACGACCCCCCCAGACCTCCCCGCATCGTCCTCTGCCCGCACCGGCGGCGCACCGGAGACATCGCGACGGTAGGTAATCGCCTCCCAGACCCGGTCGGGCAGCAGCGGCATGTCGATGTTGCGGACGCCGGTGTCGGAGATGGCGTCCATGACCGCGTTGACGAACGCCGCCGGGCCGCCCACGGCGGCGCACTCGCCGACACCCTTGGCGCCGATCGGGTGGTGCGGGCTCGGCGTGACCACTTCGCTGTGCAGTTCGAAGCCGGGCGTCTCCCAGGCGGTCGGCAGCAGGTAGTCCATGTAGTTCGAGCCGACGCAGTTGCCCTCGGCGTCGAACGTGATGAACTGCATGTTCGCCATCGCGTAGGCCTCGGTCAGGCCGCCCATGATCTGCCCTTCGACGATCATCGGGTTGATCCGGACGCCGCAGTCGTCCACCGCGACCATGTTCAGCACGTCCCATACCCCGGTCTCCGGGTCGACCTCGACCGTCACGATGTACACGGCGAACGGCCAGGTGAGGTTCGGCGGGTCGTAGTAGGCGGTGTTCTCCAGGCCGGGCTCCATGCCGTCCGGCATGTTGCTGTAGGCCGCCATCGCGCATTCCTGGATGGTCACACCGCGATCTGGCGCGCTGCGGACGTAGAACCTGCCGAGCTCCCACTCGATGTCCTCCTCGGACACCTCGAGCAGGTGCGCGGCCAGCTTGCGGGCTTTGGCGCGGATCTTGCGTGACACCATGGCCACCGCGGCGCCGGCCACCGGCGTGCTGCGCGAGGCGTACGTGCCCATGCCGAACGGAGCGGTGTCGGTATCGCCCTCCTCCACCACCACGTCCTCAGCCGGCAGGCCGAGCTCGTGGGCGACGATCTGCGCCCAGGTCGTCTCATGCCCCTGGCCCTGGCTCTTGGCTCCGGTCCGCAGGATCGCCTTACCCGTCATGTGCACCTTGAGGTCCGCCGAGTCGAACATCTTGATGCCGAGGATGTCGTACTCGCGGCTGTTTCCCGCTCCGAGCGGCTCGGTCATGGTGGAGATGCCCAGGCCGAGCAGCTTGCCCCGCTTCCTGGCCTCCGCCTGCTGCTGCCGGAATTCCTCGTATCCGACGGCCTTGAGACCGACGTCGAGGCACTTGGCGTACTGGCCGGAGTCGGTCAGGAAGCCGAACGCGGTGCGATAGGGGAACTGCTCGTCCTGCACGAAGTTCATCCGCCGGAACTCCGCCTGGTCGATCCCGAGATCGACGGCGGCGACCTGCATCATGCGCTCCTGGAAGAACATCGCCTCCGTGACCCGGAACGAGCAGCGGTAGGCGACTCCCCCGGGAGCTTTGTTGCTATAAGTACCGCGAGCCGTCAGGTGCCCGGCCGGGATGTCGTAGGCGGCGAACGCCGAGTGCAGCAGGCCGATCTTGAACTTGCTCGGCTGGGCATCGGAGAAGAACGCGCCGTGGTCAGCGTCGGCGTGGATCCGGACGCCGAGGATCTTGCCGTCCTTGCGCAGCGCCATCTCGCTGTCCAGGTACATGTCCCGCGCGAACCCGGTGGAGATCAGGTTGCCCGACTTGTCCTCGATCCACTTCACCGGGCGCTCGAGCAGAATCGAGGCCAGGATCGAGCAGACGTAGCCGGGGTAGACCGGCACCTTGTTGCCGAAGCCGCCGCCGATGTCGGGAGAGACAATCCTGATCAAGTGCTCGGGAAGCTCGGCGACCATCGCCACCGCGGCCCTGATGATGTGCGGCGCCTGGGTCGTCATGTAGACGGTCAGCTTGCTGGTGGCGCGGTTGAAGTCGGCGATCGATCCGCAGCACTCGATCGGCGACGGGTGCGAGCGCGGGTAGTGCAGCTTCAGCTTCGAGATGACGTCGGCCTGCTCGAACGCCCGGTCGGTCCCGGCCTTGTCGCCGACCTCCCAGTTGTAGATCACGTTGTCGGGCTGGTTCTCCTTGTCGTCGCGGATCACCGGAGCGCCGTCCGCGACCGCCTGGACCGGGTTCACGATCACGGGCAGCGGCTCGTACTCGACGTCGATGGCCTCGCAGGCGTCCTTCGCGATGTAGGGGTCGTCCGCGATCACGCAGGCGACTTCCTGACCCTGGAAGCGGACCTTGTCCGTCGCGAGCACCGCCTGCGTGTCGTAGGACAGGGTCGGCATCCAGGCGAGGTTGCGGGTGGCCATCATCTCGCCGGTGAGCACCAGGCGGACCCCGGGGATGTCCCAGGCCTTGCTCGCGTCGATCGACTTGATCCGCGCGTGCGCGAGCGGGCTGCGCAGGATCTCCATGTGCAGCATGCCGGGCAGCGTGATGTCGTCGGTGTAGTTGCCCCGGCCGCGGATGAAACGGTCATCCTCGACCCGCTTGCGGCTCGCTCCCAGTCCGCCGATCTTGATCTCGTCTAGTGCTTGAGACACCGTGCCGTCTCCCGTCTTTCTGTCAGCCGACCGACGCCGTTAGCTGCCCTGAGTTCTGAGCTTGTCCGCGGCCCACAGGACCGACTTCACGATGTTCTGATAGCCGGTGCAGCGGCACAGATTGCCCGACAGCGCCCAGCGCACTTCGTCTTCGGTCGGATCGGGGTTCTCCGCCAGCAGCGCTTTGGCGGC
Organism: Streptosporangiaceae bacterium; assembly: GCA_035532775.1. Classification (GTDB taxonomy): domain Bacteria; phylum Actinomycetota; class Actinomycetes; order Streptosporangiales; family Streptosporangiaceae; genus Chersky-822. Next base: position 30,463 of record DATKQH010000284.1, read on the forward strand.
CATCATCATCCCCGGTGTGCAAAACCCGCACTGAAGACCATGCTCGGCCTTGAAGCCCTCCTGCAGCGGATGGAGCTCGCTGGCGCCGGCCAGTCCCTCGACGGTCTCGACCGTTCGGCCATCGACCTGCACGGCGAGCATGGTGCAGGACTTCACGGGCCGCCCGTCGACCAGCACGGTGCACGCGCCGCAGTTGGTCGTGTCGCAGCCCATGTGCGTACCGGTGAGCCCGACCCCACGCCTGATCAGGTGGGAGAGCAGCAGCCGCGGCTCGACCTCGGCCACCATCTTCTTGCCGTTGATCGAGAACTTGATCCGGTTGACCGGGACGTCGCTGGTGGCGTCGTCGCCGCGGTCTTCATAGACGATCGTCATCTCAGGCCGCCCTTTCCGCGCTACCGTCGGCGGCGCCATTTCCAGCTCCGTTTTCCATGCCGCCGCCCGTGCCTGCCTCGCTGCCGCCGCCCGCGGCCACCTCGCTGCCGTCGCCGCGGCTGAGGATCCGGATGACGAACGTCCGCACCATGTGCCGCTTGTATTCCGCGCTGCCGCGATGATCAGTCCTCGGCCGGGCCGCGTCGGCGGCCAGCTCCGCTGCCTGCCGGATGCCCTCAGCCGTCAGCGGCTGGCCGACCAGGGCCTCGGCGGCTGCGGTAGCGTTGATCGTCGACCCGCCCACCCCGGTCAGGGCGATTCCCGCCCTGGTCACCTTGCCGCCAGAGGACTCCGTGGCCACCGCGACGCCGACGGTCGCGAAGTCACCGACCCGGCGCTCGAGCTTGAGGTAGCCGCCCGCCAGGGCGCCCTTGGGGGCCGGGATGACGGCCTCGACGGCGATCTCGTCCAGCGCCAGCGCGTTCTGGAACGGACCGGTCACGAAGTCGGCGATCGGGATCGTGCGCCTGCCGCCTGGCCCGCGGGCGACTACGAAGCCGCCGAGCGCGGTCACTACCGAGGCCCAGTCGCCCTGGGGATCGGCGTGGCAGAGCGATCCGACCAGCGTCCCGCGGTTCCTGACGATGGGGTCGGCGATCAGCGGCGCGGCCGCCGCCATGACCGGCTGCCTGGCCCTGAGCAACGCGGAGCGCTCAAGGTCAGCGTGCCGGCACAGGGCACCGATCCTGATCGTGCCGTCGGGGTCCTCCCGGTGGTAGTCAAGGCCCGGCAGGTTGTTGATGTCGACGATCAGTTCGGGGGAGGCGAAGCGCAGCTTCATCAGCGGCACCAGGCTCTGGCCGCCGGCCAGGACCTTCGCATCGTCCCCGCCCTCGCTCAGCAGGGCGATCGCCTCGGCGATCGAGCGCGGTGCCTCGTAGCGGAACCGAGACGGATACATACGATCCTCCAGAATCCTGTCTGGACGTGAACCCGCAGGTCGGGTGGAGTTTTTTTTCTGGTCACTTCTGTCTGGTCAGTGGCCTGGCCGCACAGCCAGGGCCGGCCCATCTCGGCGGCGGCCCCTGCGGTCGACCGCTTCCTGTCAAGCTCCCGTGGCGCCCGCAGCCGACCCGGGGACAGGCCCCGAGGCAGGCTTGGAGACGTTGGTGTCGGCGGTGTCGGCGGTGTCGGTGTCGGCGACTGCGACGGGCAGCGTGTCCTCTTCTGGGTTGGGCCGCGGCTCCTGATGCGGTGGCCACGGTCCCGGCACCGGCTGGCCCGCGACCTTCAGGTAGTCGATGAGCTCGGGCCACGCCCAGACAGTCGGGCTCTTGCCGGTCTTAGGCGCGTGCTCGATCAGCTCATACAGGCGGGGATTACCGCTGCTATGCCCGTCGGACTCAATCCGCATGGCGCGCTCCCGGCTCTGGACGGGCCGCAGGCACCCGTCATCTGTGCTGCGCTGGTTGCAGCAGCACAGCACATGATCCACCCGACAGTAATGACCCGCAACTTGCTAATAAGCTCTTGCTTAAGTGGGCTCAGGCAGACGTTCCCGGCCAACCGCCGATCGCGCTGCGGCGCTGGCCTCGCTCTGCTGTGCTCGTCTGCCCACGTCACATTGGGTCGTCTACCCACGTCCACCTGGCCGACACGTCGTCGCAGCATGGCGCATTGCCGTCGCTGGAGCAGCAGGTTGCTGTCGCTGGAGCAGCAGCAGAGCGCCCCGGGCGCCGGCAGAAGAGTGCGATGGCCTTCGACTAGCACTCTCCGGCGCGGCGGCGGTCAGCTCCAGATGGTGACGTACACCGGCGGGCGGAACCGGGACGGTGGCACCCCGGCAGCGGGCGCCCGCATCAGCTGCATCGCCTCGGGAGTGCTGAGGAACCGGCGCAGCGAGCTGGCCACCGTGCTGCGCTGCTGACGGTCGAGCATGGTCACGTGCCAGCATCCCTCGACCGGCGGCCCGGGCACGTCGACCCGGGACAGCTCGCCGCGGCGGACCTGCTGGGCGACCAGGTGCTCCACCGCGAGGGACACCCCGCCGCCGTCGGCCGCCGCCGCCCAGGCGGCGGTCTGGCTCGGGCAGACGCCGATCCGGTCTTCCGGTATCCGGAGCGCGGCGAGGAACTGGCCGACGTCGCTGTCCCGGTCGGTGGCCGACGGGTCGACCAGCCAGCGCCACTGCCTGGGATTGCCGCGCGGCCGCGTGTTTCCCGCCGCGACGACGACGAGGCGGTACTTGAAGATCGGCTCGCTCACGATGGGCAGCGCGGGGTCGGCGGCCACGTTCGGGCCGATCGCCACATCGGCCAGCCGGTTGGCGACCAGCACCGGCATCTCCTTGGTCACCGCCACCCCCGATGACACCTCCACGCTGCCGGCGAACCGCTTGGTAAAGGCCTCGATCAGCGGCGTGGTCACGAACTCGGCGACCGTGGACGTCGCCACCACCCTGAACTGCTCGGGAGCACCCTGGGCGGCCCTGACCGCGGCGTGAGCCTCGGCACCGAGCACGACGATCTGCGACGCGGTCGCGAGCAGTCGGGAGCCGCCGGCCGTCAGCGTCATGCCGGATGGCCCGCGGCTGAGCAACTGGTCGCCGAGGTGAACCCGGAGCGCCGACAGGGCCTGCGACACCGCCGGCTCGCTGACGCCGAGCGCGTTGGCCGCGGCCGTCACGGAACCCAGCCTGGCGACCAGGACGAACGCGTTGAGCTGAGTGAGTGTCATCTTCCTCCCGATTATCACGCAGTTCCCGATCGGCTCGCGCCGGCCGGCCGGCGAGGCCGCAGGTCAGCGGGCTCATTGCTGTGCCCTAGTTACACTGCACACGCGTGGCATTGCCTACGGGGAGGGCCGCATGCAGGTTCCGGCATATGTCGAGTACGAGAAGGCGACCAGCGTGGACCATGCGCTGACGCTGCTCGCGAGGTTCGGCCCGGAGGCACGAGTCCTGGCCGGGGGCCACAGCCTCATCCCGATGATGAAGCTGAGGCTCGCCCAGCCAGAGACGCTGATCGACATCAACGGCCTCACCGACCTGTCGTATATCGAGGTCACCGACGGCGAGCTTCGGATCGGCGCCATGACCAGGCACGCCCAGCTGCTCGACTCCGCGATCGCTGGTGAGCATTTCGCCATCCTGCACGACGCGGAGCGCGTGATCGCCGACCCCGTCGTGCGCCTGTGGGGCACCGTCGGCGGGTCGCTCTGCCAGGCGGACCCGTCGGAAGACCTGTCCGCGGCCTTCGCGGCGCTGAAAGCGACCATGGTGATCCGGAACCTGACCGGGACCAGGACGGTGCGCGCCAGGGAGTTCCACACCGGGCCGTATGAGACCGTCGTCGCGCCAGGTGAGCTGCTGACCGAGATCAGGATCGCGATCGTGCCCGGCGGCGGAAGTGCGTACCAGAAGGTCGGGCGCCGGGTCGGGGACTGGCCGATCGGCGCGGCCGGCGCGGCGATGTGGCTGGACGGCGGCGGGAGAGGATCCGGGACCCGGGGCAGGACCGGAGGCAGGAGCGGGGCCGGGAGCGGTGCAGGTGGCGATCCCGGCATCATCGCCGATGCCGGGATCGGCCTCACGGCGGTCGGCGCCGAGCACTTCTCCGCCGCGGCCGCCGAGGAGTTCCTGCGCGGGGGGCCGGCGACGGAGGAGAGCTTCGCCATGGCCGGCCAGATCGCTGCCGAGCACTGCCGCCCCGTCTCGGACCAGCGCGGGCCCGCTGATTACAAGCGGCACCTGGCCGGCGAGCTCACCACCAGGGCGCTGCGTGCCGCCCTGGCCAGGGCCACGGGAACCGGGCAGCGCCCGCCCCGGCCGCAGGGGGGCGGGAGCTGAGGTGCAGATCGCGGTCAACGTCAACGGGACCGAGTACTCCCGCGTGATCGAGCCAAGGCTGCTCCTTATCCACTTCATCAGGGATCACCTCGGCCTGACCGGCTCGCACTGGGGCTGCGACACATCCAACTGCGGAGCGTGCGTCGTCTGGCTCGACGACCTGCCGGTGAAGTCCTGTACCGTGCTCGCGGCGATGGCGGACGGCCGCCGGGTGCTCACCGTGGAGGGCCTGGAACGGCAGGGCGAGCTCGACCCGGTGCAGGAGGGCTTCGCGCACTGCCACGGACTCCAGTGCGGTTTCTGTACGCCCGGCATGATGCTGACCGCACGCTGGCTGCTCGACCGCAACCCGGACCCATCGGAGGAGGAGATCCGCGAGGCGATCTCCGGCCAGATCTGCCGCTGCACCGGTTATGAGAACATTGTCAGGTCTGTCCGCTGGGCCGCGGAGCACGAGTCAGCGGCGGCTGACCGAGACGGCGACGGCATCGGCGACGGCAGCGAAGGCGATGATCTGAGATGAGCCCAGTCTCCGAGCAGTTTCCTAACGGGTCTTACGGGCCGGTGCCGCGCAAGGAGGACGCGCGCTTCGTCCGGGGCAAGGGCACCTTCGTCGACGACATCACGCTGCCGGGCATGCTGCACGGTGCAGTCCTGCGCAGCCCTCTCGCGCACGCCAGGATCGTCTCGATCGACACCGCTGCAGCAGAGGCCCACCCGAGCGTCGAAGCCGTCATCACCGGCGAGATGCTGGCCGGCCGCAACCTGGCCTGGATGCCGACTCTGTCCGTCGACGTGCAGGCTGTGCTGGCCACCGACAAGGTCAGGTTCCAGGGCCAGGAGGTCGCCTTCGTCGTTGCGAGAGACAGGTACTCAGCGCGCGACGCGATCGAGCTGATCACCGTCGAGTACGAACCGCTCCCGCCGGTGATCGACGCGCGAGCCGCGCTCGATCCTGACGCGGCCGTGATCCGTGACGACCTGCCCGGTAAGGCGGACAACCGGATCTTCGACTGGGCAGCCGGTGACCAGGCGGCGACCGACGCGGCGTTCGCGGCGGCCGACGTGGTGGTCGACTGCGACATGCTCTACCCGCGGGTACATCCCGCGCCGCTCGAGACCTGCGGCGTAGTGGCTGACATGGACCAGGTCAGCGGGCGCCTGACGGTCTGGGCGACGACGCAGGCACCGCATGCGCACCGGACGCTCTACGCGCTGGTCACCGGGCTGCCTGAGCATAAGATCCGGGTGGTCTCGCCGGACATCGGCGGCGGATTCGGGAACAAGGTCCCGATCTATCCCGGCTACCTGTGCGCCATCGTCGGCTCGATTCTCACCGGACGGCCGGTGAAGTGGGTGGAGGACAGGTCGGAGAACCTGATGTCCACCTCGTTCGCCCGCGACTATCACATGCGCGGCGAGATCGCCGCGACCAGAGACGGCAAGATCCTCGGCCTGCGGGCGAAGGTGCTGGCCGACCACGGAGCCTTCAACGGCGCGGCGCAGCCGACCAAGTTCCCCGCTGGCTTCTTCCACATCTTCACCGGCTCATATGACCTGCAGGCCGCGTACTGCGAGGTCACCGGGGTGTACACGAACAAGGCGCCCGGCGGCGTCGCCTACTCCTGCTCGTTCCGGATCACCGAGGCCGTGTACCTCGTCGAGCGCATGGTGGACCTGCTGGCCCGCGAGCTTGGCGTGGACGCGGCCGCGCTGCGGATGCAGAACCTGCTGCGGCCCGAGCAGTTCCCTTACACCTGCGCGACCGGCTGGGAGTACGACTCCGGTGACTACCCGCGCGCGCTCCGGGCGGCCATGGACCTGGCCGGCTACGACGACCTGCGGCGCGAGCAGGCGGCCAGGCGCGAGCGCGGCGAGTACATGGGCATCGGGGTCAGTTTCTTCACCGAGGGCGTCGGCGCGGGCCCGCGCAAGCACATGGACATTCTGGGCCTCGGCATGGCCGACGGTGCGGACCTGCGGATCTATCCCACCGGCAAGGCGGTGCTCAGCGTCTCCTGCCAGACCCAGGGGCAGGGTCACGAGACGACGTTCGCGCAGATAGTCGCCGCCGAACTCGGGCTGTCGCCGGACGACGTGGAGGTCGTGCACGGCGACACCGACCGGACCCCGTTCGGCCTCGGCACCTATGGCTCCAGGTCCACCGCCGTCTCCGGCGCGGCAGCGGTCGTGGCGGCCCGCAAGGCGCGCGAGCGGGCCAGGATCGTCGCCGCCGCCATGATGGAGGTCTCCGCTGACGACCTCGAATGGACCGAGGGCGCCTGGCGGGTGCGCGGCGACCCCGAGCAGGCGGCGTCGATCGCCGCGATCGCGATGGCCGCGCACTCCGGGCTCGACCTGCCCGACGGCGTCGAGGGCCACCTCGACGCCGAGACCGTCTACAACCCGCCGAACCTGACGTTCCCCTTCGGCGCCTACATCTGCGTCACCGACGTCGACGCGGGCACCGGGCAGGTCGAGGTCCGCAGGTTCATCGCGGTAGACGACTGCGGCGTGCGGATCAACCCGATGATCGTGGAGGGTCAGGTGCACGGCGGGCTCGCCGACGGGGTCGGCATAGCCCTGATGCAGGCGATCGCGTTCGATGCCGACGGGAACTGCCTGGGCGGCTCGTTCATGGACTACCTGCTGCCGACCGCCGTCGAGTGCCCGTCCTGGGAACTCGGCGCCACGGTCACGCCCTCGCCGCATCACCCGATCGGCGCCAAGGGCATCGGCGAGTCGGCGACGGTCGGCTCGCCGGCCGCCGTGGTGAACTCGGTCATCGACGCCCTGGCCCCGCTCGGGGTACGCCACGCCGACATGCCGCTGACTCCGGCCGCCGTATGGTGCGCCATCCAGGGCCGCCCGCTCCGCAGCGACCTCGCGATTCCGGGCTGACTGGCGATTCCGGACCGATCACCCACGCCCGCCCCCGGCCGACCCAGACATTCGCCCCAAACTGCCCGGCCTTCGCCGCTGTCTCCGCCACGGTACACGGATGGATGGCACATCCATCCGTGTTTTCCGGGATAGAAGTGCCATTCATCCGAGGGCAGGGTGCCCGGGGATCGATCGATCCGGGGATTCATCCCGGTATGCGGGATCGATCCATGGTTAGATCCCGCCGGCGGGGTGGCGGTGCTGGGCGGTCCCGGGTGCCGGGGCAGGGGCTAGCCTGCCGCATGATGGACAGGTGTCCTGTTTGCCGAACCGACTTGCCGAACCGACTTGCCTAGCCGAGAGGGCCTTACCGCGGATGAGTGACCTTTCCGAGCAGCTCCCCGACGTCGCAGCGCTGCTGACAGCGCTCGACGACGCGAGCTACCTGGCCGACGAACCGCTCGGCACCGCCCTCTTCCTCGCCGCGCGGATGGGCCAGCCGATCCTGCTCGAGGGCGAGCCAGGGGTCGGCAAGACCGAGGCCGCGAAGGCGCTGGCCAGCGTCCTTGACACCCGTCTGATCAGGTTGCAGTGCTACGAGGGACTGACCTCGGCCGAGGCGCTGTACGAGTGGAACTACCCCCGTCAGCTGCTCGCCATCAGGCTGGCCGAGGCCCGCGGCGAGGCGCCGCGGGAGGCGGACCTGTTCAGCGATGAGTACCTGCTCGAACGCCCGCTGCTCGCCGCGCTCGACCATCCTGGCCCGCGCCCCGCCGTGCTGCTGATCGACGAGGTCGACCGGGGCGACGACGAATTCGAGGCGTTCTTGTTCGAGCTGCTGGCCGAGTCGGCGGTGACCATCCCCGAGCTGGGGACACGGCGGGCCACGTATCCGCCGGTTGTCGTCCTGACCTCCAACCGGACCCGCGACCTGCATGACGCGCTGAAGCGGCGCTGCCTGTACCACTGGATCGACTACCCGGACGTCGCGCGGGTGGCGGCAATCATCAGGCGCCGGGTGCCGGAGGCGGCCGAGTCGCTGACCGGTCAGGTGGCCGCGGGAGTGGCCCGGCTGCGCGAATTCGACCTGGCCAAGCCTCCTGGTATCGCCGAGGCGATCAGCTGGGCGAGCGCGCTGCACGTCCTCGGGGCCGGAGAACTGGACGCCGCCGCCGCCGAGCGGACCGCGGGCGCCGTGCTCAAGTACTCCGAGGACCTCGGCACCGTGCGCAGGGCCGGCTTCGCGACGCTGATCGGCCAGGATGGCTGACCGACCCGGGCCCGGACGGTCGACCGCGGCGCCGCCGGCGGATCAGGCGGACCCGGCGGCTAGCGACCTGGCCGAGGTCAGCGCCCGGTTCGGCGCCGCGCTCCGGGCGGCCGGCCTGCCGGTCGGTCCCGGCCGGTGCGAGCGGTTCGCCGCCGCGGTGACCGTCGCCCGGCCCGGCACGCCGCGTGCCCTGTACCTGTGCGCGCTCGCGACCCTGGTGTCGAGCAGGGACCAGGCCCTGATCCTGCGTGCCGTCTTCGACCAGGTCTTCGGCGGGCTGGGCGACGGCGGTGAGGCAGGCGGCCAGCCGGGCCCGGCCGGTCTAGGCGGTCTTCCTGACGCCTCGCCGGAACATCTGCTGGCCAGCGCGGCCAGGGCAGCTCAGCAGCACGCCATCAGCAGCACGGAAAGCAGGACCGCCGACTCCGACGGGGAGGCCAGGCAGGACGACGGGACCGAGCCGGAGGCGGAGAACCGTTACCTCGGCACGAGCGCAGAGCGGCTGGCAAGCAAGGATTTCGCCGAGCTCTCCGACGTCGAGCTGATCTCGGTGGCGACGCTGATGCGCAGGCTCACGCTGGCCGTGCCTGAGCGGCGGTCGCGGCGGCAGCGGCGCAGGTCGGGAGGCAGGCGCACGGACATGCGCGCCACGTTGCGCCAGGCTAGGCGGACCGGAGGCCACGCGTTCCGGCTGATCGGCCGCACTCCGGCCCGGCGGCCCCGGCGGCTGGTGGTGCTCTGCGACATCTCCGGATCGATGGAGCCCTACGCGCGGGCGATGATCCAGCTGCTGTACTGCGCCGCGGGCGGAGCGGGCGCCGAGGTCTTCACGTTCGCCACCAGGCTGACCCGGCTGACGCCCGTGCTCGGCCGCACCCTTCCGGGCATCGCGCTGCAGCGCGCCGGCCAGGCGGCACCCGACTGGCTCGGCGGCACCAAGATCGGTGCGGCACTCAAGGACTTCAACGATCACCACGGCCGCCGCGGCATGGCGCGCGGGGCGGTGGTCGTGATCATCTCCGACGGCTGGGAGACCGGCGAGCCTGAACTCGTCCGGCGCGAGATGGAGCGGCTGTCGCTGGTCGCGTTCCGCATCGTCTGGGTGAACCCGAGGACCAAGAGCGCGGCCTACCAGCCGCTCGCCGGCGGGATGGCCGCCGCGTGGCCGCACTGCGACGCCGTCGTCAGCGGGCATACCGTGCATGCGCTCGACCAGCTGACCGCGGCGCTCGCTGATCCCGTCCGGCGCCGTGCCGAAGTGCGGGCCGGCCGCTGAAACGGGCGTGCACGCCGCTTTCGCGTAAGCATCGCTAACCCTCTTATGTCACTAACGGTGACCCTCTGATCACGGCAACGAGCTACCTTACGGTGGTGCGGGCACAATGGCGGAGCGGGTTCCTGCTGCTGGCTTGCGGCCTCGCGGCCTTCGCGGTCGCGCTCGGAACGTACCTGGGTTACGCCCTCACTCATCCCGTGCCGTACTGGATGGACCCGGTAGACCTGCGCGTCTACCGGGTCGGCGGCCTGATCGCCGCGCACGTCGCTCCCTGGTACAACCCGCACCGGGTCTCTCCGCTCTACGACTGGCCCGGGCACCTGAACCTGAAGTTCACCTACACGCCGTTCGCGGCGCTGCTGTTCACCATGCTCACGATCCCCGCACTGCCCCTGCTGCTGAAGACGTGGGTCGCGGTTAACGTCCTGGCGCTGATCGCCGCGATCTGGTTCACCCTCGGCGGCCTGCCCCAGTTCAGCCCCGGCGGCCCAGCGCAGGGGTCGGCCGTATCCGTCGGGCCGGCGAGGGCAGCAAGAACGGGTCCGCCGCAGGAGGCCGGACCCACCGCGCCCACGCGGGCCGCGAGGATGGGCGCAACGCTGCTGCTCGCCGCCGTGATGTTCTGGACCGAGCCAGTTCAGCGGACGCTCTATCTCGGTCAGATCGAGCTTGTCCTGATGGCGCTGATCATGTGGGATGCCTGTCAGCCAGACCGGCGCTGGTGGAAGGGGGCAGGCATCGGCCTCGCGGCCGGCATCAAGCTCGTCCCGCTGATCTTCATCCCGTACCTGCTGCTGACCGGGCGGTTCCGGCAGGCGGCCGTGGCGGCGGGAACCTGCGCCGCCACCGTCGCGCTGGGTTTCTGCGTGCTGCCCGCCGATTCACGGCGGTGGTGGCTGGGCGGCGTGTTCGCCCGCGGCAGCAGGACCGGATTCGTCGGCTGGGAAGGCAACCAGTCGCTCAGCGCCGTCGTCACCCGGTTCGCCGGGAGCGTGACCGGCGGCCACGGGCCGTGGCTCGCCGTGGCCGCCCTGACGGTGGTCGCCGGGCTGGCCGCCGCTGCCGTCCTCGCCCGCAGCGGATATCCGCTGGCCGGGGTTCTCACCTGCGCGCTGACTGGCCTGCTGGCCTCGCCCATCAGCTGGGATCATCACTGGGTATGGGTCGTGCCGGGGGTAGCGGCTTTGGCCGGCTACGCCGCGCGGTGTCGTGCTGCCCTTCGCTGGGCATTGCTCGCCGTGGCGGCGCTGGTCACCGGCTTGTTCGCCGCCTGGCCCGGCAGCCTGCTCGGCGAGGCCGCTAACCTCGGCGGGTTCTCGCTCGGACTGATCTGGCTGCCGCCGAACACGAACCCGGGCACGTACTACCAGCTTGGCGACCGGCCCTGGTACCCGGAATACCACTGGCACGACACCGAGCTGGTGACCGGGAATCTCTACGTGCTGACCGGGCTCACGGGACTCCTGCTGCTGATCGCGTTCGCGCTGGTACGGGTTCGGGGCACCACCCGCCCGCACGCGCAGAGCGCGGCCAGGCCAACTGCCGTGGCGAGCAGCGCCGCGGGCGCTACGACAACCTGACTGATCCTGGCCAGCGCCGACAGGACGGCACCGGGCGGCAGCCACGGATTGCCCGGCATGAGGGCGAGGGTGCCCGCGGTCAGCCTGGCCAGCACCAGCCAGTCCAGCCTCGATGCGGGATACAGCACGAGCAGGCACAGCAGCATGGCGTCATACCAGGGCATCTGGTACGGGCAGACGAACAGCCAGGCCGCGCTCAGCGCGAGCGCTGGCCTGACCGCGGGCGGTCCCGTGACGTCGTCCGGCAGCCGCCTGACGGCCAGGATCGCCAGCAAGACGGCAGCAGCAGCGGCCACCACCATCAGGTGCTGGGCGAGGTATCCGGCCGGGCCGGAGAAGAACTGGTAGAAGTTGTCGACCGTGGCCTTATTCCGCCTGGCGAGAAGGGCGTCAACAGCGGGCGGCCCGAACCACAGGTAGGTCGGCACCAGCACGGCAAGCATTCCGCCAGCAGCCGCGGCTGCCAGCCGAGGCTGCTGCCTGAGCCGCCAGCACAGACCGAACCCGAACAGGACGTAGAAGACCTTGATGTCCGCGGCCGTGCCGACGAGGAGTCCTGCCACCGCCGCCCGCAGGGGGCTCCGGGTGACCGCTCCGGTCCCTGCCAGCAGAAGTCCGAGCAGGCCAGCGGCCGCGGCCAGGGCGTCCACGTGCCCGGCCGCGATCAGACCCCACAGGAGCAGGGGGTTGGCCGTCCACAGCAGGTGCGCCCGCAGCCGCGCGGCCTGATCCCCGCGGAGTATCCGGTGGACCGCTAGCGCGACCGCGCCGAAGGCAATCGCATTGAAGAGCTTGAGCCAGAAGGTGATCCGCGCCGCCAATGACCCGCCAAGCACCGTGGCCGCGAACTGCTCCGCCGTCGCCAGCGGCCCGTAGACGGTGACCTGATGGTTCCACTCCAGCGGCACGGACTGGCCGTAGGCGCGACGGGCCTGCCCGAGCTGAGCAGGGGTCATGACGTATGGGCTCCGTCCGATCTGGACCATCCGGCCGTAGGCCACGTAGTCGAGCACATCACTGGACCCCACCGGCGGCAAGACGGTCAGCACCGCGACAGCGAGCAGGCCAGCGGCGAGCACGGAACGCGCGCTCACCCGGACACCGGAGCGCACCGCCGCCAGCCCGGCAGTCAGGCCCGCGGCGGCGAGAAGCGCGGCCAGCCAGAGCGCGATGGTCACGGCGGGGACCGGGATACGGATCGAGCGGATCTCCCAGGGCGGTCCCGGCCGGGGCATGCTCAGGGCCGGGGCCATCCAGCTTGACCGCAGCAGCGAGACCCCGATCATGACCAGCAGCGCGAGGATAATTCCTGTCGCCGCAATCCAGCCCAGAATACGGCCCCGCCGCCCTGGCGCTGAATTATTGCCGACATATCCGAGCGCAGGAGAATCAGCATGTGCGTCCACGCTGACACTGCTCATTGCGCCTTCATTGTTACAACTAGGCCAACCAACCCGATTTCGCGACTCTGGCGCCTGGTCCCCCTGACCAGCAGTGTTAACGCGCCAGTTCGACTATTAAGGTCATGCTCGACCCATTGCCGACATGACTAATAGCGAGGCACTAATGTTAATACCATCGGCGACGCTGCCAGTGATATTACAGTGCTCTCCGATAAAGCAAGAGCTGCGAATTCAGGGCAGCCTGGCAGATATAGCAAGCCGAAAAGGACCTACCGGGTCAGCGTGCGGCGGGGACTCCGAGCGGCAGCTCCGCGACCGTCCGTCAGGAACCGCGCTGCTCCGAGCGCTGCATCAGCAGGGCGGTGCTGACCCGGGCGATGAACGGCAGGCCAGGCTCGATTGAGCAGGCCCTGCCGCGACCGCGACCAGGCACTAGCCGCCCTCGGCATGCTGGGCACGCGGCCCTGATTCGCCAGCCACAGGCATTCAGGGCCGCTGCCCGACATAGAGGCAATGTGCACACCGCGGCCGACAGGCAGGGAGTGCCGTCAGGCCTTCGTCCCGCCCGCGGGACCGCCATTGTTCCGGTCAGCGAGAGGCATCGGCGTGACGGTGGCCGGCGGGGCTGACTCCGCGCTGAGGCCCTTCTTCACCGAGTCCAGGATCGTCAGGCCCTGCGCGACCAGCCCGGCCGCGATCTCGCTGAGGCCGTCCGCGCCGTTCAGCACGCTGAGGTTGGATCCGGCCAGTCCGGCTGCTGCCTCCTTGACGATCTGCGGCAGCTGCTCGATCAGCATCCGGTCCAGGGCGACCCGATTGTGCGACGCGGCCGCCTCCGCCTGCATGGTGACGCGCTGCGCGTCGGCCCTGGCCAGGATCTGCACCTTCTCGGCCTCGGCTTCCGCGGGCTTGATTACCTCGGCCACGAGCTGCCGCTCGCGCAGCTCGGCCTGCCGCTTGGCCAGCTCGGCCTGCGCCGCGAGCACCTCCATCTGCGCCTGAGCCTGGGAGAGCGGGCCGGCCTGCGCGGCCTGCGCCTGGGCCCGGTCGACCTCCGCCTTGTACTGGGCCTGGACCACGGCGGTCTGCCTGGCGTACTCGGCCTGCGCGCGCTGCGACTGCTGCTGCGCTTCGGCCGAGGCCTGATTGGCCTGTGCCTGGGCGATCTGCGCCTGCCGCTGGATCGCAGCGTTGTGCGGCGCGGCCATCGCGTCGATGTACCCGGTGTTCATGTCGTCGATGGACTGGATCTGCAGCGAGTCGACGGTCAGGCCGATCTTGGCCATCTCCCCCTTCGAGCCGTCCAGCACCTCGGTCGCCAGCTTCTGGCGCTCGGTCACGATCTCCTCGACCGTCATCGAGCCGATAATCGAGCGCAGGTGACCGGAGAAAATCCGGCCGGTCAGGGTGGACATCTGGTCCTGGTCCGAGAGGAACCGCTGACCGGCGTTGACGATGCTCTCATCGTCGTTGCCGACCTTGAACGCGATGACGGCACGGACGTTCAGCGCGATGCCCTGCTTGGTCACGCAGGTCTCGGTGACCTCCGACTCGCACATCGACAGCGTGAGGAAGTTCGCCTTCCTGATGAACGGGAGCACCATAGCGCCGTGGCCGGTCACCACCCGGAACGGCGCTCCGTTCTTGCCGTACTTACCGCCAGAAATCAGCATTGCCTCGTCGGGCCTCGGAACTCGGTAGCCGAGCATCTGTCATCTCCACATCGGGTTACGGCTGACGTGCGGAGTTGCCGCCCGTCAGGGTTTCGCTGTCAGGGGGTCAAGCGGGTCGGTCCAGGCACTCACGTCGACGGTGCGGGAGCCGCGTTCCTCGATGACGAGGACGGTGGTTCCCTTGGACAGGGGATCCGGTGACCAGGCTATGAACGCCTCCGATCCGCCCCGGATCTTCACGAGGACCTCACCAGGTCCCGCCTCGCCTCGGGTAGCGACGGTAAGAACGCCGATGCAGCCGATCGCCGACACATTCGCAACCACGCTCTGCCGCTCCTCATACCACGCCAGACCTCAACCTCAGGGTAGTCCCGCGCGAAGATCATGGGGACGCCGGAATACCCCGGCATCCGCACGCGTTACATCGCTCGTCGGTGTGTTGTGTCCCCCGGGCCTAACCCACTGCCTTCGCGGACTACCGTTCGGCTGGAGCCGCGTTGAGCCTTTCGCCGAGAGGCGACCTCACACCGGCCCTAGGCACGCCCTCGCGAGCACTCGCTCCCGGGGGCGCTGTCATGTCTGGCCCCTGAGCCTCCGGTCCGGTGAGCATTTCGCTGGCTATCGTCCTGCGCCGCGTGTTCAGATACTGCTGACCTCGGCTGGGCGTCCGTCGGCCACGACTGGCTGGCGGGTCATCAGGACCTTCGCGAGCAAGAACGCCGCCCTCGATGACGTGCCCGGCAACATCTGGACCTGGGCGTTCAACCCGAAGAACAGCAAGGCCACGACATGCACTACGACGGTCACCAGTGGACGGTCGTCGGCATCCCGGCGAACCTGATGCCGTCCACCCAGCACCTGCTGGGAAAGCAGATCCTGACCGAGTCACCCACGAACATCTGGGCGACCGCGAACAACAATATGGCCGCCGGCTCGATCATCCTGCTGCACGGGCCGCCTGCTCCTGGCGGCCGGCTAGACGGGTGCCTGCAGCTCGAGTGCCTCGGCACGGGCCGGCGGCTGAGAGTCCCACAGGTCGGCGACCAGGTCGGACCTGATGGCGGCGCAGGCCGGATCGCTCCACCTGCTGAACTGCTGCAGCGGGTCGTCGGTGAGGTTGTACAGCTCGCCCTCGCTGCCGTCGTGCACGTAGCCGGGGCGGTAGGCGGTGCACACCCAGCCGTCGCGGGTGATCGTGCGCAGGTGGACGTCGACTCCGAATAGGTCGCTGTCCCATTCAGTGAGAACGGAATCGAACCCGCGGCGGCCGGCATCGGCGTCGCTGACCGGGAGCACCCGTCCCTGCATCCAGCCTGCGGGCTCGATCCCGGCGATCGCGCTGAACGTCGGCGCGAGGTCGACCAGGCCGACCGGCCGGGTCACCACGTCCGGCGTGACCGCCGCGGACGGCGCGGGGCGCCAGATCAGAGGCAGCCGCATCAGCGCGTCTACGTGGTACGGGCCCTTGAAGAGCAGCCCGAAGTCGCCTTGCAGCTCGCCGTGGTCGGTCGTGAAGATCACGTCCACGTCGCCGGCCCAGCCGCGTGCCTCGATCGCGCGGAGCACCCGGCCGACCGCCTCGTCGATGAGCTCGACCTCGACGGCGTTGCGCGCGTTGACCTCGCGGACCTGATCGTCGGTGAGCGTCGCGGGAACCCAGGTCTTCGGCGCCTCGTAGTTCGAGACCAGCGTGCCGTCGTACCACATCCGCCAGTGCCTGGGCTTGGCGTCCAGGATCGCCTCGCGCTCGGCCCGGCTGGCCGGATAGCCCGCCGGGAGCGGCACGTCCCGCCAGTCGACCCTGGACAGCTCGGACTTCGGCGGGTCCCAGGGGTGGTGCGGGTCGGGGAAGCTCATCCAGCAGAACCAGTCGTCGCCGGCGGCGAGCGAGTTCAGCCAGCCGATGGTCCGGTCGGCGACCCAGTCGGTGTGGTACTGCTCGCGCGGGATCGGGTTGTCGTGCACCTGCGGGGCGCCGGTCGCGCCGCCGCCCGCCCCGTTGACGTTGTAGGCCGGGTCGAGCACCGGGTAGTACATCCCGATCGCCGACGGGTTGTTCTGCCAGAGCCACATCGTGTAGTGCAGCGGCGCGGCCGTTCCGTGGGTGGCGAACTCCAGGTGCTCGAAGCCGCGGTGCGGACCCGTGCTGCCGTCGGCCCACGGCTGCTCGACGGTCTCCGCGCCGAGCCGCGCGAGCGAGTTCTCGGTGAACCGGCCGAACGGGTCCAGGTACGGCTCGAAATGGGCCTTCCCGACCAGGGCGGTCCGGTAGCCGTGCCGCTGGAGCAGTGCGGCCACCGACGGGGCGTCGACCGGCAGCGGAACGCCGTTCATCCATACGCCGTGCGTGGTCGGGTGCTGGCCGGTCAGGATCGTGGACCGGGACGGCATGCAGACCACCGACTGCGGGACTGCTCGCTCGTACCGGATGCCAGCGGCGGCCAGGCCGTCGGCGACCGGGGTCCGCGCGACGGTGCCGCCGTTGCAGCGCAATGTGTCGTAGCGCTGCTGGTCGGTGGTGATGAACAGGATCTTGCGTCCCACTACGCCTCCTCGGCGGCCGCTGGTACCGGCTCGCTCTCTAGCTGCCTGCGCAGCTCATGCAGCGCGTTGCCGCAGGCGCCGCCGATCACCAGGGCGATCGTGTCCGGCTCGCAGCGGGTCTCATACCGGACCATGCTCCGGTCGTCGCCGGCTCCGGTGACCTCGATCGAGCCGAGGTGGTCCTTGATCAGCGGCGCGGTGATCCGGTACTCGAAGACCCGGCGGACCGGATCGTTGGTCACGATCTCCTCGGGCATTGTCAGGCCGCTGGCGGTAGTGATCACCCGGCTGGCCCCGTTAACCTCCGCTGTCACTATCCCGGGGAACCAGGTGCTGATCGCCGCCGGATCGCCGATCGCCCGCCAGACGTCCTCGGGGGTGCGGGCGATCACTATCTCGCGGCGGACCAGCGCCATCCGCTGCCCTCCTGAACATTTGACAGATGCCGTGACACAATCTACGGTGGCCCGAGACAGGGCCGCAAGGGCCGGGCGCGTGCCATCGTGGCCGCTAGCAGGCGCCACGCACGGAGAGGTCCCCTGGGATGAGCGGGCCGCTGATACTCGACTCACTGCAGCGGCGCATGCGGGCCATGCACTCGCTGTACGACCAGGCTGTCAGCTCGATGAGCCTCGAGCACGTGAATCACTTCGAACGCGACGGCGTGCTACCGATCGCGTTCTCGCTGTTCCACGCCACCAACATCGAGGACGCCTCGTTCATGCTGATCACCGGCGTGCCGCCGATCTGGGATGACCGGTGGCAGGCGCGCGTGGCAATGGCGGTCAATGACCACGGCAAGCACCTGACGGTGGCGGAGATGGTGCATCAGCGGATCGGCGGCTACGCGGCGTTCGGCGAATACCAGCGGGCCGTTTTCGACCGGACCGAGGCGCACCTGGACGGACTGGATCCGGCTGACCTCGGGCGGATCGTCGTGCGGCGGCCGTTCCCGCCGGAGATCGATAGCACCTACAGCGCCCGGGTAGCCGGACCGGAAGGAATCACTGTGCTGGACGCCTTCGAGTGCTGGCTGTATCAGCACGGGCTGCGGCACATGGGGGAGATCGAACTGGCCCGCGGCCTGGTCGGGCTCGGCGGGATGACGTCCTTAATGGCCGCGACGGTTCACTAGCCGGGCCGGGCCTGCCGGGCCGGGCCTGCCGGGCCGGGCCGGCCGGGCCGGGCCGGGCCGGCCGGGCCGTAGCGTGCGTGATCGCATCGCGGGGTAGATCTGCCGATGTGATCCAGGAGCCGGGGAGCCGGGGCGGGCAGGGGGACCCACGGCCGCCGTCCGGAACTGAGCCTCCGGTGCCTGCTGACGGCGAGAACCCGGCGCGGCGGGTCCAGCGCGGATTCGAGCGCATGCTGACGCTGTCGCGGCTGCTGGTGCTCATCCCGGTCATCTTCCTGCTGCTCGACGCGGCGGGATCGTTCGTGTACGGAAGCGACATCCTGGTGCGCTCGGCCACCGGCCTGATCGGCGAGCCAGCGAAGATCGGCGGCCGGCTGGGGTTGTTCCTGATCGTCATGGACACCTTCCTGGTCGGCGCGACGCTCATGATTGCGGCGTTCGGGTTCTACGAGCTCTTCATCATCAAGGGCGAGCGGGAGGGCCGCAGGTACTGGCTGCCCGGCTGGCTCAAGATGCGCGACCTGGATGACCTCAAGGCCCGGGTCGTCTCGATGCTGATCCTGGTGGCCGCGATCACGTTCGTCGACCGCACCGTCGAGGCTCACGACGCGCAGGCGGTCCTGTTCCTCGGCCTCGGCATCTCGATCATCATTGCCGCCCTGACCGCGTTCTTGTGGTTCGGCAAGCGCAGGTCCACGGCGGTCGCGCCGGCGGCCGATGCATTGGTGGCCGCAGCCGCGCCTCCGGCTGGCCCGGCCGCGCGAGCGGCTAACCCGACCGCACCTCCGGCCGACCCGCCCGCGCCGGCGGCGAGCGACATCGCAGTGCCTGCGGAGGCCGAACGCGCTTCTGGCGAAGTTGCTCCGCACCCAGCTGTCCGCGCGAGCCGACGGCGAGCCAGAGTGGTGGTGCTGCTTGGTAGTTCGAGGCGCGAGGGCAGCTGGAACGCGTCTTCCAGCACCGACGTCATCGCTTTCGCCGGCTGGGCGCGGATCGACCTGACGGAGGCCGACGTGCGAGGCGAGCAACTGAAGATCAGGGTGATCTCCATACTCGGGCTGGTATCGATTGCCGTGCCGCCGGACATGGCCGTTGCCGACTCGGGTCTGGCGCTGCTCGGCAGCCGGTCAGTCCGCGGCGGAAGCGCCGGGTCCGGCGAGCCTGGCGCGCCTGGGCTAGTTCTCTCGGGCGCGTGCATTCTCGGAGCCCTCCGAGTCCGTCACAAACCCTAACGAACCGGCCCGCAGGCCCCAGCGACCACCCGGCGACGTAGCGAGCCGCTTCGCAGGCCACAACCACGCCGTCCGGCGACGTAACGCGACTTTCGTGGCCGCAAGTCGCACATACCGGGCGAGATTATGATGCCAAATCGTGAAATGTGGTCGGCGGCGGCAGAACGATGTGGCTGCCGGGACGCGCATGGATTCGCCCCACGGGGCTGGACCAGGGCTAGACCAGGCCGGCGATTCCCTGGATCACCAGCAAGACCCCGATCAGGCCCACCGCGCCGACGAGCACGGCTTTCCCGTGACGGCGCAGCCAGGCCTCTGCCTCCTTGAGCTTGCGCACGGTGAGCTCGGGCGCGATCAGATAGGCCACCAGCGGCAGCCAGGCGAGGGACAGCGTCAGCATGATGATCATCGCCATCGCGCCGATGGTCGCGGCCACGCTGGCCTTCGAGCTGGCGACCACCTGGACGGCCGCAAGGAATGTGAGTGACGGCCCGAACATGACGACCCCGGCCAGGAACGCCTTCATCGGCCGTGGTTCGGCGGACAGCCGGTCGATGAGACTGGGCTTCTTCGGTTTCCTGGCCTTCGCCGGATCGGGTTTCTTC
Organism: Streptosporangiaceae bacterium; assembly: GCA_035532775.1. GTDB lineage: Bacteria > Actinomycetota > Actinomycetes > Streptosporangiales > Streptosporangiaceae > Chersky-822. Next base: position 50,286 of record DATKQH010000284.1, read on the forward strand.
GGCTTGCGGCGGTAGATCACGACGGCGGCAACGATCGCCACGACGCCGAGCGCCAGTCGCAGGCCGTACCTGGTGTGCTGATGAGTGGGAAGGCTCAGCCCGCTGTCCCGGATCGCGAGAAGGGCGGCTGTTCCGACGATGGTCACGATTACGAACCCGCCGACGACGTAGACGACCGTGACCCGTCCCGGCCGGGCCGAGGCCAGGTACAGCCCGGCGATCAGCAACGCTGGCGGGTAGAACGCGGCCACCAGCGCAAGCCCGGCGGCCTGCTCAAACATCGCCCGCCCCGCCCGGTGCCACGCCGCCTCTGCCCACCACCCCATCCCGAGCCGCACCGTCCAGGTCCAGGCGGCGGACGATCTCGTCGGCGGTCGCCTGGGGCTGGTCCTGAACCGGCACGAGCAGCACGGCGGTCTCGTCGGGCGCAGGCGGATCCAGGTCGGCGAACTGGCTGTCGAGCAGGTCAGGATCGAAGAAGTGACCGTGCCGCCCGGCCAGCCTCCTCGCCGCGACATCCCGGTCGATCTGCAGGAACGCGATCCTGGCGGCCGGATGATCGGCCAGCAGCAGGTCCCGGTAGCGGCGCTTCAGCGCCGAGCATGCCAGGATCGCCGGCTGGCCGTCGGCGATCCGCTCGTCCATGCTCTCGCCGATCGCCCGCAGCCACGGCATCCTGTCCTCGTCGGTCAGCGGCTCGCCGCGGGCCATCTTGGCAATGTTCGCGTCCGGGTGCAGCAGGTCACCGTCGGTGAACGGCCAGCCCAGCCGTCCGGCAAGCAGCGCGCCGACCGTCGACTTGCCGCTTCCCGACACCCCGGCCACGATCAGGATCACCGCGCAAGGCCCCGGCTCGGCCTCATGGCCGCAGTGAGAACGGCGGGTAGCGATCGGTGATCAGGACGAGCGCGTACCCCACGACCCGGTTGTGCCAGCGGACCACGCCCTCCACGTAGTCGAAGATCCCCCGCGGATAGCGCCCGGTAAACAGGATCGCGAACCAGGCCACGATCACCGCGAAGAACGCGCCGATGTCCAGGAAGAACAGCACGATGTAGTGCGGGATCGCGAGGAACCACTTCACCAGCGGCAGGAACCTGTTCAGCTCGGCTGGCATCTGCGGGTACCGATAGTCCAGGTGCACCGACTGGTGCTCGTCGGTCGACGGGTACTGGTCGTCCATCAGCAGGACGTAGATGCCGACCCGGTTGCTGAACCGCTGGAGCTCGAGGTTCCAGTCGAACCACCACCTGGGGTACTTGAGCCGGAACAGGATCATCAGCAGCGGGCCGAGGAACAGCAGCCCGCCGGCTCCGGCGACCACCACCCTGCTGTCCGTCGACGACTGCCAGGTCTGCCCGGAGACAGTACCGAGCACGATAGCGATCGGAATGACCGTGAAGATCCGGAAGAACGTCGTCAGCCGGTTCAGCGGCCGGTCCGGATAGTCGACGGAGAACTGCACCGGATACCAATTCTGATCCGTTGCCGTCACCATGTGAATCTCCTCTCTGACTGATACCTGTCCAGCCTGGTCACCGTGCGGTCGTCAGCACTTCGACGTTGCCGGCCCCGTGATCGAGCTGGTAGTCGAGGTTGATGGCGGCGCCGATCAGCGCCAGGTGGCTGAATGCCTGCGGGAAGTTGCCGAGCTGCTCGCCGGTCTGGCCGATCTCCTCGGAGTACAGGCCGAGGTGGTTGGCGTAGGTGTGCATCTTCAGGAACGTCAGCTCCGCGTCCTGGAGCCGGCCCGCCCTGGCCAGCGCGTCGACGTACCAGAACGTGCAGAGCGAGAACGTGCCCTCGCTGCCGCGCAGCCCGTCAGGCGTCATGCTCGGGTTGTACCGGTAGACCAGGCTGTCGGAGACCAGCGTGTCGTCCATGGCCTTGAGCGTGGACAGCCACATCGGGTCACGCGACGCGACGAAGCCTTGCAGCGGCATCAGCAGCAGCGACGAGTCGAGCACGTCGCTGTCGTAATGCTGGGTGAATGCCTTGAGCTTGGGGTTCCAGGCGCGGTCCATGATCTGGTTGTAGATCCGGTCGCGCTCCATGATCCACCGGCCGACCTGCGCGGGCCTGGCGTGATGCTCGGCGATCCTGATCGCCCGGTCGAGCGCGACCCAGGACTGGAACCGCCCGTAGGTGAAGTCCTTGCGGCCGCCCCTGGTCTCCCAGATCCCCTCGTCCGGCTGGTCCCAGTGCTCGGAGAGCCAGTCCATCATGTCGGCGACGCACAGCCAGCCCTTGTGCGGGATCGAGAAGCCGCTCTGGTCGGCCAGGTAGACGGCGTCCATCGCCTCGCCGTAGATGTCGAGCTGCAGCTGGTCGGCGGCGCCGTTGCCGACCCTCACCGGCTGTGCGCCGCGCCAGCCCTCGAAATGCTTCAGTTCCTCCTCGGTCAGATCCGACGACCCGTCGACCCGGTACATGATCTTCAGCGGGCCGGAAGTGTCGCCCGCCTGCTCGTTCACGCGGTCCCTGAGCCAGAAGCCGAACTTCGCGGCCTCCTCCGTGTAACCCAGGCCGAGCAGTGCGTAGATAGAGAACGACCCGTCCCGTACCCAGGTGAACCGGTAATCCCAGTTCCGCTCGCCGCCGGGATCCTCGGGCAGCCCGGCCGTGGCGGCGGCGACCGGCGCGCCGGTCGGGTTGTAGGTGAGCAGCTTCAGCGTCATCGCCGAGCGGGACACCATCTCCCGCCACCTGCCGGTGTAGGTGCTCTTGTTCAGCCAGTCGCGCCAGAATCCGGTCGCCTGGCCGAGCATGCGCTCGAGCTCGCTCGGCTGCATCCGCTTCGGCGGCCCGGTCATCGACTCGATGACGACGCCGGCTGTCTCGCCTTCGCGCAGCGTCCACGACGCTCGCAGGCCGCTGCCCGCGCGCTTCAGCGCCGAGCCGTTCTTCGCGGCATCCCCGCTGCCGACCATGGTCACGGTGAGCCGCATGCCGTCGGACCCGGTGATCTCAGCGCCGTGGGCAGACAACTCTGTCTTGTGCTTGGCACGCCCGTAGTCGAACCTCGGCTGGAGGTCCATCCCGAATCGCATCGTCCCGCGGGGAATCCGCAGCATCCGGACCAGCTTGTGCTTGTCGGTCGCGCGCCCGGTCAGCGGCGGCATGAAGTCGATTACTTCCCCGACGCCGTCTGCCGTCATGAACCGGGTGACGAGCACGGCCGAGTCCGGCAGGTAGAGCTGCTTGGTGACGTAGTCCGTGCGCTCCGGAGCGATCTGGAAGTGTCCGCCCTTGTCCGCGTCGAGCAGCGAGGCGAAGATGCTCGGCGAGTCGAACCGCGGGCAGCAGAACCAGTCGATGACCCCCTGGTCGGTGACCAGGGCGGTCGTCTGCAGATCGCCGATCAGCCCGTGGTCGGCGATGTTCGGGTAGCGGTCCAATGTCGTATCCCCCCGTGGATGTTCGATGTCACCTGAGCCGCTCGGCTAGGTGGTCGGCGACCCGGATCGCGTTGGCCATCACCGTCAGAGCCGGGTTGACCGCGCCGATGCTCGGAAAAATGCTCGCGTCGGCGAAGTAGAGGTTGTCGAGCTCATGTGCCTTGCAGTTGATGTCAGCCACTGAAGTCAAAGGATCGGCGCCGAAACGGCACGTGCCCGCCTGATGTGCCACGCCGGCGATCGGGATGCTCATGTCCATGTAGAAGTTCTTGGACAGGACATGGTGAGCGGCCAGCCCGGTCTTGTTCAGGATCGTCTTCAGTTCCTGGTAGAGGCCGTCGGTCTCGGCCGCGTTGGTGAACTGGTACGACAGGTGGATGTTCCCGTCGCCGTCGACCGTCACCCGGTTACCCGGCTTCGGCAGGTCCTCCGTGGTCAGCCAGATATCGACGCTGTGGCGTGCCACCTCTTCCAGGCTCCAGTGCGGCGCGAGCTTGGTCAGCGCGGGCTCCTCGCCCTTCATCGCTCCCGGGTTGGACTTGCCGAGCATCTGGATGTTGCCGAGCGGCGCGCGCGAGCCGTCCTGCAGGTAGAAGTCGTTGAGACCGAGGGTCTTCTGGTAGACCGTCTCGTTGGGCTCCTTGGCCAGCGCCGCGACCGCCTTGCTGTTGTGGAACATGTAGTTCCGTCCGACCTGGTCGGACCCGTTGGCCAGGCCGCCCGGATGGGTGTCAGAAGCGGACCGCAGGCAGATCCTGGCGGTGTTGGCGGCGCCGGCCGCGAGCACGACGATGTCGGCGCTGTAGCTCTCCTGCTGGCCGGCCCGGTTCACCACGACCCCGGTGACGACGCGCCCGGACGGATCGGTCCGCAGCTGGCTCACCTCGGCGCCGACGAGCAAGGTGACGTTGGGCAGCCCGAGCAGCGGCCGGACGGCGATCACCTCGGCGTCGCACTTGGCGTGCACCAGGCACGGGGAGCCGTCCACCCACGCGCAGCGGATGCAGTCACTGGCCGCGCGATGGTCCTCGTTGAGCAGGATCCCGCACGGCGCGTGGAACGGGTGGTATCCGGCCGCGGCCAGGTCATCCGCGAGCTGCTGGATCCGGGGCTCGTGCGACACGGGCGGCCACGGATACTGCCTGGAGACCGGGCCCTCGGTCGGGTCCTCGCCGTGGTTGCCGTGCACCTGGTACAGCCATTCGGCCCGGGTGTAGTAGGGCTCGAGGTCGCCGTAATCCAATGGCCAGGCCGGCGAGAGCCCGTCGGAGAACTTGATCTCCCCGAAGTCGGCCGGGCGCAGCCGGTAAAGCGCCGCGCCGTACATCTTCGTAGCCCCGCCCACGAAGTAATGCACCTGCGGCTGGAACGGCGTGCCGTCGCTGTCGTACCAGGTGTCGGGTGATATGTACCTGCCGTCGACGAAGACCGCAGTGGAGTCCCAGTTCGCCAGTTCGCGCGGCAGGAAGTCACCGCGCTCGAGCAGCAGGATCTTCTTGCCGGAAGGCGCGAGGGTGTGGGCCAGCGTCCCGCCGCCCGCTCCGCTGCCGACGATGATCACGTCATACCGATCGGTCATGGCCTGAACATGCCCGCCGCCGGGGAATTACACATCACCCAGCGCGGGTGGTGCCAAGGCGATCACCAGCAGGAACGGTAATGTCCAGGCGGGGGAGTCGCCGCGTGGAGTCAGGCGCGGCGAATCACGGTCGGGGGGCCTTGTGACGCTGGATCTAGCGCGCTGGCAGTTCGCGCTGACGTCCATCAACCATTTCTTTTTCGTGCCCGTCACCATCGGCCTCGCCTTCCTGACCGCGCTGCTCCAGACCGCCTGGTACCGGACCAGCAAGCCCGAGTACCTGCGGCTGACCAGGTTCTTCGGCACGCTTCTGGTCATCAACGTGGCCGTCGGCGTGGTCACCGGATTGGTGCAGGAATTCGAGTTCGGGATGAACTGGTCCGCCTACTCCCGGCTGGTCGGCGACATTTTCGGCGCGCCGCTCGCGATGGAAGGCCTGATCGCCTTCTTCCTCGAATCGACCTTCCTCGGCCTGTGGATATTCGGCTGGGACCGGCTGTCCAGGCGGGTCCACCTGCTGGCGATCTGGCTGGTCGCGCTCGGCACGGTGCTGTCCGCCGCGTTCATCATGGCGGCCAACTCGTGGATGCAGCACCCGGTGGGCTACGCGATCAGCAAGGCGACGGGACGGCCGCAGCTCAACGACATCTGGGCGGTGCTCACCAACCCCGTCTTCGGCTGGGGTTACCTGCACGTCATCGTCGCGTCCCTGGTGACCGCGTCCGCGGTGATGCTCGCGGTCTCAGCCTGGCAGCTTCGCAAGGTCGCGGCCCGCGCGGATCCTGACGGGCCGGCGAGTCAGGAGAATGCGGCGGTTCAGGAGAACAGGGCGGTGTTCGGCTTCTCGCTGCGGCTGTCCCTGATCGTGCTCGTCCCGGCGGTCATCCTGGCGCTCGTCGTCGGCAGCGAGCTTGGCGTCATCGAGGCCAGGTACCAGCCGATGAAGATCGCGGCGGCGGAGGCGCAGTGGACCACATGCCAGCCCTGCTCGTTCTCGCTCTTCCAGATCGGCGGCGGCAACGACGACCACACCCCGACCCAGATCATCCTGATCCCGCACCTGCTCTCGCTGCTGGCCACCAACTCGTGGAACGGCAAGGTGATCGGCCTCACCCCGCTGCAGGCTCAGTACGCGAAGAAGTACGGTCCCGGCGACTACGTGCCCAACGTCTTCATTCAGTACTGGTCCATGCGGGTGATGGCCTACGCCGCGACGCTGGTCCTGCTGCTCGGGCTGTGGGGGCTGTGGCTGATGCGGCGCAAGACGTTCGCCGCGTCCCGCTGGTTCCTGCTCGCCGCCACCTGGGCGGTGATCCTGCCTTTCCTCATGAACACGGCCGGCTGGCTGCTGACCGAGAGCGGCAGGCAGCCGTGGATCGTGCAGGGCATCCAGCTGACCCGCAGCGGCGTGTCCCCGTCGGTCAGCTTCACCGACGTCGTGATCAGCATGGTGGTGTTCGGCCTGCTCTACACCGCGCTCGGAGTGCTCGACGTCGTACTGATGGTGCGCTACTCGCGGCGGGAGATCGCGCCGGCGCCGGCTCCAGTCGATACGCAGTCCCGCGTGCCGTCGATGCTCTACTAAGGAGTGGTATGAGATGACGCTCGTCTCGTTCTGGTTCCTGCTGATCGCCATCGTCTGGACCGGGTTCTTCATCCTCGAGGGATTCGACTTCGGCGTCGGCATTCTGCACGGCGTGGCCGGCCGGACCGAGGCTGGCCGGCGTGCGGCGATCAACACGATCGGGCCGCTGTGGGACGGCAACGAAGTCTGGCTGATCGTCGCCGGGGCGGCGATGTTCGCCGCCTTCCCCGGCTGGTACGCGACCATGTTCTCCGGCTTCTACCTGGCGCTGGTCGTGCTGCTCGGCGCGCTGATGGCACGCGGCGTCTCGTTCGAGTACCGGGGCAAGCGCGCCAGCGCGACCTGGCTGCGCAGCTGGAGCGCCGCGCTGACGATCGGCAGCGTGCTCGTGCCGGTGCTGATCGGGGTGGCGCTCGGCGATCTGCTGCACGGCCTGCCCATCGACGCCAGCCACGAGTACACCGGCTCGTTCTGGGCCCTGCTCCAGCCGTACGGCATCTTCACCGGCGTCACGCTGCTCGCCATCTGCGTGACGCACGGCGCCACCTTCCTGGCCATCAAGACCACGGGCGACGTCCGCGCCAGAGCCGTGGCGATTGCCCGCCAGTCGGCTCCGGTCACCGGCCTGGTGGTGCTCGCCTTCGCGCTGTGGACCCACGCGATCGCGGGCAAGGGGCTGCTGATCAACCCCATCGAGATCATCGCGATCCTCGCCGTCTTCGGTGCCGCCTGGCTAGCACAGGCGAACCTGGAGGGCTGGGCCTTCGCCGCGACCACCCTCGCGATGGCGACCACCGTGCTCTCGATCTTCAGCGAGCTTTACCCGAAGGTCATGGTGTCGAGCACGAATCCGGCCTACAGCCTGACCATTCACAACAGCGCGTCAGGCTCGTACTCGCTGAAGGTGATGACGGTCGTGGTCGCCATCTTCCTGCCGGTCGTGCTCGCCTACACCGCCTGGACCTACTACGTGTTCAGGCGGCGCCTGAGCGACAAGGATTTCGGCGTGCAGCAGACAGCCCACTGAGAGGGTAGTGATCATGACCGCAGCATCCGGCCAGGCCGACGCGCTTGTCATCTTCGGCGCCACTGGCGACCTCGCGAAACTCGAGACCTTCCCTGCCCTGGTCGGCCTGGTCGATCGCGGGGTGCTCGACATCCCGATCATCGGCATCGCCAAGAGCGGCTGGGGGCTTGATCAGTTCCGCAACTACGCGGCCGACTCGCTGCGCCATAACGGCATCGACCCGTCCTCGCCTGCCGCGGTCAAGATGCTCGGGCTGCTCAAGTACATCGACGGTGACCTGACGGCGAGCGCCACCTACGATCAGATGGCCGCCGAGGTCGGCCCGGGCAAAAAGGTGCTCTACTACCTGGAGGTCCCGCCCCCGCTGTTCGGCCGGATCGCCGACGGGATCGCGGCGGCGGGCCGCGCCAGCGGCTCGCGGGTCATGGTCGAGAAGCCGTTCGGTCACGATCTGGCGAGCGCCCAGGAACTGAACACGACGATGCACCAGCACTTTCCCGAGGACGACATCTACCGGGTGGACCACTGGCTCGGCCTGGACCCCGTCGAGAACATGCTGTTCGTCCGGTTCGCCAACTCGATCGTCGAGCCGCTGCTGAACCGGACCCACGTGCAGAGCATCCAGATCACCATGGCCGAGGCCTTCGACGTCTCCGACCGCGGCGCGTTCTACGACCGGACCGGCGCCATCAGGGACGTGCTCCAGAACCACATGCTCCAGGTGCTCGCCTCGGTACTGGCCGAGCCGCCGGACGACCGCGGCCTCGATCCGTGGCGGACCTCGAAGGCCACCGTCGTCTCCGCGCTGTCGCCGCTCACCCCGGAGACCGCCGTCCGCGGGCAGTACGAGGGCTACCACGACGTCCAGGGGGTCGATCCGCACTCGACGGTGGAGACCTACGTGGCCGTGCGGCTGGCCCTGAATTCCTGGCGCTGGGCGGGCGTCCCGATCCTGATCAGGGCCGGCAAGTGCCTGCCCGTCACCGCGACCGAGGTCAGCATCAGGTTCCGGCGTCCCGCGAGCGATGTCTTCGGCCTCCAGCCAGGCGGCGGAACCGTCAACGCCCTGCACTTCCGGATCAACCCGGCTACCAGCGTCAGCTTCATCCTGGCAGGCAAGAAGCCCGGTGCTGGCTGGCGGCCTCAGATGGAGACGCTGACCTTCGCCGAGCAGCCGGCTGCGGATATGCGACCCTATGACCGGCTGATCGGGGCCGCGCTCGGCGCGGAGCGCGGCCTGTTCGCCCGGCAGGACACGGTCGAGGCGGCGTGGCGGGTCGTCGATCCCGCGCTCGGCGACGCGGTGCCCGTCCACCACTACGCCAAGGGCAGCTGGGGGCCGAAGGAGGCCGACGCGCTGCTGGCCAACGGGGATACCTGGTTCGACCCGGAGGGCTAGGCCAGCCAGGGGCCTGCGAGCGATAACCGGGTGGGGGGTCTCGGGGGATGGACAGCAAGGCGCGGCACCGTGTCGTGATCGTGGGCGGTGGCTTCGCCGGGCTCTTCGCCGTGCGGGCGCTGCGGCGTGGCCCGTTCGCGATCACGCTGATCGACCAGAGCGAGCACCATCTTTTCCAGCCGCTGCTCTACCAGTGCGCGACGGGCATCCTGTCGGAAGGCCAGATCACGTCACCGCTGCGCCGGGTGCTGCGGCACGAGGCGAACGTCGAGTGCGTGATGGCGCGGGCCGTCGACGTGGACGCCAGAGCACGCAAGGTGATCTGCCACCGGCCGCTCGGATCCCGGCTTGAGGCGGACTACGACTACCTGATCGTGGCGGCGGGGGTCGAGCAGTCCTACTTCGGTCACGACGAGTTCAGGCCGCTGGCGCCCGGGATGAAGACGGTTGCCGACGCACTGACGATCAGGCGCCGGGTATTCGGCGCGTTCGAGATGGCGGAGACCGCGGCCGACGCCGAAGAACGGAGCCGGTGGCTGACCTTCGCCCTGGTCGGCGCCGGCCCGACGGGCGTCGAGCTGGCGGGCCAGATCCGGGAACTGGCCACGAAGACGCTCCGCGAGGAATTCAGGCGCGCTCACCCGGAAGACGCCAGGGTGCTGCTGTTCGACGGCGGGACCGAGCCGCTCGCCTCCTTCGGCGAGAAGCTCTCCGCGCGGACTAGCGACGCGCTCCGCGCGCTCGGGGTGGAACTGCACATGGGCTCAACCGTGACCGATGTCTTCCCCGGCGGGCTCAAGGTCGCCGATCACCAGGGCCAGGAGACGAGCTTCGACGCGGCCACGGTGCTGTGGACGGCCGGCGTGGCCGCGCCGCCGTTCGCGACCGCGCTGGCCAAGGCGACCGGCGCCGAGCAGGACCGGGCCGGGCGGATCAGCGTACAGGACGACCTGACGATCGCCGGCCACCCGGAGATCTCGGTGGCCGGCGACATCATGAGCCTGCGCAAGCTGCCCGGCGTCGCCGAGGTCGCGATGCAGGCCGGGCACTACACCGGCCGCAGGATCAGGCAGGAGGTGGCCGGCCAGGACCAGGGCGGCCCGTTCCGGTACCGCGATCTCGGCTCGGCCGCCTATATCGCCAGGGGCCGCGCCGTCGTCTCGGCCGGGCACTTGAACCTGAGCGGATTCGTCGGCTGGGTGTTCTGGCTGTTCATCCACATCGCGTTCCTCACCGGGTTCCGCAACCGGATTGGCGCGCTGCTGACCTGGTGGGTGGCCTTCACCCGCGATATCAGGCGCGAGCGCGCCTTCACCGCACGCGAGGTCGGCCTGATGCCGACCATCTACTCCCAGGCCGACGGCGGTCCGGAACCGGGGAGCGACGGCCATTAGCGCAGCGTCATCAGTGACGGGGCGGCGGCTGATGGCCGCGTCGGGCCAGGCGCGCGGCTACCTGATCGTGACGGCCCTGCTCGGTCTGGTCGTCACCGGCCTGATCCTCGCCCAGGCCGGCCTGCTTGCCCATGTCCTGGCCAGCGCGGCATCCGGCCGCGGAGCCGCGGCCCTGCACGGAAGCCTCGTGGCCCTGCTCGCCGTCGTGGTCGGGCGGGCCGCCGCGGTCCAGGCCGGCGAGGTCGCGGCACTGCGCGGCGCCGCCGCGGTCAAGGAGCGGCTGCGGTCCAGGCTGGCCCGGCATGCCCTGCACCTCGGGCCGGCCTGGCTCGGGCGGCAGCGGCCGGGCGAGCTCACGGCACTGGCGGCCGGCGGCCTTGACTCGCTCGATCCGTACTTCGCCAGGTACCTGCCCCAGCTGATACTGGCCGTCGCCGTGCCGGCCGCCGTCCTGGCCACGGTGACCTCGGCCGACTGGATCTCGGGCCTGATCATCGCGGTCACGCTGCCGCTGATCCCGCTGTTCGCCGCGCTAGCCGGGCTGCAGACGAAGGCGCAGACCCGCCGGAGCTGGCAGCTTCTCGCCCGGCTGAGCGGGCATTTCCTCGACGTCGTCCAGGGCCTGCCGACGCTGAAGGTCTTCGGCCGCGCGGCGGCACAGGAGCGGCTGATCGCCGAGGTGACCGACGAGTACCGAGCCAGCGTGATGGCCACGCTGCGGATCGCGTTCCTGTCGGCTCTCGTGCTCGAGCTGTCGGCGTCGCTGGCGACCGCCCTGGTCGCGGTCGAGGTCGGGCTGCGGCTGCTCTACGGGCACCTGGACTACCCGACGGCGCTGCTCGTGCTGCTGGTCACGCCCGAGGCTTACCTGCCGCTGCGCAACGCGAGCGCGCAATTCCACGCCAGCGCCGACGGGATCACCGCCGCGGGCCGGGTATTCGAGATCCTCGACACGGACGTTCCGCGCGGCCTGGCGGTGCCGGGCCGGCCGGCCGCTCCTGACCTCCGGTCACAGACCATTATCTTTAACGGGGTCAGCGTGGCCTATCCCGGCCGCCCGAGGCCGGTCATCGACCACCTCGACCTGACGATCAGCCCGGGCGAGCGGATCACGCTCACCGGTCCGAACGGAGCGGGAAAATCGACCATCCTGGCCGTGCTGCTCAGGTTCGTCGCCCCGGCAGGCGGATCCATCAAGGTCGGGACCGCCGATCTGACCGCCATGGCGGCCGATCTGTGGCGCGGTCAGGTCGGCTGGCTGCCGCAGCGTCCCGCGCTGTTCCCGTGGTCGGCAGCCGAGAACATCGCGCTGGGCGAGCCGGGAGCACCCAGGGCGGCGGTCGAGCGGGCGGCGACCCTGGCCGGGGCAGCTGAGTTCATCTCCGAACTCCCCGACGGGTACGACACGGTGCTGGACGAGCGGGCACTGCGCCTGTCGGCCGGCCAGCGGCAGAAGATCGCGCTCGCCAGGCTGTTCCTGCGCCAGACTCCGCTGCTGCTGCTCGACGAGCCGACCGCGCACCTGGACCCGGCGAGCGCCGCCGAGGTGGATGCGGCGCTCGGCTCCCTGACCGGCGAGCGGACGGTCATCCTCGTCACGCATCGCGACGGCCCGGTCCTCGGTCCGGGCCGGACGCTCGTCGTCCGCGACGGCGCGGTCACCGAGGCTGGACACGGTGCGCTGTCAGGGGCCCGGACGGACCAGCCCACCGCATCCGCGGTCGCGGCCCGCCCGGGCACCGCGCCATCCGCCGCGGCGGCACCGGCGATATGACCAGCACCGGCGAACGCGCGAATGCCGCGGAATCCGGTAGGCCAGAACGCGGCGCACCCGGGCCCGCGACGGCCAGACCCGGTGCGTCGCGAACGGCCCCTCTCCTCAGCCTGCTGCGGCTCGCCCGGCCGCTGCGCAGCCGGCTGCTGATCGCGGCGGCAGCGGGTGCGATGGCGACCGGCTGCGGCGTCGGGCTGCTGGCCACCTCGGGTTTCCTGCTGGCCAGGGCGTCGCAGCATCCGGACATCGCCGCGCTGTCCGTCGCGGTCGTCGCCGTCCGCGGGCTCAGCATCGGGCGCGCGGGTTTCCGGTATGCCGAGCGGCTGGCCGCCCACGACGTCGCGTTCCGGGTACTCGCCCAGGTCCGGGTAGCCATCTGGCGCAGGCTCGACACGCTCGCCCCCGCCGGGCTCCCGGCCTTCCGGTCGGGCGACCTGCTGACCCGGCTGGTCAGCGATGTCGACGCTACTCAGGACCTGTTCATCCGCGGGATCACGCCCCCGCTGGCCGCGGCGCTCGCCGGCTCGGCCGCGGTAGCGGCCTGCCTGGCGCTGCTCAGCCCGGCGGGCCTCGTGCTCGCGGCCGGGCTGCTGGCCGGGGCCGTCCTCGTGCCGGTACTCGCGCTGTCCGCGGTCCGGGCACCGGCCCGCCGCGCGGCGCCGGCGCGCGGCCAGTTCAGCGCGGCTCTGAATGACGCGCTGGCGGGTGCCGCCGACCTGCACGCGTTCGGCGCGCAGGACGTCGCGCTGGGCCGGGCCGAGGCGGCCAACCGCGAGCTCGCCGGGCTGGCTGCGCGCTCCGCCGCGGCGTCTGGCCTGGGCACCGGGCTGGCCAGCCTGACCGCGGGCCTGACGCTGTGGGGGGTTCTGCTGCTCGGCGTCGCGGCCGCTGGCTCGGGCAGCCTGAGCCGCGTGCCGCTCGCCGTCCTGACCCTGACCGCTCTGGCGTCGTTCGAGGCGGTGACCGCGCTGCCCGCGGCCGCCGTTCAGCTGAGTCATTCGAGGAGGAGCGCGGGCAGGATCGCCGAGGTGATGGATGCGCGGGGACCGGTCACGGATCCGCCCGAGCCACGGCAGCTGCCGGCCGGCGAGTTCACCGTCAGCCTGCGCGGTGCTCAGGTGCGCTACCGGCCAGGCGGCCCGCTCGCCGTCGACGGGGTCAGCCTGGACCTGCCGCCCGGCCGCCGGATCGCCCTGGTCGGCCCTAACGGGGCCGGGAAGTCGACCGTCGCGGCGATCCTGCTCCGATTCCGTGACCTCGCGGGCGGCTCGGCCACCCTCGGCGGACACGAGCTGGCCAGTTACCGCGCCGACGACGTGCGCTCGGTGATCGGCGGCTGCCCGCAGGACCCGCACGTGTTCGATGCCACCATCGCGGAGAACCTGCGGCTCGCACGGCCGGCGGCGTCGTGCGCCGAGCTGACCGACGTGCTGGCCAGGGTCGGCCTGCGCGACTGGATCGGCTCGCTGCCGGACGGCCTCGACACGCAGGTCGGCCCCAGCGGGGCAGCGGTTTCCGGCGGGCAGCGTCAGCGGATCGCCCTGGCCCGGGCGCTGCTGGCCGATCCTGCCGTCCTCATACTCGACGAGCCGACGGCGCACCTCGATCCTGATGGTCGCCGGTCCCTGGCGACCGACCTGCTGACCGTCACGGCCGGGCGCGCGGTCCTGCTGATCACCCACGATCTCGACGGGCTCGACCAGGTCGACGAGATCGTCGTGATGGACCGCGGGCGGGTGGTCGAGCGGGGAACCCACGAGAAACTCGCGGCCGGTGACGGCCAGTATCAGCGGATGTGGCGATCCACCCTGCCCATGCCAGCCTGACGGCCACCGCCGTCTTGCCGCCAGCCCGGCCGTCGCGGTGCGCAGCACCGACCGGCAGGCGCCGTCGGCGGCCGTCCCTTGTGATACGCAAGACCCATGGACCGGCTTGCCGAGATCAGCGCGGGGATCTTTGTTGCCACTGGTGATCTTTACGTGACCAACAGCACGGTCGTTTCCGGTGCTGACGGCGGCTGCCTGGTCATCGATCCGGCTGTCACAGTCAGCGAGGTGGCCGGCCTGGCCGCGGATCTGGGCCGGCTGTCCCTCCGGCCGCGGGCTGGCTTCGCCACTCACCCGCACTGGGATCACGTCCTGTGGAGTTCCGAGCTGGGTGCCGACGTGCCGAGATACGCGGCGCCGCTGGCCGTCGCCGTTGCTGAGCGCGAGCGCAGCGGCCTGATCGAGGGAGTAGAGAAGTCGGCACCCGGCCACGACCTGGAACTTTTCGGGCGGCTGACCCCGCTCAACCCGCCGGGGGACGCCATTGCGTGGGACGGGCCTCCGGCAATCGTTGTGACGCATCAGGGGCACGCGCCAGGCCACAGCGCGATCTTCCTTCCCGACAGCGGAACGCTCGTCGCGGGGGACATGTGCTCCGACATCGAGATGCCGCTGCTCGATCTCGGCCAGGCCGATCCGGTCGGTGACTACCTGGCGGCCCTTGACCACCTGGCCGCGCTGCCCGTCGTGCGCGTCATCCCGGGGCACGGCACCATCGGCGATGCCGCGGAGTTTCGCCGCCGGGTCGACGCCGACCTCGCCTACCTGGTCAGCCTGCAGCAAGGGACGGACCCGCAGGATCCGCGGCTGACAGCCGGCTGGCTGGTCGCCGAGCACAAGAAGCAGCTGGCTCACGTCACGGGCGGCTGACGGGCTCAGGAGGCCGACGGCCGGCTCAGGGATCTTGTCAGGAGAAGCCTGACATTGTAAGGTAACCCCTGACGCGCTCTGTCAGGATCGGCCTGACACGCCTGAACGATGAGGGGAACGCCAGTGGCAGCGACCAGCGCAGAGCCGACCGCAACCAGTGCGGAACCGGCGCCAGCCAATCCGGAGCCGGCCGTGGTCGCCTGCACCTTCTGCATAAAGCCGACCACGGACGTGCAGACGATGGTCGCCGGGCCCGGCGTGTTCATCTGCAACGAGTGCGTGGCGCTCTGCGTGGAAATCATCGCCACCAAGCCCGACCAGCCGAAGGTTGCTTCCTGGAAGGAGCGAGTTTCCGATGACGACCTGCTCTCGACCCTGCCCAGGATCGCCGCCGCGAGCGCCTCGGTGGAGCAGCAGCTAAGCCTCTGGGTACGAGAGGCGCGATCCAGGGGGATCACCTGGACCAGGATCGGGGCCGCTATGGAGATGACCAGGCAGTCTGCCTGGGAGCGCTTCTCTGGCGAGGAATAGCCGCAGGTCAGCGGCGTGTGCCTCGGCGCCGGCACCGACGAGGCCCGGGCGCGCGACGCGTCGATGTCGGCCAGGGCGCCGAGGCTAGCTGGGTCGTTGTGGCCGATCCGGACGGAAACGAGTTCTGCGTGCTGCGGGTACTGACGCCGGCGGAACTAGCCGGGCCCTGACCCGGGCACGTGGCATCCGCCCATGTCACAGCGACTGTGCCAAGGTTAGTAAGTGAAATTGCAGAAGTTCGGCCATTGCTGCCTGCTGGCGAGCGAGGCAGGTTCCAGGCTGCTGATCGATCCTGGCTGCTTCTCGACCGGACTTGACACGCTTCGAGGTCTGACCGGCGTCCTCATTACTCATGTCCACGATGACCACCTCGACGTCAGGCGGTTGCGGGCACTGCTGGCCAGCAACCCGGACGCGCGGATCGTCAGCGATGTCGCCAGCGCCGCCGCCCTGTCGGACGCTGGCGTCGAAGCAGAGGCAGTTCATGCCGGGGATGAGGTTGATCTCGGCGTGCTGGTCCGCGTCTACGGCAACGAGCATGCGGTGATCCACCCCGATCTGCCGAACGTGCCCAACGTCGGCTACCTGATCGCGGACAGGTTCTTCTACGCGGGCGATGCCCTCACGGTTCCTGACCGGCCGGTGGAAGTGCTCGCCCTCCCGGTCGGCGCGCCGTGGCTGAGTACTGCCGAGGCCATCCAATGGCTGCGGGTGGTCCGGCCGCGGATTGCCGTGCCTGTTCACGACTGCCAGCACGTGATCGCCGAGACGGCACCGCTAACGGTGCCGGGGCCGCCAGCAGTGGCCCGCGGAGGATGGCCGTGATCGGCCTGCATCGGCAGCATGGGCCCGGATTTCGCTCTCGCTCTGGCCTATCCGGCCATTGCTGTGCTAGCGGCGCGCGTCCGCGCGGCGCGGACCCGGGCCTTCGTCGCGCATTTGAGCGGCCATCGTGCTGGCTGGCCCGCTGCTCGTGGCCGGATTCGCGGTTGCACCCACCGCTCAGGACGGCTACACCGTGGCCAACCCGCAGGACAGCTGGTGAAAGAGGCTCTCGACATGGCAATCCGGCTTGGCAGCACAGTGATCAACTGCGCGGACATGGAGCTGATGACCAGATTCTGGTCGCAGGCGCTGCATCTGGTTCCGTCGTCAGACGGCGACGGCGACGACTTCCGCGTCCTGCGCGGAGAGCACGTCAATATCTCTCTGCAGCTGGCGGCCACGGCAGTCAGCGCCCGCGACCAGATGCACCTCGATCTCTATAGCGACGACCAGGCCGCCGATGTCCAGCGGCTCACCGGACTTGGTGCCAAGGTCGTGCGTCATGAGCGCGATCCGGGCGACGACTACGTTGTGATGACCGATCCTGAAGGCAACGAGTTCTGCGTGTGCGCTCAGACGGACCTCGCCTGATCAGCTCGACCGAACCGCCGGTGCGGCGAGCGCCGAGGCTGGCCAGCAGCGACGTGGAAGCGGTGTCGGAGTCGTCCGCCTCGGCGGTCACCTCGTCCTTGCCGCGCTCGTAAAGGACGCGAAACGCCCGGCCGAGCAGCGCCCTCGCCAGCCCCTGCCGGGCGGTACGGGCGCGTGACGCCGATCAGGCCGAGCCGCGGCCGCCCCGGGTCGTTCCAGGCGCGCACCAGCCCGATGTACTCGCCGCTGGCCGGCTCTCGACGGCGACCAGGTAGGTTGCCGGGTCGAACGAAGGCGAGTCGAACGTCTCCTCGCGAAAGTCACCCGGATCCCACGCCCATCCGCTTGTGCCCGGTACGTCCTGGCGCAGAGCATCGTCCAGCAAGCGGAGCTGATCTTCGTAGGCATCGCTGGCGGAGATGATGACAATCTCGCCCGGAGCCTCCGCCTGAAGCAGGCCGGTGGTGAGCGGGTCGGTAGGGATGACGTCATTGCCCTCCCGCCTGCTGACCGTGAAGCCGAGACGGGCCAGCCGGGCAAGTGTTTCGTCGTCGGATTCGTCGGCGGCTGTATGGAGATCACTGCCCGTATTGGCGGCGACGGCGGCGAGCAGCGGCGCCTCAGCGTCGGCGCGGCATGAATCGAACCACACGAACCAGCGGCTGTCGGGACGCAGGAACGCCCGGACCGCGCCGACCACGTCGCTGCCAGCGCTTCGGAGCGGTGTGCCATGCTTCGGCGGCGGCGATAAAGGCAACGACGAGAGCGGCCACCCTGTCCGCCCACCACCAGCCGAGCGTGTCGTAGAGCGCCAGGGCGGCCAGGGCAAACAGGCTGGTGGCCGCCCCGATACCGCTGAGAGCGCCGTCACCCTGAAGCGCCCGGCTGTCCATCCGCCTGCCCAGACGGCGCTTGGCGTAGGCCAGGGGCGCCAGCACGACAAGCGAGACGCCCGCGGCGGCCAGGGCAACGATGGAGTTTCCCGGCCGTGACCCTCTCGCGAGCGCGGCTGCGGACTCATCGACGAGCACTGCGCTGACTACGACCAGGGCGACAGCCACGACGATCGCCGCCCGGACTTCCGCCGTCTCGGGCATGACCGGGCGCTGGCGCTCGGCCCGGAACCGCCAGATCAGGATCGCCGATCCCGTGACGTCGGCTAGGACGCCGAGGCCGATGGCGAAGACGCCCAGGCTGTGATCTTGCAGTCCAGTGATCACCGATACGGCCCCGGAGAGCAGGCCGAAGGCAACGGAAATCGTGACCAGCCGCAGTGCGGACGCCACCAGCCTCAGGCGACCTCGGTCACGATCGGGCATATGGTCTCCGGCCACTGCTCTGCTCCCATCAACGATTTCCCGCTGTGACCTGTGGTTAGGTCTGCGCACTCGCGCAAGCCCCCGCCCGCCGGATCATCCCGTCTGCCGTCGACCACCCGCCATGGAGCGGGCCAGGCCCCTCGGGTCAAGCTGGAGCGCCCCACCGGACGCCGCAGAGTACGGCTACCCGGCTATTTCCTTGACGGCGGTTAGATAGGCGAGTGCTGTGCGCTCCAGTCCGGTCCCGGACTCGACAAGCGGCCTGAGATAGCTGGTAAGTTCGGCGGCTTCTTGCGGGTTGAGCACACGATCCAGCGCTTCCCCGAAGGTCGGTATCAGCGGGTTGCCTGACGTGCGCAGGAACCGTTCCCAGGGAACTGGCTGCTTGTGGGCTGTCACGCTGACTCGTAGTTCGAGATTGATCTCAGGGAACCCGGCGTCCTTAGCATGGCGCACCAGGTCGCGCTCGTCGAAGTCGCCCATGGGATCGCCGCCGTGCGGCTGGATGGACTCGTAGAGAGCCTCAACTTTTGCCGCCACGGCCCTGACCGGGGTCACGTCGTGGCCGAAGAACAGGTCGGGATCGGCAGGGGACATGAGTACATTGATTGGCTCGAACAAGCTCACCCGCCCGCCAGGCTTAAGAACCCGGTGGAACTCTCGTAGGGCTGTCGCCTTGTCCTTGACGTAGATCAGCACAGACCTGGTGGTGAGAACATCCATCGATGCGTCCGCCACGCCGATCAGGGAATCGGCAGGGGCCAGTATGAAGCGGCACCGGTCAAGCAGTCCTTCGGCGGCGGCGGCCTTGCGGCAGTGGTCAAGCAGGTCCTGGGAGATATCGGAAAAGATCACACGACCTGCCGGGCCGAGCCGTTCGAGCGCGCCGAACGCGATGAGGCCATCACCGGTGCCCACGTCAAGCAGCGAGTCGCCAGGCCGTAGCTGAGCCTTGTCGAGCACTGTATCCCGCACCGGGTACAGGTACTCGGTGAGATTCTTCTCCCGGTAGGCGGCATCGCCTCCGAACCGCACGTCGAGAAGCCATCGGTGCCAGCGGTCAGGGCCATCCGTCATGGCTGGCCATTCTGCCCGCCTGCCTGGTGACCGGCAAGAGCGCCGCAGTGTGCTTGGCCTGAGCCCCATGGACGCAGGGCCACCGGGCCGGACTTCATAGGGCCGGAACTTGCTGAGCTTGGTGGGCCTGCGAGGGCTTGAACCTCGGACCTCTGCCCTATCAGATCGTCTCGGAGTGACGCTGGCCCAGCTAGAACCCGGCTGGTTGTCATGCGGTCGGCAGCGCAGATTCCATGCTTGCAGCTACGCCCCTCACACCCTTCGAAAGGGTCAGCGAGACACGGGCTTGAGCCACGGCTCGATCCTCACCAGTCCTGCGGGCTGCGAGGCGAGTGCGCGGCGAAGTGCCGTGGTGTCGGCGAGCACGTTGACCTCAACGATTGCCTGTCCGTCGGTGCCGACCGTCCGGCCGACTCCGGTTACCCGGTACGGAAGCTGCCCGTACGAGCCGGGCGAGAGCAGCGCCAGCGCGGCTTGGGCGGCGGCTCGCACGCTGCTGAGTTGATATCGCGACCGGACGACGCAGAGCCGATCCCGGTAGGCCGGCGAGAGCCTGGCGATCGTGCGCCTGGAACTTGTCGACGCTAGCGTGACGACCCACGTATTCGGCTGGGGACGGAAGATCGCCACTGAGGTGATTTCCGAGGGGAACTGCCTGCGGTAGGCGGTCACCGCCGCGGTTGAAGGATTGTTCAGAGGGGACGTCGCCCAGCCCCCGTCTGGGGGGGAGCAGGGCGGATCTGCAAGCCGGAGCAATGCTTGAGACCTAATAGCACTGCCGGGAAGGGCATGAAGGAGGGTGCGCCTTCCCGGATGATCGAGTCGTAGAGGTCATCAAGCAATGGCCGGCGCCGCAAACGCTGGCCGGGAAGGCACACCCATGCTCACGATAGTCCCCGACCTGTCCGGCGTCTTGCCTGCCGGTGAGCAAGAGTCATCGGTGATCGACCAGATCGTCCGCGAGGGCGCCCGGCAGATGCTGGCCGCGGCGCTGCAGGCCGAGGTCGCCGCTTACATCGACCAGTTCGCCGGGCTGCGCGACGAGGAGGGCCGGCGGATGGTGGTGCGCAACGGCGCTGCCGAGCCGCGCACCGTGGTGACCAGCGCCGGCGC
Organism: Streptosporangiaceae bacterium; assembly: GCA_035532775.1. GTDB lineage: Bacteria > Actinomycetota > Actinomycetes > Streptosporangiales > Streptosporangiaceae > Chersky-822. The sequence goes on from DATKQH010000284.1 coordinate 70,594, forward strand.
GGTCGAGGTGACCGCGCCCCGGGTGAACGACAGGCGCACCGACCCGGAAACGGCCGAGCGGATGCGGTTCTCCCCGGCGATCCTGCCGCCGTGGGCGCGCAAGACCCCGCAGGTGTCGGAGGTGCTGCCGCTGCTGTACCTGCACGGGCTGTCCTCGAGCGACTTCGGCCCGGCGCTGGCCCAGTTCCTCGGCAGCAGCGCCGGGCTGTCGTCGTCCACGGTCACGAAGCTGACCGAGACGTGGAGAGCCGAGGCCGCGGCGTTCATGACCCGCGACCTGGCCGCAGCCGACTACGTGTACCTGTGGGTCGACGGGATCGTGCGCCACGAGGCGCCGCATGACCGAGTGGGGGTGGAAGACCTCCACCGCCCAGGCTGTCGTGGCAGCCGGGTGAAGCTGAGGGCAGCCTGACCCGGGAGACGCCGGGAAGGGCGGGAAGCGGCCCTGACAATGCCGGGACGTGCTGGCACTGCCAGACAGCGCGGGTCCGGCTAGCGAGACGGGAAGGCGTACGTGAGAAACCAGCGCTTGAAGCCCCTCAATCGGCCCTCCAGCTCGAACCTGGCGGATCTGGGCTGGGTTGCGGCGCGCACCGTCTGGCGTGCAGCGTCGGACGGGAACTCCGAGCCGGGACTGATACCTCCCGGCAGGAGGCCACGGTGAAAGCCCACGGCGTAGTCGTGGCGATGCCGCTGGGGCAGAGCTGGGCGCCGACCCCGTCGATCGGTGGTGTGGTGAACGTGGGAACCATCCGGTGCCGCCCTGGTCCCGTGCAGCCGGTGCGGGAATGGGCAGGCGCGTCGTCCGCTGTGGGCGCCGGGTGGGGCGGAGGTCTCGTAGTAGTCGCGGGCGTGACGACCCGTCATGGAGGCCGGGAAAGCCGGTCACAGGGCGAAGGGGACCAGCAAGTCGGCAGCCGAGGGGCTGGAAGACCAGGAGAGCGCCGGTGAACACCGGCGAACTGGAGCACGCTCTGCTTGTTGCGGAGCGCCGGGTACTGGAGATCCAGGCCAAGCTGCACCGTTGGGCCAGCGATGACCCGCATCGCAGGTTTGATGATCTGTTCAACCTCGTCGCCGATCCCGGCTTCCTGCTGGTGGCCTGGGACCGGGTGCGGGGAAACAAGGGCGCGCACACGGCCGGCGTGGATGGGCAGACCGCCTACTACGTTGAGGCCGAGATCGGGGTCGAGGTGTTTCTCGACCGGCTGCGGACCGAGATCAAGGACCGCAGTTTCCGCCCCCTCCCGGCACGGGAGCGGATGATCCCGAAACCGGGCACGACGAAACGTCGCCGCCTGGGGATCTCCGCTGTGCGGGACCGGGTGGTCCAGGCGTCCCTGAAACTGGTGCTGGAGCCGATCTTCGAGGCGGATTTCCTCCCGTGTTCCTACGGGTTCCGCCCGAACCGCCGGGCTCACGACGCGGTGGCCGAGGTACGCCACTTCACGTCCCGCACGTATGAGTGGGTCGTGGAGGGCGACATCCGAAGCTGTTTG
>DATKQH010000285.1:0-16799 GCA_035532775.1 Streptosporangiaceae bacterium
GCGTGTCGCACAGCCCCCAAGATTCGCTACGGAAAGTAACCGGCACTGCGGGCTTGCGGCCCCGCAACTCAGCCCGTCGGCAGAACAACAAACATCCCCATTAGTCACTCACCGTCACACCGACTTTGGCAAACCCCTGTCTGGTCGGGACGGCGGGATTCGAACCCGCGACCCCTGACCCCCAGAACATGGCGTTACGTTCCTGCACGTCATACGCGGTCCGGGCGCATCGAACGCTGGCCGTGCTCGACGTCCACCACCGCGCACCACGTGTGGTCCCCAGGTGGTCCCCACGACCGGAGTCGTGTGGGCGTTCGTCAGGGGATTCTCGTGAGGAGCCTTCCCGCGCATCCTCGGATCGGTGTCGGGATTCGAACCCGCGACCCCTTGACCCCCAGGCACGGATGACCAGTCTGGGTAGGTCTGATGGGGTCTGGCGTGGAGCTGCTCACCAGCGCGAATGCCCCGGTGTGGTCGCGGGGAGTCCGGGGGAGTCTGAAGGCATTGGCTCCCCTGATTGGCTCCCCGCACCTCTGGGCAGAGAGGGGGTCGCTGCGCGATGGGCATCGGTCCACGAGATCTGTCGCGCCTCCAATAATGTCTCACCGAGGAGATTGCTGCGTCCGGTCCCTGGACTGTGTGATCTGCTGATTGAGTTCACGTTCCGCACCTGCGACTCCCGCGAAAGCCTGCGGGCCTCGCTCTCGCTTCATTTCGTCTAGAGTATCGCGCACTCGTCGTCGTATGATCCGTTCGTCCATGTCACCAACTTGACGACGGATCTCGTCGGCGCGTTCGATAAAGTCCTTTGGGACGTATTCATAACGTGAGACATCGGTGATTAGTGGCAGGCTGGCCCAAAGCTCCCGTTCCACCGCCGATCGCACGGGTGCCAAGCGCAGATATTGAGTCATGAAGTCTGGGCTTAGTGCAGGTGATTCAGGCGAAGCGCGACCGAGCCGTTCCGTAAGCTCTCTTTTCAGCGACCATGCAGTCTTATCCAACGTTAGGTACCACTGGCGATAACCCATAGGCGAAGCGGGCGTCGCCTGCCTCAACTGAATGACTCCGAGGCAGTTCTCGACATCGTGAGCTACGAGTCGGCCCATTGTCAGTGCGTCCATCTCCTCATTGGGTCCGCGTCGACGTTCGTGAGCTTCATACCATATCTCTTGAACGGCCGCTCTGATTTCAGGATCTGCCCGATCCGCCTCATCTTGCAAACCCCGGAGATCTATAGCATGCGTGTCAGCTAGATATTCGATAATGTCATCCATAGGTCGCCTTTGGCCACGGAACCGCTCAAGCCAAGCAGCGAACTGTCCGCGTCCTCTTCCCGCGAGCGTATAAGCGGCGAACAAGAATGGTATCCGACTCGACCTCCAGGCACTGCTATCTGTTCGCGCACAGGCCAGGGAGACATTTAGATGCGCCTCTACCTCCTCCACTACGCCCGCGGTAACATACAAATGGAGTCCGGCATCGAGTGCTGCTCTCAGTATGGTTGTATAACGGCGTTCTGCGGGGTCCTCGAGGAGTATCTCTGCAAAGAGTGGCAGTATCACACTGGTGTCGAGCCAAAGGTCGCCTCCGGTGAAGATCGTCAATACGGCCCTTTGAACATCGGGTGTCTGACGCAAGAATGCGTACATCGAATAGGCGTCAGCCAACCTGCGGAGGTGATTTCTCAGGTTCACCGACGGCCGCTCCAATATCTCGATTATTGCTGCGGTAGCCTCTTCATCAGTCAGTCCCGCAGCTGAGTTGTGAACTGAAGCCGTTACCTGTGCCAGGACCTCTTGGGCATTCGCTTGGTGAACCTCGCCCGTGGTTACGGTGAGGGCGAACTCTTCACCGCGTGCAAGTAGGATAACCTCTAGGCCGAGCCGCAGCGACTCAGCAACAGCTAGCCATTCGTTGTCATCTAGATCAGTCTCAAGCCGCGGTGCAGCTAGCTTGACGGCTGCCACTAGCTCCCGCTTGAGGGCTTCTTCTTGTAGGGCAAAGGAGGCAAGACGATTATTGAGTTCTTCACTCTCAGCAAATGAGAGCGCGTAGGACCCGCCCCTAGGCTTTACCGGGCCGCCGCGCCGACTAAGTCGGGCGAGCGCACCATCTACTTGTTGAGATATCTGAGTATCGTAACCAGATGGTAGTAGCTCGCTAACTCTGTTCACTATTTCTGTACGCTCTATTCGACTCTCATTAGATGTCCCATGGAGCGTCGAAAGAACCAGGGCTTCGAAACAACTCTTAGTCCAGCCTTTCTCGCTGTGTCTATCTTCGCCTTCAAGCGCAAGATGTACCAGAGCGACACGGGCTTCATCCTTGCCAAGTGCAGGGGAAACAAATGATCGTACCCCCCGCCCGACCAGCAGTGGGTCAACAAATCTCTGCGCCAACTCTGCTGAGGCTACCTCGCGCTGCGAATAGGTCAACTCGCGATCTATGAACCAGTTACGGTCGCGGATATCTAGCGAAATCCGATCATCGCGACGTAGCTCCCTGACGAGGCTATCAGCATCTGGACCTATTACCTGATTGGTAGCGTAGATTAGCGCACGCGTCGCAGGCATCGTCTCTTTGATCCGAGTAACCGTACTTCGGATCTTAGTAGCCCAATCTTGTGCGACAGAGTATTGGACGACAGTGTTCGGATCTTCATCCACGACGTACATTTGTCCATCTCTTCCTCTATCGCCATGTGGTGACGCTGTAGTGCGAAGGGACGGGAACTCTGGAGCAAGAAACTCAGCGGCGAAGCGCTCGAAAGCAAGCCAATCACCAGAAGACATGCTTTCGAGAGCAAGCGCAAGGCGGGGTGCCGACATTGGCTGATTATATCGTCGGTCGGCTGAGTGCGGTACGGCTTCGACGCCGTGTTGGCGGTAGGACACAGCCAACGAGCCATGGCACAGGTCGAGCTGCGCAAGCCTGGGAAGGCACGGGCCCGGCGTACGAAAGTGGACATGCTGCCCAGATGGCGCGTCCTACGTGATGAGGAGTAGGAACAGGAAGACGCGCTGACCGCGCGGAGAAGCCGGACCCCACTGCCCTTAACTTCCGGGACTTACGTCTGTTTTCGGGAGATTTGACGGGACGATGGTGAGGGTGTACTCGGCTGGTTCGCTGGTCCATTTTTGTCGTTCGGCGGCGGTGCGGCCGGAGGTCCGCTGTCGGCCTGCGCGGCCGGGCGTGAGGGCGAGGATCGCGGCGTCGAGGCTGGCGATGGGCGCGTTTTGGCTGGTCGGGCGCTTGCGGCAGTGGGGGCAGCAGGTGTCGGCGGTGATCGCGGCGCGGGCGAGGGACAGCACCGCGGTGAAGGTGATCTCGCCCGGGGTCAGGCCGGCGGTGGCGGCGGCGCGGGCGGCGAGGGCGGCGATCATGTTGTGCGCGAGCAGCAGTGCCCGGGCTTCCTGGCGGGCGAGTTCCGGCGAGCGTCCGCGCAGGACGCGGCCGGTGCCGCGGACGGTCCTTTTCAGGTGGAGGAACGCGACTTCAGCCATCTTTTCTGGTACAGGGCCGCGAGCTCGGCGGCGGGGTAAAGGCCCGGGCCGGGCAGCGTAGTGAGCAGCCGGATCTGGGTGGTTTTCACGCGGCCGCCGCGGGTGCTGGTCAGCACGGTGTAGCAGATCAGCCGCGCGATCGTGTCCGGCAGGGGCGGGAGGGCGGGGTCGCCGGCGGTCTTGCGGCGGCGGGAGCGCATGCCGGCGCTCTCGCGCGGCAGCACGAGTTCCGATCCGTCTTTCAGCACGTCAAGGGTCTTGAAGGGGACGGACTTCGCGCCGTTCTTGACGCGCCACAGCAGGTGCGCGCCGGTGCCGGAGAACCGGATCCACCGGTCCATGGAGAAGAAGCCGCGGTCGGCGAGGTTCAGCTGCCCCGGGCCGAACGCGTCCTGCAGTCCGTCGACCAGGGCGTTCTCGCCGTCGAGGTAGCGGCCGGTGACGGCGGCCTTCCACCGGCGGGTGCCCGAGTGCAGCAGCCCCACGAGGCGCGGCAGCGGCTTCGCGCCCGGAGAGGGGACCCCGGATTCCTCTGCGAGCAGCGGGTCTTTGAACAGTTCCAGGGTGGTGCCGTCGATCTGGGTGATCTCCAGGCCGAACGCGGTCCCGTCCGGGCCTGCGGGAATGTCGTCGCGGGCCGCGTCGGCCTCGAACATGGCCCGGGCCGGGGCCTCCCCGGACCGGGCCCGGGCCTTCGAGCAGGCGGGGCCGGTCGGCACCGGGGTGCCCGGCCTGACGGGCAGGCCGGGCATGTCGAAGACCAGGGCGAGCGTGCTGTCGTAGCCCAGCACCGGGAACAGCGCGCCCGTGACCAGGCACAGCGCGGTGGCCTCGGCGCCCAGTGCCCGTTCCTGCTTGTGCCGGTGTCCCGCCCCGGCCGCGGCGGCGATCGTCCCGCCTGCCAGCAGCGACTCCAGCATGCTCTCGCGCCGCAGGTCAGCGAGCCACTCCTCGTCCTCCCACGGGCCCGGCCCGGCCGCGACCCGGGCGGCCAGGCCCGCCTCCGGCGGGCCGCCGGCCTCGTCGGCGGTGGACGGGATGGGCACGGGCATGGCAAAATTCGCAGGCAACGAGGCTCCTGTGACTGGCTCCTGGATTCGACACCCAACGTCATAGCAGGGGCCTCGTCGCGTTCACCACCGCATCAGGGTGCCAGCCGTGATCGTGACCTACACGTAACGCAACGCCAAAAATCGGTCACTTAGGCACAGAAGTCCTGGAAGTAATGGGCAGTGAGCCGGACCCTGAGCGAGACTCTACCGCGCGACCTATTGCTTAGGAGGTCGTCTCGGGCGGGGCCGCTGCCCGCCGCTTACCAGGTCAGACGGGGTTCGCGGTCCCCGTGAGTGACGACGGATGCCCGCTGTTCCCCGCCTGTTCTGGCACGGAAGTGGCACGGCGGAGAGCAGCCCGCGGCAGGTAAGAGTCGGGAGGCCTGGGCGTGCTTCATGTCTTCTTGGTCCGGCTCGTGGTACTGGCGGGGGCACGGCGAGTGCGTGGTGGCGGGTTGTCGGCTGGGTGGGGGTGCTGGCCGGTGTCGGCGGCTGCCTGGGCGAGTTGCTCGGTGAGTCGTTGGTGCTCGGCTCGTGCGGTGTCGAGGTCGGCTTCTGCTCGTTCGGCGCGGATGCGGAGCGCGGTTCGTGTTTCTTCGAGCGCGGTGATGCGGGCGTCTGTGGCGGCGCGGTGCTCGTCGCGTTCGCGGCGGGAGTCGGCTCGGACGAGGGCGATTTCCTCGGCGGCCTGGGCCTGGGCGCGGTCGGCCCGCTGCTGTGCGGCGGTCTCGGCCTGCTGCGCCCGTGCGGCTTCCTGCTCCGCGTGGCGTGCCTGGCCGGTGGCCTCGGCGACCTGGCGCTCGGCTTCCTCGCGGGCCTGGCCGATGTCGCGCTGCGCGGTGGCCCGTGCGAGTTCGAGGTCGGCGGTCGTCTCGGTGCGGAGCTGGCTGAGCTGCTCGGCGGTGGCGTGGCGAAGGGTGGTGAGTTCGTGCTGGAGTTCTTCCATGCGGGTGATCGCCTGGGCGGTGGCGTCGTCGGCCTGCTCGCGGTCGGCGCGGGCCTGGTCGCGCTCGGTCTCGGCTTCGCGACGGCGGTTGATCTCCTCGGCGAGGAGGGCCTCGGCGGCCGCAATGCGCTGGTCAGCGGAGGTACGGGCGGCGTAGACCTCAGCTTCGGCGGACTCGGGACCGGCGGCGGAGCGCAGCTCGGTGACGGCGCGGGTGAGGGTGTCGGCGTGCTGGGCGGTGAGCTGTTCGAGCTTGCGGACGAGTTCGGCGGCGCGGGTGAGGCCGATGGTGACGGGCTGGCCGCCGGTTTCCTCGGCTCGCTGGCCGGTGGCGTCGGCTTCCCGCTTGCGGCGCTCGCGGTGGGCGTTGAGCGGGTTGTGGCTGGTGTCGTCGCAGTATTTCGGCTTCGCGCCGCGGTCGTTAGCGCGTGCGGCTACGGGCTGCTCACATCCGGGATAGGCGCAGTGCCGGGCGGTGGTCTGGCTCATGTACTAATTTATCAATTTCATTGTGAAACGCAATGAATATGAAGAAATCACGAAACGAAACGGGTCGTGGCTGAGTTGCCTGGCTGGTCCCTGACTGGCGCGACCTGGCAGAACACTGGGTCGGCGCACCCGCGCACGCCTCGCCCCTGATCATCCCGTCTGCCGTCGACCCGCCCGCTAGGGAGCGGGGCAGGCCGAGCCGGTCAAGATGGAGCGCCCCACTGGACGAACGATCCTGACCGGCTCGGCCTGGTCTGCTGGGCTCGCTCTGGGTCGACGGCAGACGGGATGATCAGTCCCCACCTCAGCCACTGTACGGCGCTGGCGCGTGCCGTCCTGGCGCGCATCCCGGAGCCGGGGCGCCCCCGCCGGAGGCGTTCTTCGTCGCGAGCAGAATGCCGACTCTGATATCACGGCAGAATTATTAGATCAGGAGCTGCTGCGCCTGCCCGCACCAGCAAGATCATCGTGGGATACTGTCTCGCATGCCGTGTTCGCCCCCCCGACGGCGGCGACCCGCTTGTCCGTGACGCAACAGACACCTGACTTGTCTGGTTTGCATGCATGTGCGGGTAAATGCCGATGTTCATATGATTATGGTGTTTTGGGGATAGACTCCAGCCACCTTTTTCTACTCGCGCGCTCTGCCGCAGCGGCTGCCGCCGACTCGAGTAGCGCTCGGTGGCTGCTTGACCTCCTGAGGGCGCATGCATGCGCAGGACAACGGCGCCTTGTGACGAGTGCCACGTGCCTAGAGAGCGAGTGCTTTCGTAGCTTTCGGCCCGTTGCCGACGGTGGAGACCGGCCCAGCCTATCGGACATATGTTCGGGAATTGAGTACGGCGAGGTAGGATCGATCATCAAGTCCATACCGGATGGAGCATCATACGACCTGCCGCTGAAGGTCGAGGTCCAGGCACGCGTGCTTAGCTTCGATCGCGGCGAACGGAGCCTTGTCGAAGTGCTTCGGGACGTTGACGGGGCGGCCATAGTTACTAACGATGAGGACGCGTTCGACGTAATCAAAGAGTTGGTCGAGACCAACGTCATATCTCTGTACCCCATGATGAGCCTGACGTTGATGGAGTCTATGTACAACTGTCACGCCCTGACCGCAGCTCAGGCCAGCATGGTATGTGACCAGGCAGTGGCCAGCATCGAGCCACGGACCTCGGAAGCGAAGCGTCGGCGGAAGGTGCGGCAGGCCGAGCAGATAGTGCAACGAATCGCCACAGCCGAGGCGGTCCAGCGGATGAACACACTAATTCACCGATCAGCAACGCCGTCGGCGGGCAGGATGGAACTATGAGCGAGACTGCTGGCAGCGCCCTCATTCAGCGTATGCGCATGGCCCGCCGCGTGGCAGACGTGCTGGTGCCCCAAGAAGGCAACGTGATTATCACCGCAGTGTCCACCGGCGACGTCCTCACCGGACAGTCTGACGGTTCGCCGCTGGAAGCTGACTTCGTCATGACAGCACTCGACCTAATGCTGCAACTGTCGCTTCTTGTCGGCCGCGACCGAGATGCCCTCAACGACTCAGACGTACTCGCAACCGCGAACGCGCTGCTCTGGGCCAACCCTCAAAGTGCCGCGTGCGTCCTCATTGCTGACGATGACTTGCTGACAAGCCGCATTGTGGAGTGGGGCGACAGAGCGGTCGATACTCCCCATAGTGCGATCATCAGCCTCATTCCAAGGCAAGGCCCGCTTCGCGATACGGTCATGAGATACCTGAGCACAATTGACTTGCCGTGGCCGGAGCCGTCAACTCTAATGACAAGTCATGGGCTAGCCTTCGACCAGGTGGCCTCGCATGCAGCTATAAGCGCTCTGAGCGAACGCCACGCGGGCAGGAAAAGCCCTATTCCAGAACGAGCGCAAGCCCGCGCGTCACTAACGGTCGCAGATGCCGAATGGGCAACACGATTGGCGCTTACTGTCGCCAACAGTGAGCACGTCGACATAGACGCAGAACTTGAAGCTGGTGGCCGCCGATGATACACAAGGTATGGCTTCGCCAATGGAAAGCCTACGATTCATTGGATCTTGACCTCGGCGAAGGAACGACTTTCCTGATCGCAGAGAACGGTATCGGCAAGTCGTCAATTGTTCAAGGTCTGTATTTCGCGCTGTTCGGCTCACCGCTCATGTTCGGCACAGACCGCCCGACGGCGGACGCTGTACGCGGTGGCGATGGAACAATGGCGGTCGTGGGGTGCGATATATCACTCGGATCAAACAAGGCCCGCCTAGAACGGACAATCCAGAGGTCTTCTCGAAATCCGGAGATTCAGGCGTCTATTCAAATCAATGGGCAGGCGGCTTCGGAAAAGGAGTGGATGGATCTTCTCCGCGCCGAGACAGGCGTGGATGCTGCGCAGCTTGCACTCCTAGCTTTCGTTCATGAAGGCGCCACAATGTCAGTTAACGACGCTGGTCTCAACATCGTCGGAATGCTATCCGAGGTGTTCGGCGTCGGCCGTCTGAGGCGAGCCGCACGCCAATGCGAAATCAATGCCAAGCGTCTTGATCGTGAAAACGACAGCTTGCGAAAGAGCCTTAGGGACAGCCCGTCGCGACGTGACGCCGAGCAACTCGTCGATCTTGAGGTTCAACGAGACCAGATGACGGCTCGACTTCACGCTCTCAGAAGTCAGCAGTATGCGGCGGAACGCTATGTGCATATTCGCGAGGTATGGGCCGAGTATGCTGCAAGCAAGTTGAGGTTTGAGCGTGCCCAGGGCGCCGATCGGGAACGCGTCGTTTCGCTCATCCGTCGAATTACGGATTTTGTCAAGCATCCATACAGAGAAGCTGACCTGCCAGCCAACCGGTTCGGCCTGGAACGCGTAGCCGCCTTGATCTCCGAGAGATACGAGCAGCTCATAGCTGATCACGGGCGGATTGAGGCAAAGCGTGAGACGGCACTGCACTACGCTGCGATCCTCGGAACTGGCGAGCCAAAGTGTCCGACATGCCTCCAGCCGCTTTCGCAAGAAGCTGCTGAACATGCCCTAACATCACATCAGGAAATCATTCAACAGTCGCTGGCAGAGTTGCAGGCAGTCGACCGCGATCTTGATCTTTTCCGCCATCTTATTAGGGACGCTCAGGAGCTACTGAGGATACCGGAATCTGAACCACCCGCCCTGCCCGGCGAGGAAATTCCTGAGAATACGGCCGACGTTTCTATCGAAATGCTCCCTTTGCAGGCTGAGATTGACCACTTGATGCACGAGATTCATGAAGTCGAGACTGAGCTTAGAGTTATACAGCGAGCGGATGAGGACCGTAAGCAGAATGCCCTTCTATCAGCGCGCCTGCTTGATGGCTATGGGGCCGCAGAGCGCGCGCAGCTAGCCGCTGTTACGATGACAACACTGGCGGACGTGATCTGTGCAGACCGGATTGCGCCCATGGCCGACGAGCTACAGAAACGCTGGCCTACGCTATGTTCCGGTTCCCAGCTCCATATGGATCCGACAGGAGCGCTGTCCCTGGAAGAGGGGAGCTATGTCATTCCTTATAGCAACCTTAGCGGAGGCCAACGAACACTTGCTCAGTTGACGGTTCGGCTGCTGGCACTTCAGATGGCCACTGAGTGCCCATTCTTCATCCTGGATGAACCGCTCGAACACCTCGATTCAAGGAATCGGCGGTCCCTGGCGGCATTGCTCGTGCATGCTGCACACGAGTCTTCACAATTGCGGCAAGTACTGGTTACGACCTATGAGGAATCAGTGACTCGGCGTCTGTCGTCGGTTCCAAACGATTCAAGGGCCAATAAGGGAGGGCTCGACGGCGGGCTTGCCGCTCGCGTGGTTAGGATTTCGGCTACTCGCAAGGATTAGGATTGGGCAGCTGCGTATTCGCGGTTCGCCGCCCTGAGACTTTATACAGGTGACCGACTGGATACAGGTGACCGACTGGCCGGACACTACGCTCGGCGTAGCACCTTCGGATGCCGCCCGGTCGGTAACGCGGACAGGCAAGAATCGAAGGACGTTGTCGGCTGTGCAGAGGTCCAGAGTGACGCTCCTGATCGGTTGATGCTCGCCTGCGGCGGAAGGCGCGCCCGTGCTGGGCGGGCCTCGGAGAGGCAGAGCCCGGCAGTGGGCGGCGCCATGCGGCGCGCGAAGCGCGACGCCTTGATCCTGTATGGCCGATTCGGCAGTGTTCGCGGTGAAAGTTCGCGGAATGTGTGTTGCTTGGCACGCTGAGTCCATTGGTGCACTAACGTCCTGGTTGTGACGAGTGCGAGCGGGGAGCCGGGGCGGTGGCGGACGTTTGGTGCGCGGGAGATCTACGCGAGCCCGGAGCTGTGGCTTGGGCAGATCGACTTAGAGCTGCCGGGGGGTGAGCGGGTCTGGGAGCACGTCGTACGGCTTCACCAGACGGCGCTGATGGCGCTTGTTGACGGGCAGGGCCGGGTGCTGCTGGTGCGGCGGCACCGGTTCGTATCGGGTGAGTGGGGCTGGGAGCTTCCGGGCGGCCTGGTCGATGACGAGGAAGATCCGGCGGACGCCGCGCTTCGGGAGCTGGAGGACACGACGGGGTACCGGGCGGGCCGGGCAGAGGAACTGATCACGTTCCGGCCGCTGCCTGAGACGGTGGACTGTGAGTATGCGGTGTATGTCGGCCGTGATCCGGTGCGTGCGGGGGAGCCTGTCGCGGTCAGTGCTGGCGCACGGATGGAATGGTTCCCGCTGGGCCAGGTCTCGGGGCTGGTCGCGGCGGGGGACATCTGGCACGGGGGGACGCTGGTAGCGCTGCTGCGGCTGCTGTCGATGGATGGCAGGACATCGGCTGGCTAACCTGCTGTGCCACGATGACGGCATGCGGCTGCTGGTGCTGGGCGGGACAAGATTTGTTGGCTGGGCGGTTGCTGCCGCTGCCGTGGGCCGTGGCTGGGAAGTCACGACGTTCAACCGGGGGATGGCCGGTCCCGATGCTCCGGGCGTGCATGCGGTGCGGGGTGACCGGACGCGGGCGGAAGACGTGGCCCGGCTGGCGGAGACCGGTCCCTGGGATCTTGTAGTGGACACCTCTGGCTACGTCCCGTGCGAGGTGCTGGCTGTCTGCCAGCGACTGGAGCCGGTGACGGATCGCTATGTCTTCATGTCGACCGTGAGCGTCTACCGGGACTGGCCGGTCAAGCCGCTGTCGGAGCGCTCGGAGGTTTTGTACTGCCCGCCTGACGCCGGGCCTGATTACGGCGAGGACGTGGAGGACGGGCCGACGAGGTACGGCTACCAGAAGTCGGGGTGCGAGCTGGCGGTGGCGCAGACCTTGGGCGCGGGCCGGTTCGCCTGCCTGCGGCCAGGAGTGGTGCTCGGGCCGCGGGAGTATGTCGGGCGGCTGCCGTGGTGGCTGAGGCGGGTAGCCGCGGGGGGTCGGGTTCTGGCTCCTGGGTCGCCGGACCGGTCGATTCAGCCGGTAGACGTGCGGGACTTGGCAGCTTTCGCGCTGCACGGGGCTGACCGGGATGTGTCGGGCGCGTTGAATGTGGCGGCGCCGGTCAGCGGGGAGACGTTCGGCGGGATGCTCCGGGCGTGCGCTGATGTCACCGGGTCGGGCGCTGAGTTCGTCTGGGCAGGGGATGAGCGGCTGCTCGCTCAGGGCGTTCGGCAGTGGTCGGAGATGCCGTTGTGGCGGACCTATCCGGGGGTCTGGCAGGTCGACTCCAGCGCGGCGATGGCGGCGGGCCTGTCGTGCCGTCCGCTGGCTGCCACGGTGGCGGACACGTGGTCGTGGCTGCAACATGGCGGCGGCGAACTGGATGACGAGCGGGCGAGTGAGATCGGGATGAGCCGCGAGCGTGAGCGGCAGGTTCTCGCCAGCATCGGCTGAGCCTTGGTTGTTCTGGGCCCTATGCACCTGTCCTGGTGGTGAGCCAGTCGCCGATGTCGTCGGCGAGCTGACGTGCCTGGGCGTTCCTGGCCCACGCGGGGGACAGCAGGGTGGTCTGGGTGCGGGCCAGCCTCCCCGCGAGGGACACGTTGCGCAGCGAGGCGGGCTGTGCGAGGACGGGCTTGATGGCCTCGGCGCTGCCGTCCAGGTCATTGCTGAGCAGGCGGGCGGTCGCAAGGTCGGTCTGTGCTCCGGTGATCTGGGAGAGCGAGCGGCGGGGAATCGGCATGGCAGTGAGGGTGGCCAGGGCGGCATGAGCTGCCTCGGATGCCTGGCGGCCGTCGCCGAGATCTAGCCAGGCAGCGGCGGCGCATGCGTCGGCCCGGGCGCGGACGAACGCGAATTCGCCGCCTGTCTCGTTGCTCAGTGAGTCGGGGTGCCGGTCGGCGTCGTCCTGGTCGTGCCGCGCGGCGGCGAGTACCTCGGCGGCGGACGCGCTGTCGCCGAGCAGGGCGTAGGAACGGGCGGCGATGTAGCGGAGCCTGACCCTGGGCGTGCCGGGAGGGGCGATTTGCATGCCGCGCTGAAAGTGGCTCAGGGCGGTGTCTGGCTCCCGGCGCCAGTTGGCGAGCAGCGCGGCGAGCCCGTGCGTCCATGCCTGGAGGGATGAGTGGCCTGCCAGAGAAGCGTAGGAGATCGCCGATCGCGTCAGCTCGTCGGACTCATTCCAGCGGTTGAGGTCAAACGCGCTGGACGCCATTAAGGCCGTGGCCTGGCCGCAGATCGCATACAGGTCTGATAGAAGCGCCGGACGCCGCGCCTGCTGGGCGAGTTCGAGGGAATCACGGCGGACGCGCCTCGCGGCGGAGAAGGCGTCGGCAGCGGGCCGGTTGGCTGCTCGGGCGATTTCCAGGGATTCGGCGTGCAGCCATTCCAGGGTTACCGGGTCGCATTCGGCGGCGAGCCTGATCCGGTCGGCGGATGCCTCGGCTGCTGCCGCAGTGACGGCATCGGCTTCGGCGCTGCGGGGGGCCGTGTAGGAGTCCGGGCCGTTGACAGTCCGGGCAGGGTGCGCTGGTCCCGGCCTGTCTGAGACGTTCCGGGGAGCGAGGCCCATCAGGATGCGGGCGTGGCCGGGCATTTCCAGGCCGCTGGCGAAGTCCTCGAAAACCTCCAGGTACTGGACCTGCTGGGTTCCCTGCATGATCGCGTTGATCTTGGGCTGGGTCTTGCCGCAGGCGGCGGCGATCTGTGTCTGGCTGGCTCCGGTGGCCTCGTGGACGAGCAGGAGGAGCTTCCCGATATCCCGCGTGCGTAAGGCGGCGATGACTTGGGGGTACTGCCAGAAGGGATCAGGGATCGTGAAGTGCTCGCTGCCTCGGCCTGGCATAGATCACCCGTTCAGCGCCCCGGCTCGGGAATGGCACCGGTGGTTGACTGCTTGAGAGCCTTTATCCCGTCAGGGTATACCGCCTCGGGAAGCGGCGCGGGATTGGCCAGGATGCTCTTATCCGCGATCTTGGGCCGATGAGCGGCGAATGCAAATCTGATGTAGTGAGCTGTCCGTCGTGCCGGGGCAGGGGGTGGAAGCTCCGCCGTGCCCGGCGCTCAGTGGTGACCGCGCTCATGGGCCTGAGTGCCCGGCCGTCGGCCAGGGTGTCATGCCCGGACTGCGATGGCGCGGGCTGGCGGCGCCGGGGAGCAGGACGATGACGGGGCCCGGCGCGATTGCCGTAGCCGGGCTCCGGGTTTCCCGGCGTGGCTGTCCTGCTGCTCGTCGCGGATGGCCGCTGGTAAGTGACCTGCCCCCGCTCGGCCCGGTGGAGACCGCGCCGGCGTGCGCCCGCGATCATGCGCGCCAGGTGCTCTGGGACTGGCAGATCGGTCACCTGGCCAGCGATGCGGCGCTCCTGGTCACGGAGCTGATGACTACTGCCGTGAACGCCTCGCGCCGCGATGGCACCCCGGTATGCCTGAGGCTCCTCGCGGACAGCGGGCAGTTGATCATCGAGGTATGGGACCGAAGCCCGGACCGGCCAGAGCTGCGGCGGGCGGGCGACTGGGACGAGGATGGCCGCGGGCTCCGCGTGGTCGGGTCCGTGGCTCGCCGATGGGGATGGCATTACGCCGATGGCTGGAAAGTCGTCTGGTGCGAGCTGCTGGCCGGGGTACAGCCACGATGATCACGCTGGAGTACCTGCGCTTCCACTGGGGCGATGTGTACGTGATCACCAGGCGCGGCGGTACGTGGACGGCTGTCGCCAGGTTCCGTGACCAGGACGTCCTGACGGCCGATTCGGCTGATGAGCTCAGCCGCATGATCTGGCGCCACTACCCCGGCCTGTGCGTGGAGAGGCGCAGTACATGAGCGGGCGGTGCCGCCTCACGGCCAGTCCGGCTGGCGTGAGCGTGACATCGTGGCTGGTCGGGCAGTAGACTGCCTGAGTGGACAAGCAGCTATTCAGGCAGACTAGCCAAGTGTGAGGCAGGGCATGGCCTTCGAGTACACGCCGCCCAAGTACGCGCAAGTCATCGCCGAGCTACAGCGCCGGATCGAGTCCGGCGAGTACCAGCCCGGATCGCTGCTGCCCAGTGAGCATCAGCTCTCGGCGGAGTTCGGGACCGCCCGGCCGACTGTGGTCCGGGCGCTGCGCGAGCTGCGGCAGGCGGGCTGGATCGACACGCAGCAGGGCAAGGGCAGCTTCGTGCGCGGTCGTCCGGCACTGTCCGGGGTCGGCGCGGAGCGGCGCGGTCAGGCCGAGCTGGACCGGGACGAGTCGCGCGAGGCGGGCGAGCTGGTCTCCGTCGGCAAGGCACCGGCACCAGGGCGGATCGCGGCGCTTCTGGCGGTTGAGCCGGGCGCGGAACTGGTGAGCCGCAGGTGGCTGGTCCGCCAGGACGATGGCGAGGCGTCCGAGATCGTGACGTGGTGGCTGCCCTCGGATCTGGCTGAGCGGGCCGGGCTCGGCGTGTCGGAGCCGGTGCGCGGCGGTATCCGGTCCCTGCTGGCCCGGACCGCGGGCGTCCGCATCGATCACGTAGTCGAGCAGGTCACTGCTCGTCGCGCCGAGGCGCACGAGGCGAAGCTGCTCGGCATCTCCCGGTCGGCTCCGGTCCTCGCGCTGTACGTGAGCGCTCGTGACGCGGCTGGCGTTCCGCTGCTGGCGCTGGACGTGGCGATGGCCGGTGACCTGCACGAACTAGAGGACGCCTACCCGGTCGGCTAACCAGCCGGACCCAGGGGCATCTTGTCCGCTTGACTAACCAGGCTGAAGGGCTTACTCTGATGCCAACTTGATTAATCAAGTGGCCAAGCAGTCCTACTCGGGAGGTTTCATGGCGGTACAGGGTCCGATCCCGGTCGAGTTCGGGCAGGTGTTCCCGCGCGGCGTGTACGCGGCGGGGACGGTCGAGGCGGTACGGGACTTCGACGCGTCCAAGGGCGGGCGGTTCGTGCAGTCCAAGGACAAGCAGTCCGGGCTGCCGCTGTGGCAGGTCGATGTCATCGACGCGGACACCACGGCGCGGGACAAGACAGCTCGGATCAAGGTGGCGGCGGCCGACCAGCCGGTACTGCCTGCCGCGGCGGCCGGGATGCCGTTCGTGCCGGTGGAGTTCACCGGGCTCACGGTGACGCCGTATGTGAACCAGGCCGGTCGGCTGGCCTACTCGCTCAAGGCCACCGGGGTCCGGGTGCCCGGTCGCGGCGGCCGGGGCAGCTCGGCGGCACACGAGAGCGCCGCGTAACCAGCAAGGCGGGGCGGCAGGAACTGCAATTCCTGCCGCCCCGGTGTCTCCCCAGGTCAGCAAACCTCAGAGAGGTCTTGATCCTATGCGTAACGTCACGGGCGAGCAGCTCGCCCAGGTCGACAACCCCGATCCGTTCGCCTCCCCGGTGTGGCGGTCCCCGGTGCACCGGACACCGGAGCCGGTGATCTGGCTCGTCCAGCTCATCCGCCTGCTGGTCCGGGTCATCTGGTTCGTGCTGCGCCATCCGCTGCTGGACGCGGTGGCGGGACTGGTGGCAACCGTCTGGCTGCAGACGGGCTGGCCGGGCGTCACCGTGCTGGCGGCCGTCGTGCTGGCGGGAATGGTCGTGCTCCGGGTCACCTGGCCGCGCTGGTTCGCGCGGCTGATATCCGGCCCGGCCCGCAACCGGTGGCGCTGGTGGTTCTACCGGCGGCACTGGCACGCGGTGATGACGATTGCCCGGCTGGCTCCGCTGTACCGGGGACGGGTCGTCGTTCCGGTGCTGGGCCGGGTTCAGGTCACCGGCTGTACTGACCGGGTGTCTGTCCGGCTGGTGTCCGGGCAGTCTACCGCCGACTTCGCCGCACGGGCCGATGGCATCGCGCACGGCTTCCGGGCGCACCTGTGCCGGGTCAGCACCGGCAGGCCGGGCGCTGTGGTGCTGGAGCTGGTCCGGCGGGATGCGCTCGCCGACCCGATGCCTGCGCTCCCCATCCCGGACGTGACCGACCTGCGCGCGGAGCCTGAGGACGGCTTCGGCGCCGTCGAGGTTCCATCTGGCGCCGGTGACCTGCATTCTGTCCTTGACGAGCCATCTGGCCGCGCCTTCGATGAGCCCGCTGGCTACTGGCCAGCCGGCGGCGAGGAACGCGGGGTAGTCGAGGTAGTGCTTCTTGTTCTCCAGGTAGTTTGCGCAGGTGTCGGCGCCCTCGCGTTCTTTCGGGCTGTAGCCGTAGCTGGTGGCGCGGCGGCGGATCCCGGCCCGGACGTCATGGGCCTTGCCGTCCAGGATCCTGGCGGTCTGGTCCCTGACCCAGTCCCGTGCGGCCGGGTCGCCAGGGCAGAAGAAACAGCCCGCGGCTTTCCGCAGATACTGGACGACATGGATCAGGTCGATCAGGGCCGGTACTTTCACCTGATACCGCCTGGCGCAGGCGGCGATCGCGTCGAGCTGGGCGTTATTGCCGTCCACCACGGCGAACC
>DATKQH010000286.1:0-4200 GCA_035532775.1 Streptosporangiaceae bacterium
CGTCGGTCAGTGTCACGAGTAAGCAGATCCGGCGGCTGAACGTCGTGGGCACCGACACGCTGAACGTTCCGGGGCTGACGCTGCAGTACGGCCTGCCGATCGACTCGATCCCGTACTACGTGTTCCAGTCCATCATTCAGAACCAGCAGAATCAGATGCAGGCCAGCGGCGGGGGCGGCGTGGGCGCCCTCGACGTGAACCCGAGGTTCGTCTCGATCGGAACGGACCAGGCCGGGATCATCACCGCGCTGGATCAATTGACGGACTTCGTGTTCCAGTACGGCAGCGAGGGCCAGTTGCTCTACACGTTCGGCGGCATCGACAACGGCAACGGCGTGCTCGGGCTCTTCCAGGACCCGACGGCGGTGGCGGTGACCACCGATGGTTACGTCGTGGTCTCGGACGGCCTCGAGGAGAATGTGCAGGTCTTCCAGCCCACCACCTTCGCCACACTCGCCCAGCAGGCCGTGGAGCTCTACGCGCAGGGCCAGTACAAGCAAGCGGAGGCACCGTGGCAGCAGATCCTGGCCATGGATAGCAACTACGACCTGGCGCACGCGCAGTTGGGCGAGGGTTTCCTCTCGGAGGGCGAGTTGCTCGGATCGAGCCCGGCGGTGCTCCCGCAGGAGCTCCAGTTCTTCTCGAAGTCGATTCAGCAGTTCTACCTCGCCAATGATAAGCCGGACTTCGGCGTCGCCTTCGGGTGGTACCGGCACATCTGGATGCGGGTGAACTTCACGTGGATCTTCCTCTCCTTCCTCGGCGCCTGGCTGTGCGTATACCTCGCGTGGCGGCTGCTCGGGCGGCGTATCCGCGAGCGGCCGGTGGCCTTCGAAGGGGCTTGGGTGCGCAACCAGTTCGTCCGGGTCGTGCCCATGGCCTGGCGGATGATCAAGCACCCGGCCGAGGCCTTCTTCCAACTGAAGTACGAAGGCCAGGGCACGCTCTGGCAGGGCATCACGCTCATCGTGTTCGCCTTCCTGGTGCATCTCGGGAATCTGGTCTGGACCAACTTCGACTTCTCGCGCATCGAGCGCGGACAGACGAACCTGTTCACCAATTCCTCCGAGTTTCTCCTCCCGTTGGTCACCTGGATCGTGGCGAACTACCTCGTCGGCGACGTGTATGAGGGCGAGGCGAATCTCCCCGAGGTGCTGACCGGTAGCGCTTACGCGATGCTGCCGTTCATCGTGCTCCAGTTGCCCTACGCCCTCTTCACGCACGCGCTCGTGCCCACCGATGGTGTCTTCCGCTTCCTGGACTTGGTGCAGCGCGTCTGGACCGTCTACCTGTTCTTCACCCAGGTGCGCGTACTCCACAACCTGGAGTGGGGGACGGCGATCCGTGCGTCGGTGATGACGCTGGTCGGGATCGGCGTGATCTGGACCATGTTCCTGATCGTGACCGGGTTGGGCCAACAGGCCTACCAGTTCATCCGGCAGATCATCTCGGAAATTCTGCTCTTGCGAAGCTGACGCCCCGGGGGCGGGCCGGCGAAGAACCGGGGAAGGGTGGAGACGTGGTGCCTGTGCTGCAGCGGCAATGGTGGGCCAGGGCGTGCGTCGGGGTGCTGGGTGTGGCCAGCGCGGCGGCGGTAGTTCTTGCGGCGGGACCGTCGGTCCTCGCCGATACGACGACGGGGGGCACGGCGGCGACCGCGGCGCCGGCCAGCGCGGCGGCGGCCGGGGTGGTGGTCATCCCGGCTCCCGCGGCTGGGACCCAGACCATGTACGACGACGGGACACTGCGGCTGGACGTCAACGGCAGCACCGGATGGTTCGAAGTCGTCGACGAGCGCAACGGCGCGGTGTGGACCAGCGGTCCGGTCGGCGGACTGCCGGTGGCGCACACCTACGCGGCGAATCCGACCCAGGCGGCCTACCTGGACAGTCAGTTCAGCATGGGCGAGATCGATGTCAGCCGCCAGAATCCGCAGTGGTACAACAACCAGCTCAACGACTCCCAGGACATTGCGCAGGTGACGGTCTCCCCGATCACCGACGGCGCGTCCTTCAGCTTCCGCTTCCAGACCAGCGGCATCCAGTTCACCGCGGACGTGACGTTGCAGGGCGACCAGATGATCGCCACGGTGCCCTACAAGCAGATTCAGGAGCAGCAGTACGAGGGCACCAATGAGAAGGCCATCGGTCAGGGCAACTGCCCGCGCTTCCCGCAGCCGCCGCCCTCGGCCGGCCTGTTCATCATCTACTTTCCCCCGGAGTGCTGGATGCTGCAGTCCATCGACTTCCTGCCGGCCTTCGGCTATGGCGTCCCCGGCCAGCAGGGCTATATGGTCGTGCCGGACGGCTCCGGCGCCTTGGTCGACTTCCAGAAGACGCATCCGATCTACACGGACCAGTTCGACATGCCGGTCTACGGGGACTCCACCCAGACGCCGGCTGCGGATGAGTGGCTGCCCGAGGACAACATGCCGATCTTCGGGATCGTGCACACCGACACCCAGAACCCCAGCGCCTCGGCGGGCATGCTGGCCACGATCACGGAGGGCGCGGCGGACTCGGAGATCTTCGCTGTGCCGGCCGGCCAGCGCGCCGAACTCTACAAGGCCTACGTCCGCTTCACCTACCGCCCGCCGTACAACGCGCTGGGCGTCGGCTCCCAGCGCTCGCTGGAGTACTCGCTGACGCCGGTGCCCGGCGATCGCCAGGTCGCGTACACCTTCGTCGACGGCAGCCAGGCCACGTATGCCGGACTGGCGCTGCAGTACCGCCAGTACCTGATCACGAGCCAGCACGCGCAGGCCCTGGCGCCGCAGAAGGAGCCGCCCCTGCTGCTGGCGATCATGAGCGGCGCGCGCGAGGTGGGCGTGCCCTTCGCCCCGTTCGAGGCCTCCACGACCTTCGCCCAGGCGGAGCAGATGGCCAAGGACCTGCTCAGCCAGGGCATCCAGTCGATCCGGATGTCGGTGGAGGGCTGGGAGCGCAACGGTGAGGACTGGACCACCCTGCCCGTCGTCTGGCCGCCGGACGGGCGGCTCGGCGGCACAGGAGGTCTGAAGACGCTCGCAGAGTGGGGCAAGGGTCACGCCGTGCAGGTCGTGCTCTCGGCAAACGTCTATGAGGCCTACCAGGCCGGCGCGGGCTTCAACCCCCGCGCGGACAGCCTGCACGAGGAAAGCCAGTTGATCATGCAGGACTTCGCCGGCGGCTTCCTGGTGTCGCCGGACTTCGCCGAGAATGCGATGTATCCGAGCCTGATGAAGGACATGAGCAGCGTCGGGGTCGTCGGCACGGACTTTGAGTACCTCGCCCGCGACGTCTGGCCGAACTACCAGCCGAAGCACACCCTCACCCGCGACCAGAGCGTCTCGGACTGGATGGGCATGGTGTCGACCGCGAGCAGGCAGCTCGGCACCTCGGGCGTCCAGGGCGGCAGCACCTATGCCGTGGGCTCGGCCGGCTACTTCTACGATGCGCCGACCGCGGACAGCGGGTTCAACTACGAGACCCAGGGCGTGCCCTTCTGGGAGATCGCGGTGCATGGCCTGGCGCTCTACAGCGGCCGGGAGTCGAACCTCCTGGACTCGCCGCAGTTGCAGACGCTGCAGATGATCGAGTACGGGGCGCTGCCGTCCTGGGAGATGACCTGGCAGTCGTCGTCGGAACTGCGCTACACGGGGTACTACGTCCTGTACTCGTCGCAGTTCTCGCAGTGGGAGCCCGACATCGTGCAGCAGTATCAGCAGGAGGTCCAGAGCGGGTACGCCGCGTTGGCGTACGTGCCCATCACCGATAACTACCAGTTGCAGCCGGGCGTCGACGTGACCTCCTACCAGAACGGGGCACAGGTGATCGTCAACTACAACGCGACGCCGGTCACGCTGGCGCAGTTCAACAAGGTGACCGTGGCGGCGCAGGACTATACGGTGATCCCGGGAGGCGGACAGTAATGCGGGCAGCGGTGCGTGCCACTCCGGCCGGCATGCGCATCCGGCGACCCGCGACCAAGGGCGCGATGCATCGACGGCGCGTCTGGGAGTTCCTCCTGTTCGGCGGGCCGTGGATCCTCGGCTTCGCGCTCTTCGAGGCGTACCCGCTGGTCCAGTCGCTGTGGATCAGCTTCGCCAAGCTGTCCTTCTCCGGCAAGGCCGTCAAGTTTCTGTTCGTGGGTCTGAAGAACTATCACGACGCGTTCTTCGTCGACACGCACTTCAGCAGTTACCTGCTCCAGGCGGTGATC
>DATKQH010000287.1:0-13910 GCA_035532775.1 Streptosporangiaceae bacterium
GATCGTGTCGATGGCCAGGTTCAGGCCGGCCGCCCCGGCGAACATGTCCGCCGGGCACGGATGGTCGAGCATGGCCAGCGCGATCATCTTCGCCGGCCGCGTGAACTGTTCCGGGAACCTCTCCCAGTGGATCAGCGACCGGGCGCGGTGCACGTCGGGGCGGGCAGCCGACAGATCCCACTGATCGTCGCTGAAGCGCGGCCGCGGCTCGGTGCTGGTGTCCGGGGCAAGCCGTGAGCGCAGCACGAGGAGGTCATCAGCGGGCCGTCCGTCATCGGCGCCGGCTGATGCGGCGGCCGTGGCGCGTGTGCTCATCGGAGATCCCAGTGTCCTTCCACGAGTTCGGCGACGAGTTGCCGGTGATGCCCGGTGGCCGCGGTGCGGGCCTGTTCGCGCTCGGCGCTGGTGTATGCGGACACGATGTCTTGCAGTTGTGCCAGGTGCTGGGCGTAGCGGGCGGTCCACAGCTCCGGGTCCAGGTGCGGCCGCAGTGCGAGGATGCGCTCCGCGGCCAGGATCTGCGCCGGCAGCTGGTGCGGCAGGGCCCTGGCGTTCGGGCACTGCAGGCAGTCCAGGAACGACGCCGGGCACGGTTCGCCGGGCCGGCCGTATGGTCCGGCCAGATGATCGATGCAGGCGGCCACACCGGTGTCCTGCTCGCCCGCGGCGAGGTGGCTGAGCACCTCGCGGTCCAGTCCGGCGCGCTCGGCGGCCCGGCCGGGATCTGAGTCGAGCAGACCGACGATGTCGCTGCCCAGCACCGGAATGGTCAGGCGTTTCCTGGCGCGGCTCACCTGGTCCTCCAGCGCCGCGGCGATGACGCCGCGGCTTTCGGCCTGAACGGTCGGGCTGGGCATCAGGTAAACATCGCGCATGGTCCGGCGGCTGTGGGCCGCGGGGCGGCGGCGCAGTTCGGTCACGGTTCTCCGGATGCGGCCGACGTCGACCGGCGGAGGGCCGCCGTCGCTGGCCTTCGGCCCGGTGGGGAACCCGCTGGCCTCGGCCCAGCGCCGCACGTGCTTGAACCCTGGCGTGGCGAGCCACGGGCTGCCGCCATCACGCCGGGCGGTCGTGTAGGCGCTATGCGCGGCATCCTGCCCGCCGTGGCGCCGGGACACCTCGGTCAGCTCCAGCAGCAGCCGGTAGACCTTCAGCGGCGAGCGGAACAAAGGGTCGTCCGTGTCCGGCGCGGACAGCAGGCCGCCGAGCCCGGCCGGCAGATCCTCAAGCGGCGTGATCATGTGCTGGCGCTCAGGCCCCCGCCGTGGCTTGTCCGTCTCGATCAGCGCCAGCCGGGGTCCGGCGCCGCTGTCCCCGTCCGGCCGGTAGTGAATCGCCGGCCAGGCGGCGACGGTGCCGAAGTTCTCCCCGGTCATCGCGGTCAGCAGCAGCGCGAACGCGGCCATCTCGTTCGGGGTCAGGCACAGCCGCCCGGCTACTCCGGCTTTGCCGCCGCAGACCTCGGCCTGCCATGCCTGCCGCCCGGAGCGGCTGCGCGGAATGTCACCAGTGCGGTCGAACACGTCCAGCGGCATCGCCAGCGTCCGGTCGGCCCGGCTGAGGCACTCCCCGGCCCGGTAGCGGTCCAGCACCGCCCGGGCAGACCGGATACGGTCACGCGCCACGCGGACATCGCGCCGCAGCGCGGTCATGATCAGCTGCCACTCAGCGTCCGGGTAGACGCTCTTGGCGAGCAGCGGCGCGCTCTTGCGGACCTCGATGGCTTTCAGGGCCGCTCTGGTCCGCTCCGGCAGATCCGGGTCATCGCGCAGGAACCTGCGCACCGCCACCATGGTCCCGTACTGCGTCTTCGTGCCCTCGTAGCGGGACGCGAACGCCGTGACATGCCAGGGGGTGATGTCAGCGGGGGCCGCCACCCCCGAGCCCGCGCCTCCCAGTGACTGCACGAACAGCCGCAGGGCCGCGAAGTAGGTCCTGAACGACGTGATCCGCTTGATGGCCGAACGCGACGAGGCCTGGCGGGCAATCACCCGGGCTATCCAGCGCTGGATCTCCGGTGCCGCATCGAGGGCGGCGCAGTCCAGGATCAGCTGCCTGCCGGTCAGCTCCTCGGTGACCAGCACCGAGGTGCCGCCGGGGCGAAGCGGCCCGGCCGGCTCCCAGCCCGTATCCGGCTGGGCCGCGCGGCGCCCCCCGTAACCAGGACTCATCGCCAGCCCTCGCCGGGCGCGGTCACAGCATCTAGTACCCGTCCGCTGCCGGCGGCGACGGCGCGCACGAGCGCGTCGACGCCCGCAGCCTCCTCCGCGTCCAGCAGCGACATGAGGTAGTCGACCTCCAGGGCCGCGAACGGCTCCAAGTAGATGTCCCGGGTGGTCATCGGGTTACGGTGCCCCATCAGCGCGGCCAGCTGGTACCACAGATCACCGAACTGCTCCCTCAGGTCCTTGACCTCGCTGTCGTCGAACCCCGCGATGCGCTGGTTCCACACCACGGACAAGATTGAGTACCACTTCAGCGCGAAGCTGTGCCGGAGCATGTGCGGCCGGCACCATAGCGGGCACCGCTGCCGGACGCGGCCCCGCGGATCCACCTCGACCCAGGCCGCCTCGACACGCGCATTGGCCGCGCCGAAAGTGTCCTGCCAGCTGTGCGCCCGCTTCGGCAGTCCCAACGCGCTCAGCCATACCGCGAGCGGCTCAAGGCCCTGCGGCGTCTCGCGGAACAGCAGCCGCCGCTCGTCAGGGCCGACCGCGTCGAGGGGCAGGTGACCGCCCGCCACAGTCAGCACGCGAGTCCGGGCGCTGAACCCGGTTACGATCCGCACGCCGCCAAGCCGCTCGTAACGGCCCGCGCGCCGGGCCCGAGTTATCGCCTCAGCCCGGGAACCCTCCACCGGATCCAGATACGACTCCAGCGACCGCAGGACGCCGGACGGCACCCGGTAGCCGCGCCCCTCCCCTCCGCCCTTGACGCACGCCGCCGCCAGCCGCGCCTGAGCGAACCGCGCACCCGCCGGCTCCGGAACCTCGACGTCCAGCACGCTGGCCCACTCAGCGACTCTCAGACCGGTACCGTACAGCCCGTCCGCGAACGCCGCGTCCCGGTCCTCCCAGGCGCCGCCACGCCAGCCCGGACGGCGCAGCCCGCTGAAGCCGTATCCCCGCAGCCCGATATCCCGCCACTGCTCGAACGCCGGACGCAGCATCCACTTCACCTGGCGGCGCGCGGAACACGCTGGCCGCAGCGGATCCCGGCCCCGGCCCGCGGAACCGGCCGCGCGCCCGGCCCGGATGCTCCCGGACGTCACCGCGGACGGCACCGGGTTGACAATGCCGTACCGGCCCGACGCCCAGGCGTAGAAGGAGCTCAATGCCGCACGGTCGGTGTCGAAGCTGGTCGGCGCGACGCGCCGGGCGTTCGCGACAGCGGTCAGGCGCCAGTACTTGAACGCCTCCACGTCCGCCGCGGTCGCCTCGCTCCACGCCCGGTCCCGAACGCGCAGGAACTCCAGCCACACCACCAGCGCGAACGCGTAGCGCCGCCACGTCGCAGGCGTGCAGCCGGTCATCGCACCAGCCCGGAAGAACAGGTTCAGCCGCGCGTCCGCATGGCCGGCCGCCGTAACGAGCACCGGCGTGCCATGCCTGGCTCCCAGCCGTGCCGCTCGCTCGTGAAGGTCGCCGAACCCGGCAACCACCTCATCAACGTCCCGCCCCGGGCCGGCAATGAAGTCATAGAACTCAACAGTCCACGCCCCGCTATCGCTCATCACACCACGCTACTTAGAGTCTTTATCCGATGACTCTAAGTAGCCTAGAGAAGCCGCGCTGATCGCCGAGCTGACCGGGCCGGCTGGCCAGGTCGTCACGGTGGACATCGACCCCGATGTGACGACCCGCGCGTCAACCCTGCTGGCAGGTGCCGGGTACCCGGCGGTGCGAGTGGTGCTGGCGGACGGCGAGGCCGGGGTTCGGGAGTACGCGCCCTACGACCGCATCTTGGTCACCGCCGGCGCCTGGGACCTGCCGCCGGCGTGGACCGATCAGCTGGCCCCGGTTGGTGGCCGGATAGTGGTGCCGCTGCGGATGCGCGGGGTCACACGTTCCCTGGCGCGGGAGCGCTCCGGCGACGGGACTCACCTGGTCTGCAGGTCGGCCGAGGTGTGCGGGTTCGTCAAGATGCAAGGCGCTGGCGCGCACCAGGAACGGCTCTGGCTGCTGCGCGGCCAGCAGGTTGGCCTGCGGTTCGACGATGGCGCCCCAGACCATCTTGACCTGCCCGGCGCAGTGCTGGGCGGCGAGCCTGCTGCGGCCTGGTCCGGCGTGGTTGTGGGCCGTGCGGAGCCGTTCGAGAGCTTGCCGTTGTGGCTGGCGACCTCGCTTGGAGGGTTCTGCGCGCTGGCCGCCGATGGCAGCGGCGGCGATCCCGGGCTGGCGGTCGAGCCTGGCGGTCGCTGGTTTCCTTACGCGATGGCGGACGGCGATTCGTTCGCCTACTTGTCGAGCCGGCCGGCCGGCGAAGGCCGGGTCGAGTTCGGTGCTTACGGCTACGGCCTTCGCGCCGCGCAGGCAGCCGCCGAGATGGCAGGCCAGGTCGCGGTGTGGGACCGCATTTATCGCGGTCGGCCCGGACCTGACATCGCTGTCTGGCCTGCGCGAACCCGTCCGGACCAGATGCGCGTCCCAGGTGCTATCACCGCGTTCGTCACCAAGACACACCGCCACGTCACGATCTCCTGGCCGCAACCCGGCGGCGGCCAGGTATCCCGGTAGATGCCCGCCGGGGCCCGGCAATCACAAGGAGTCATGATGTACCAATCCTCGCTAGCGACCTTAGATGCGCTGTCGCCTGTGGCGGCTGACGACCTCGTCAGCGATGCGGGCGACTATGACGAGTTGGAGCTTGACCTGCGGGTGGTTGAGTCGGCCTACCCGATCGCCAAGCTGTTGTGCGACACCAGCGACCAGTGCGGCAGCACCTGTAGCGGCAGCGCTTGCAACACCAGCGCCAACGGGCCGTTCTGATCTCAGGCAGTTCGGGTGCCGCGCGGACGGCGCTGGCTGCGGCGCGGCACCCCCTAATGAGAGGAAGGCCAGTGGATGGACTCGCGCCGCATCTACCACCCGACCGGGCCAATCCTCGCCCGTGTCTCGACCTATCCTGGCGGCCCGGACGTGCCAGCCGACCTGGACCTGCACCCCGGTGCTGATCCGCGGTCGTGTGCGTCCTGGCTCCCCCGGACCTGGCAGGACTCTCAGGTGCAGGCGGCTATCTGGCTCGCCAATCCGGACCTGGCCGACAAGATCACTGCCGTCCTGGCCAGCGATCCGGCCACACTCTCATCCCGAGGCGCCGCGATCAGGCGTATCGCGATCGCCATGGCCTGCTACCTGCTGCGCTGGCAGCACCGGCCGACGCCGTTCGGCCTGTTCGCCGGCGTCACCGCCGCTTCCTCCGGCCCGGCAGGCGCGCCGGCGGATTGCCGGTGATTGCCCACGTGAGCAGCTCGGAGAAGGCTGGGTCGCTGGCTAGCGGGTCGGCCAGCAGGCAACTCGCGTCCTCGCGGGCGAGCATGGCTTCGAGGACGAGGTCGCACCAGGCCGCTGGGTCCAGGTCGTCGACGAGTCGCGCCTCCGCGCCGGCAGTTCGCAGTGCTGATTTCAGCCTGTCGATTTGAGGGACGGGAACGGAGGCGAGCGGCTCGGCTCCTATTTCCCAGGAGTGAATCAGGGTGTCAGTAAGGCTGACGGCAGCGGCGAGTTCGCTGGCGCTGAGTGTGCCACGCCCGGCGACCGCGCAGTTCATCGCGGCGGCGCTGAGCCGCAAGGCTGGCACCCGGATCTCGATTGATGACATCGGGATGGCGGCACGACCACGTCGGCGGATCTGGAGAGCAGGTTAGAGTACCCCGCCGAAGGCACCGCCGCCGGTCAACGGCTGCTGGGCCTGACCCGCCGAGAGCTGGCTGGGGATCTTGCCGCGTTAGGGGCCGGCGTCGTTCCGTCGGCCTGGTCGGGGCCGATGCTGAACTGGCTGCTGTCGCGCTCGGAGCCGATTCCGGTCAGGAACGGTGGGCGGGTGAACGTCCGGGATTCGGACGTTCAAGCAGTGCGCATGACCGCGCAGATGTTCATGACGATGGATTTCCAGTTCGGCGGAGGGCATGCCCGGGCGGCGCTCGCGCAGTACTACGTCAACGACGTGTGCCCGCTGCTGGAAGGGCGATTCACGGAAGAGGTTGGGCGGCGACTGTTCTCAGCCGCGGCCGAGGTCGCTCAGCTGCTGGGCTGGACCGCCTACGACATCGGGCGGCACGGGCTCGCGCAGCGGTACCTGATCCAGGCACTCCGGCTGGCCCCAGGAGGCGGACGACCGGATGATGGGTGGTCGGCTGCTGTCGAACATGAGCCACCAGGCCACTTACCTCGGAAATTTTGATCTTGCGGTGCAGCTAGCCAGGGCAGCACAGGAGGGGTCGCGGAACGCGACGAGCGCGACCACGATGGCGATGTTCCTGGCCATGGAGGCGCGGGCGCACGCCGGAAACGGTGAGGACGGGGCCTGTTCGCGGGCGTTGCGCGAGGCGGAGCGGTATTTCGAGAAGAGCGACAGTGCCGATGACCCGCTGTGGATCAGGTACTTCGACGCGGCCGAGCTGGCGGGGGAAGGCGCGCACTGCTTCCGGGATTTGCGCAGCCCAAAGACCACGCACGAGTTCGTCACGCGGGCGATCGAGCTGACCGACCCGGTGTACGTGCGGACGCTAGCGTTCGTGCGGCTGGTCCATGCCGCTAGCTATGTTCAGCAGCGGGAACCAGGTCAGGGTCGCGGTAGCGCGCGGGGCGATCGAACTGGCGGGCAGTCTGAAGTCGCACCGGTATTTGCGATACATCCGGGATCTGCGCAGTGACCTGGCGCCATACGAGGGCGAATCTGAGGTGCGGGAGTTCGGCGAGTTCGTCGCAGAGCGGTATCCGAACCTCGGGGGTGGTTAGAAGGGTCGCCAGTTGCGAGGGCTGTTGTCGTCGTGCAGCGAGGCGAGGCGAGTGCGGAATTCGGCGGCTACCTGGTCGCTCACGCCGACGTTCTGCATCAGCCAGGTCGTCATTTTCAGCTCGTTGATCACCCGGATCACCGGGAAGCCATCCCATTGGGTGATGTCGAAGCCGTAGGTGTCGCAGAAGCTGGCGTAGGCCACGTCGGTGTGCCAGCCGATCAGGTATTCGGTTGCGGTGACAGCCAGGTCGGACTCGTGCGGGCCGAACGCGAACCGCTCGAAGTCGATGAGCAGGACCTTGCCGTCAGGCCGCTGAATCAGGTTGCTCTGGTGGGCGTCGCCGTGGACCGCAGCGGGTGGGAGGGTGAACTTGACTGATTCGTACTCGGTGCGCAGGTGGGTCAGGCGGCTGGCGAGAAAATCGCGTTCGGCGTCAGTCAGTTCGGGGGCCTTCGTGATGCGATCAGAGACGCGGTCGAAGATGTCGAAGTCGGGAAGTTGAAGGGTCGGCGGCACGGAGGCGCGATGGAACTGGCGCAGGATCGTGGGTCGGAGAGGGATGGCCGGGCGCCGCTATCGTCGATCAGGTGCCAGAAGGTTACGGGGTGGCCTTGGACCATGATCGGCTGGGAATGGTCGGTAGGTTCGGCAGCCGGGATGCCGAGGTCACGCAGCCACGACGCGACGGCCACCTCCTTCTTCGCGTCCTTGAGAACATCGGCATTGCGAGCGATCCTTACCACGATGTCATCGTGTGCGAGGCGGAAGAGCGCGTTCTCGCCGATACGGATGAGTTCGGCTTCATCATTGAGAAGGCCAGCTTCAGCGCATGCTTGCGTTAGCCCAGATCATTCACGCGGTCTGATGACTGGCGGCAGCCGCGCCTCGAGCGGCGCTGGTGATCTTGATAGTAGGCCTGGGTCATGACAGTGGCCCGGCTGCCGGGCCGGGTGACCGGGGGTTCCACGGGTCCCGTGTTCGCGAAGCTCGCTGGGATAGGGCACGCGCCGCGCCTGGTCAGGGTGCGCGGGCGAGTGCGCTGATCCGCTGCCAGGCGGTGACGATGTCAGCGGCCCAGGGCCAGGTGGCCTGGATTCTCAGCTCACGGCGGCGGGCGCCGCGGGTGATCCGGGCGGCGGCGTGCAGGATCTTGTGCCGCAGGGTCTTGGGCTCGGCTTTCGCCAGCGCGCCGTCGAGGGCGAGCAGCCGCAGCCAGGCCAGCAGCGTCGCGGCGATCAGCGCGGCGGCGAACCAGGCGGCGTTCAGCTGGAAGTCATGCGAGGGGAACCGGCCGATGCCGCAGTTCTTCCCGGTCCGGGGTCCCGTCCTCGACCGGGGCGTGCACCCTGTGGGCGGCGTCGATGTAGGCGGGGTTCGCCCGACAGCCCCGGGTCGCGGCGGGCAGGTTAGTGACCCACAGCGAGTACCGCCAGCCGCCGGCTGTCTCGAACAGCGACAGCTGGGCGCCCGGATGCGGCCGCTCCCGCCGGGCGAACACCCGCATCGAGGCGGGCCAGCCGTCCGGCTGGTCTCCGGCCGGGCCTTCGCGCAGCAGGCCGGTCAGCTCGGTGACGTGCGCTTCCTCGATCCAGCAGGCCCGGTGCGCGCACTGCCGGTTGCCGCAGGCGTCATCGGCGCGGCGCTCGCGAACCTCTCCCCGGTGATCGACGGCGATCTGCCACGCCGCTTCGGGAACCAGCGCGATCGCGGAGCGTTCCCGCTCGCCCAGCTCCCACCCGGCCGAGTAGATGACCTGGTAGCCGCGCCGGGACGCCAGCTGATCCAGCCGGGCGATCAGCCCGTGGCTGGCGCCGGCCCCGTCGCAGGTCACCATCAGCCGGCGCCGCCGCGGCGGCGGCAGGGCACCGATCGCGTCCGCGAGGATCTGCAGGTGGTCGGCGACGGTGTTGCTGCCTGCCGATCCCTTGCGGAGAGTCCCGGCCAGCGGCTCGCCGGTATTGTCGCAATAAGCGAGCAGCGGGTGGCAGGTCGAAGCCCTTGAAGTTCGGCTCCGCGACCTCCTTGCCCAAGTTCCCGACGAACTTGAGCCACGCGCCATTGTCACGCCCACCAAAGCTTGATTCACGGCCGCCAACGCGAACGTATCCCGCAGCGGAGGAACCGGCAATAAGCCGCGATGAGCTACCGAGCCATCAGGAAGCGGGTCAGGCGGCGCGCCTGCCGCCGGGGCTCGGTGGTCCGGGCGGGTGCGGCCGGTCGATGAGGTCGCTGAGCATCTCGGTCAGCGGCGTGAGGTCGCCGTGGTGGGCGGCCGCGCTCGCCGCGGTGTTGATGTCGGGGTCCATGCGGATCCAGTCGATGTGGTGGCCAGCGTCGTGGGCGAGCTGGGAGAAGAACGCCCGCTGGGCACGTCCGTTGCCTTCGCGGAACGGGTGCAGGGCGTTAACGTCGGCGAGGAACTCCGCAACCCTGCCGATGAGCTGCTCCCTGTTCAGCCCGCGCAGCCGGTCCGCAGCGGCCAGCCGACCGAAGACATCGGCTCCGGCAGTCGCGAGGTGCTGCGGCAGAACAGCGACCCCTTGGCGATCGACACGGTCCGCAGCTCGCCGGCCCACCCGAAGACATCGCCGAGGATGTAGCGGTGGAACGCCTGCAGATGGTCCAGGTCGTAGCTGCCGGGCAGCCGGCGCCGTTCCAGGTCGATTAGCCGTGACGCCGACAGCGCGGCTTCCACCTGGGCCAGCTCGCCGGGATCGGTGATGCCCAGCAGGTTGCGCAGCACCCCGCTGGCCGGATCAAGGTAGGGATCGGGGCCGGCCGGGCCGCTCACCGCCGGTAGCGCCCCAGGATCCGGTCCCGTAGCCCGTCGGTGGTCAGCTGCCCCGCCGCGACATCGGCGAACAGGGTCAGATCCTCCGCGCTCGGCTCGAGACCCTCGGCCCGGACCGACGCCAGCGCCGCCGCGACCGCCCGCTGCCGCTCTGAGGCCTCTAGCAGCGCCTCGTACTGCTCTACTGACACCAGCACCGCCTCCGCCCTGCGATGGGAACCCACGAAAACCGCGGCACCCGGCGACTGCCTGACCCGGTCGAGCACGCCGGCAAGCCCCGCGCGGAACTCCCGGAACGACATGACCACCGGCACGGACACCCATTAAGTGTACACCAATGCGTACACGTCAGATCAGGCCGTCCGCAACCCGGCCAGGCCCGCGCCAGGCGCGGGCCCACGCCCGGCGTCTTTGACGAGATCACCGGACTAGGCCTGGCTTCAGCCGGCCCTGCCCAGAAGCGCGTCCATTTTCTCGGCGCCGGAGGTCATGATGGGCCGGAGCTGGTGGCGGTAGACGGTCTCGGTGACCTTGCTGCTGGCGTGGCCGACGAGCCGGGCGATCTCCTCCACCGCGACGTCGCTGTCAGACATCAGGCTCACGAACGTGTGCCGCAGCTCCCGTGGTGTCCAGCCGGGCCCGATACCCGCCGTGGTGCAGACGGCCCGGAAGAACCGCCGCACGTTGGCCGCGTCCAGCGGCTGCCCGGTCGCGGTGGCGAACACCAGATCCCCAGGCCCAGGCATCGCGTCGTCGTGCAGTGCCTGCAGCGCGGTGACCGCGAGCTGCGGGAGGGCCAGGGTGCGGCGGGAGGTCCTGCTCTTGGTGTCGCCCTTAGCTCGGACTGATCGCCAGACCGCAACGCTCGCGGGCCGCGGCGGGACGCTGGCCGGGTCGCCGAGGTCGACGTGCTCCCACCGCAGCGCACGTGCATCTTCGGTCCGCACCCCGGTGCACAGTGACAGCATCACGTACGCGCAGGTCCGCGGCCCGGCCGCTTCCGCCGCCGCGGTCAGCGCGGTGGCCTCCGCGAGGGTCATGCTGCGGCTCGGCCTGCCCTGCTGCCCCGGCGGGGTCCCGGTCAGCGCGGAGACGTTCCGCAGGACGAGGTTCTTGGCCTGCGCCCGGGTGATCGCCCGGGTCAGGGACAGGTGCGCCATCGCGACCGTCGAGCCGCTCCGCGTCGCGGCGACCGCGGTCAGCGCGTTGTCGACGTCGGTGACGTCCAGGTCCCGCAACCGGACGGTACCGATGACGGCCAGGATCGGCTCGAGAACGTACCTGTTCTTCTCGATCGTCTTGGGGTCGCGGCCCGGCAGGCCGCCAGTCAGCCAGTCCTCACAGCACCGGCGGACGGTGTAGTTCGGCGGCGCCGCGCTGATGCCGCCGTCGATCTCTTTCCGCAGTTCCTTGAGGGCGTCCTGGACGGCGGCCTTGCTCGCCCCGGAGACCCGCCGGCGCAGGCGCCGACCCTCTGGGCTGCGGCCGGTAGTGATCTCGCCGCGCCATCTTCCCGGACAGCGGCGGTGCCGCGTACTGTCCTTGCATGGGCCGTCATGCTCAAAGTAAATGGCGTCATCGCCCTTGCTGCGCCGTTCCGGCATGCCCCCAGAATACCCGTTCCGGGGGACTATCCGGGGGACAACTGCCAGCGACTCCGAGCGACAGCTGGCGACCGGGAGCTTGCGTCTCTGCAGCTAGAACGGTCATTGGAGGTGTTGCGTAGCTGGTCGGTAACTTGTCTGACTTCGCTGACACGGAAGAGGTCACTGGTTCAATCCCAGTACCGCCCACGCAGGTCAGAGCAGGTTTGACCCTACTACGACGGGCTCTGTGGCCCTACAGTTCGTAGGGATCTGACCTGGGGTGACTGGCTCAGCAGGAGAGCGCGCCGCGTGGCTGGCTTGTCCAGGGAGCCGTACCGGACCGGGCAGCGCCTGTACCGCAGGCCCGCCCCGCTGCTCGCCGCCATCACAGCCCGGCAGACCCCCGGTACCGGCGATTTCCCCTGCGCGGTTTTCGCCGTTGTCTACCTGCCGCTGCACCGCACCAGGACGGTCACTGTCACCGATCAGACGCTGACGTTCGGGTTCCGGGCGGTCGCCGTGACCGGCGGCAGCGGGCTGGCCGCCCTGGCCGCAGTCGCGGACCTGGACCTGATGGCGGCCCGCAGCCACGCCGCCGTGCTGGCCGGGCACGACCTGGCCGGCGAGCTGACGTTCCTGCGGACGGCGGGCGCGCCACCGGCACGCGGGCTGGCGGCGGCCGGGCGGGCCTGGGCCGGGCGGGCCGCGCTGAGCGCGGGATGGCCATGATGATCGACAGCTCCGCTGACCTGCCCGGCGGGCCGGGCCTGGATAGCGTGCGCGAGCGGGCGCGGATCCGCGCCGGCGACCGCCGGGCCTGCCACCCGCCTGGGCGTCTCCCGGCCGGGGCCGCAGCGGCCGCCAGGATCGCGGTGGAACGGGCACTGATCATCGCGCTGGCCTGTGCCCGGCATGCGGGCCGCTGCGAATGGGAGGGGACGCTGGACACCGCCAGCCTGATCACCGCCTGCGCGTGGGACTGCCTCCCCGGCGCGAAAGGGGAACCCGGTGCTGCGTGACTGCACGGTCCTGGCCGTCGAGGGCACCCACGCGTCAGGGAAGACGACACTGACCCACGCGCTCGCCGCCTACTACCGCGAGCGCGGTGTTCACGCCGCCACGGTGGAGGAGCCCGCGCGGAACAGCCCTTTCATAGAGGAAATCGTTGTCCACAGCAAAGGCGACTTCGACCTCGAATGCGAGGTCGACCTGCTCGCCGCCCAGCTCTCAGCCCAGCTGCGCGCCGCCCGCCAGCACACGATGATCATCTGCGACAAGACCATCGCCAACGTCCTGGCCTATGCCTGGCTCGTCCTGCAGGCCCCGCCGGGCAGCCGCGAGGCCGCTACCCTGGCCGCGATGGAGTCCTTGTGCCGGGCCTGGGCCAGCAGCTACGACGCGGTGTTCTACTGCTGCGACCGGTTCAGCCAGCACCAGGCCGGCGACGGCTACCGCGCCAGGGTCCTGGACCTCCAGCCCGCCGCCGGCCGCGTCGTCCGCTCCACCTGCGCCACCGTCGGCCAGCGCGTCATCGATATCCCGCCTAACATGACCACCGCCCAGCGTGTCCAGTGGATCGCCGCCCGCGCCGCCAAGCTCCACATCACCCAGGAGAAATAGCCCGCGCCCGGCCGGACGACGCGCGACGCGGACCACCAGGGACGCCT
Organism: Streptosporangiaceae bacterium; assembly: GCA_035532775.1. Taxonomy (GTDB): domain Bacteria; phylum Actinomycetota; class Actinomycetes; order Streptosporangiales; family Streptosporangiaceae; genus Chersky-822. The sequence goes on from DATKQH010000287.1 coordinate 13,006, forward strand.
TACGGAGGAACCATGTGGGACCAGATCGGCCGGCTGCACGTCCACCACGGCGACGTGCCCGCCGAGATCCGCATACTCAAGCTCACCGAGGAAGTCGGCGAAGCCGCCGAAGCGCTGATAGGCATGCGCGGGCTGAATTCCCGCAAGGGAATCTGCCGCACCCGCGACGACCTGCTGGACGAACTCTGCGACGTCATCATCACAGCGGCCGTGGCCATGTGCGGCATCAGCGAAGCCGGGCCAGAAGAAGCCGCGGCCCATCTCCAGCGGCGCCTCGCCGTCGTCACCGCCCGCGCCGGGCTATCGGAACCATAACCGGCAAGGCAGAAGATGGCGCAGGCATGCCGCTCAGCGACCCCGCGTTCCTGGCGGTGACCTTTGTGGTCATCGACTTCGATGCGGTCACCCCGGCAGGCCGTCCGGCCGAGCCGATCGAGGTCGTCCCGGTGTAGCGCGTGCCATATGCGCGCCTTCATGAAGCTGTCGGCGGCGGCCGGGCCGCGTGCGCCGCGTGCCCGGGCAGCCCGGCGCTAACATGGGACCATGTCCGCGCTAGCCGCCGATCCGCCGCCGCAGGGGGACCCGCTCGATCCCGAGCGCATCCTTCGCGCGCTGCCCGACCGCGAGCGGGAGACGTTCCTGGCCCAGTACCGGCGCGCGGTCGACGGCGCCCATGACCCGGCCGGCTGGCCGCAGCTGCGGCGGTTCCTGCGGCTGTGGGCCATGCGCGCGATCGCCGTGGCCGAGCCTGGCTACTACGAAGCCAGGGACCAGGCTCGGGCCAGCGCGGGCGGCGGCATGCCGCTCGCCGACGCGATCACGCGGTATCACCCCGGCGCGTGAGCTACCGGCCGTGGCTGGAGGAGATGGCCCTCCGCCAGATGGGCGGGCTGCCCTCCGAGGTG
>DATKQH010000288.1:0-7931 GCA_035532775.1 Streptosporangiaceae bacterium
CGCCGTCGACCACGATCGTCTGGGCTGTGATGTAGCCGGCCTCGTCGGAGGCGAGGAACAGCGCCGCGTTCGCGATGTCGGCGACGCTTCCCAGCCGACCGAGCGGAATGGACGCCTCCATGCTGGCCAGGTAGTCCGCCCCAAGCTCGTCGAGTCCCTCGGTGATGATGTTGCCCGGCATAACCGCGTTGACGGTGATGCCCGACTTCGCGAACTCCAGGGCGGCGGACCGCATGAAGCCAAGCTGGCCTGCCTTGCTCGCGCCGTAGTGCGACCAGCCCGCGAAGCCCGTGATCGGACCGGTAATCGAGGAGGTGAGGACGATCCGGCCGTGCCCGGACTCCTTCAGCGCGGGCAGCGCCGCCTGCACCGTGAAGAACGTACCCTTCAGGTTCGTGCCGAGCACCTCGCCAAGCTCGGCCGGGGTCATCTCCGCCAGCGGTGCCGCCGGGAAGATGCCGGCGTTGCAGCACACCACGTCCAGGCCGCCGTGCTTGCTGACCGTGGCCGCGACCATGGCCAGGCAGCTCGCGTGGTCGCTGACGTCGCCGCGCACGTAGCTGACCTTGCCGCCGGCCGGGATCATGCTGGCGGCCACGGCCGTCAGCTGGTCAGCCGCCTGCTCGCCACTGGCCGCGTCCCGCCCGGTGATCACCACCTGCGCGCCGGCGTTCGCGAACCCGGCCGCGAGTCCCTTGCCGATCCCCTTGGTACCGCCGGTCACCAGCACGGACCGGCCCCTGATCGAATCGAACATCTCAGACTCCCTGACGAGGTTGGACAGTTAGCTGGCGCCGAGCAGGTAGCGCTCGGCGATCGCGCAGCAGCCGCTGGTGAACTCGGCGCCGAGCTCCAGCGCGGCGTCGGCGAACCGGTGCGAGCCGACCCAGGCGACGAGCTGGAGCCGGCGCAGCAGCACGAACGTTCCGATTTCGGCCACGTCCGCCGCGGCCAGCGGCATGATCCTGGAGTAGCCGCGCACCCACGCGTCGCACAGCTCGGGTACCCGCGGGTCGTGCTCCATGAAGCTGACCGCGGTCGCGAGGTCGAACAGGAACCAGCCGAATCCGCAGTCGTCGAAGTCGATGACCTGGATGTCATCGCCGTCGACGAGCAGGTTGGCCAGCCGGACGTCAGCATGGATCAGCCCGAACCGGTCGGTGCCCCGGCCGTACCTGGTGAGCCGGTCCCGTATCAGCGCGGCCGCTGAGGTGAGGGTCGACAGCTCGTCCCGGCCGAGGCCGATTCCGTCCTGCCACCGGCCCCACCGCGGCGTGTCCCCGACGCAGCAGTCGAAGTCCCAGTCGAACCTGACGAAGCCGGCGGGCCGCTGCCAGGTGCGCGAGTGCCGGTGCATGCGCGCGCAGATCTCGCCGAGCAGCTCGAACTTCTCGGTCAGCTTGTCTTCCGGCGGCTCGGTGCCGGCCAGCCATTCGAACAGCACGGTCTGCCTGGTCAGCTCGCCGACGGTGACGTCAATGACCTCGCGGCCGTCGGCGGATGCGTACACCGCGGGAGTCAGCAGGCCCGCGTCCTTGCGCAGGGCCTGGAGCCAGGCAAGCTCGGACGCCACCGCGCCTGGCGGGTGATAACCAGTCCGGTGCACCCGCAGCACCGCGGTGCGGCTCGCGGCCGGATCATCGATCCGGTAGGTGGCGTTCTCGGACAGGCTGAGCAGCGCGATGTGGGCGTCGGCGGGGAACCCGAACGGCTCGAGCGCTGCCCTGGCGAACGGGTCGTAGCCGCGGAGCACCGCGTCCTGCGAATTGTCGGTGACGCTCACCGCACCTCCCGCTCGGCTCCGGGCCCCGCCTGCCTCCCCATTCCCCCTCCACTGCGACGCCTTCCCTCGTCGCTCGTCCCTCGCTCCTCAGTCCAGGCGACGCCGCGCCCCTTCGCCTCGCTCACTGGTCCCGCCCTTCGATGCTGGCGAGCAGGCGCTCGATCTCGCTGGCGGCGGTGCTCACGCCCGCCGTCGTTCCGGCGATGTAGAGCCGACCGGACGCGCCGATCATCGTCACGTCGACCAGGGTGTTCTCCGGCGCCGCCTTCTCGGCCTCGTTCGCCGCCACGGCGGCGAACAGCGCGGGGGTCATCTCGCAGACCAGCAGTGACTGGCCGGGCAGCAGCATCGACGCCTGGCGTGACCTGTTGATGATCACCGCCTGCTGGTCGGTGACGTTCTCGATGATGTCGCTGTACGCAAGGGACGGCCTGAGCTGATCGGAGGCGCTGCGGCCGAGCCCGGACAGAATGGCCTGCCCCGCACGCTGCACGGCCTCCGCGCTCGGCGAGTGAATCTCGAGCACGCCGAACTGCCGCTCCACGAACAGGATGCCTGGCTCGACCGATGGCTCAGCCCGCAGCGCCAGGTCGGTGACCCGCTCGATCGCGAGCCCGGGCGTGACCTCGATGATCAGCGCGTGGTCACCTTCGGCCGCGGGATACCCGCGTGCCCTGGTCGGCGTGCCGAGGTAGGCGGCGAACTGCCGGCGCAGCCCGGCGATCGGCAGGTAGACCCGCAGTTCGGTCCGGGTCCTGACCGCGGCCGTCACGGCTGCCTCTCCTGGCCGCAACCGCCAGCGGTCACTCCGAGACCACGAAGTGCTTGCCAAGCTCGCCATGCGGGCGCGGGATCACGTGCACGGAAACAAGCTCGCCGACGCTGGACGCGGTCTCCGCACCTGCCTCAGTAGCGGCCTTCACCGCGCCGACATCGCCGTTGATGATGACGGCGACCAGGCCGTCGCCGACCTCCTGACGGCCGACGATCACCACGTTCGCTGCCTTCACCATGGCGTCCGCGGCCGCGAGCGCCGCCACGTATCCCTTGGTCTCGATCATTCCCAGCGCATTCTGTGCCATGAAAAGCTTCCTTTCTACCGATATTTAACGGGACGCACGAGCCGATGCCTGCTCTTTCCTGGACCTTGTGCCGGATGCTGTTTTTCTCTTCACGTCGCTTGCTGGCGGCGCGGCGGACGCCGGCTCGTCGATGGAGCCGATGATGAGCGCGTCCACGGGCGGCCGGTCAGGCAGCCAGCCCGACGCGACCGACCCTTGCGCGACGAGGACGCGCTCGCCCGGCCCGCTGCCCAGCACGTCGAACGCGACCAGGCGATCTCCCGAGCCAGTGACCTCGACCTCGAGGAAGGCGCCGTTTGGCAGGCCGTCGATCCGCTTGGTCGACCAGACGTTGCCGACGACTATTCCTTGCAGCATCACCGCTCCTTGTCGATCGGGACGCCAAGCGCCCGCGCCTTGTCCCTGGCGAGCGGGGTCAGCACCGCCCGTGGCCCGAGTACCAGCCGGGCGCCAGCCTTGGCGGCCGCGGCGACGGCCCGCTCGGTGACCGCGCCCTTCTCGACCCGGTGCGCGGCCTGGCTCGCTACCCCGGGCGGCTGTTCCGCGAGCCGGAACCTGATCCGCCCGGCGATCAGGTCGCGCCGGAGCCTGGGGTTGTCCGCGAGCCTGAGCACGCGGAGCACGAAGTCGCGCAGCTCCGCGTCGGTTACGATCCGGACGGCCCAGAAGTCCTCAGCGGTCCCGGACCAGGTCCCGGTCCCGGACCCGGCGGGCGCGGACTCCGGGCGTGCACCGGTACCCCCAGTCCGGGAAGCGCCGTTCGGGGAGGCCGGCCGCGTAATGCCGCTCGCCCCGGCAGTCCGGGAAGCGCCGTTCGGGGAGGCCGGCGGACTCGTCGCGGGCCGCCCGGCGGGCACGCCGGACGGCACGCCGCCGGCCGCGAGCACCGTCGCCGGGGCACGGGCCTGCTGGCGGCCCGTCGGCGCCGGATGGATGTGCCATCCATCCGTGTTTTCCGGGATGGATGGCACATCCATCCGCGGCGACGGCTGTCCGGGCAACAGCCCGGGGAGCACCTCGGCCAGGACCTGGGCGACGAGGCGGCGCAGCTCAGCGCCGACCGCCGGATCAAGCGGCATCTCATTCATGGACATCACCCTGGCTCGCCGAGCAGCGCGGTGACGGCCTCGCTGGCCTGCCGGACGTCGTCTTCCCGGCCGGACAGGTAGACCCGACCCGTGGCCCCGATCATGCGGTAGTCGACCAGCTTGATCTGGGCCGCCTTCTCGGCCTCGTTGGTCGCGAGGATCGCGTACGAGGCGGGCTGCAGCTCGAGCACGAACAGGGACTCGCCCGGCAGCACCATCGAGCCGAGCTTGTTCCTGTTCACCAGGAACGCGTGCTGGGCGTCCACGCTGGTGATGATCCGCGAGGCCAGGACCTGGGGCGCGGTTGCCGAGGTGGCATCGACGCCGAGCACGGCGAGCACGGCGCTGCTCGCCGCCTGCACCGCTGCGGTTCCGCCGTGCAGCAGCAGGTAGCCGAACTGGCGCTCCACCACCAGGATTCCCGCCTGGACGTCGGCCTCCTTGAGCGCGACGTCCGTCAGCGGCTCGATGTCCAGGCCCGGCGCGATCTCGATGACCTGCGCCGCGACGTTCATTCGAGGCAGCCGGCCGCGGATCCAGGTGCCCAGGTAGCACATGGTCTGCGGCTGAAGCTGGTCAAGGAAGATGAAGGAACGAAGCTCGGCCATCGTCAGTCCCCGACCAGGGTTCTGAGCTCATCGATGATCATCGCGCGCAGCGCGTCCCTGACCGAGTCCGGCAGGCCAGTCCCCGGGCTGGCCGTCCCCGTACCGGCCATCCCGGTGCCGGCCATCCCGGTGCCGGCCATCCCGGTACCGGCCGATCCCGGCCCGGCGCCCGGCGCGCCGCCCTCGCGCGGCTGCCCGGCCGGCCGCACTCCCCCGCCGCCAGGCAGGTTCGAGGCGACCGGGTAGGCCGGCACCCGCCCGGCCGGCGCATGCCACGGGCTGATCCCGGCGAAATCGCCGAACGCCACGTCAGGATCGGCGTTGTACGCGATCCGGGTCCAGTTGACCAGGTGCCGGGGTTCCAGGTTCTCGCCGATCGAGCTGCGGCCGACGAAACCGGTGCCCAGCGTCATCGACGGGGCGAGGTTGGTCTCCAGCCCCGAGCTGCCCGTGCTATTGCCCACATTGACCGCCACGCGCAGTACGGGGACCCGCGTCCCGTAGTTCATGATCGTCGCCGGATCCTCGCTGTGGATGGCCGCCGAGTGACCGGCGCCGCCGATCCGCACGACCGCCCGGGCCGCCTCGATGCCGGCCGTGGCCGTCGGCACCGCGGCGACACCGAGCACCGGGCACAGCTTTTCCCGGCAGAACGGTTCCTCGGGTACGACGAGGTCGACCGGGGCGAGCAGCAGCCTCGTCCGGGGCGGCACCCTGACGCCGGCCTGGCTCGCGATCCAGGACGCGTCCTTGCCGATCGCGTCGCCGTTGAGCAGGCCGTCGGGGAACAGGTACGCGCGCAGCTTGTCCCGGCCGGTCTCGTCGAGCAGCACGGCGCGCTGCCGCTGCAGCTGATTCAGGAGCAGCTCCCGCACGCTGTCCTGCACGACCAGGACCGACTCGTTGGTGCACAGCACCGAGTTGTCGAACGCCTTGCTGTCGGCGATGCGGCGGGCGGCGGCGGCGATATCGGCCGTGGCGTCCACCAGCACCGGCACGTTGCCCGGACCGACGCCGAGCGCCGGGTTGCCCGACCGGTAGGCGGCCCGTACCATCGCGGTGCCGCCGGTCGCCACGATCACGTCGGTCACCGGGTCCGACATCAGCGTCTCGACCAGGCGCACGGTCGGCTCCCGCACGACCTGGATGACCCCGTCAGGAGCGCCGGCCGCGGTCGCCGCCGCGGCGAGCAGGTCGGCCGCCTCCGTGCAGCAGCCCTTCGCCATCGGGTGCGGGCTGACGACGACCGCGTTCCTGGTCAGCAGGCACAAGATGACCTTGAAGAAGACGCTGGCGACCGGGTTCGTGGACGGGATCAGCGCGAGTACCACGCCGGCCGGCCTGGGCAGGGCCACGATCTTGGCGTCGGGGTCGATCCTCGGGCTGACCAGGTCCTCGCCGGCGTACCGCTCGAACAGCCCGAGCGAGCAGGCCTCATTCTTGATGACCTTGTGCTCGGCCACCCCGAACCCGGTCTCCTTGACCGCCCATTCGGCAAAGCGCCTGGACTCGGCGTGCGCGGCCGTCGCGACTGCCTCCGCGATGCGCAGCACGGCGGGCAGGTCGTAACTGGCGAACGCGCTCGCGGCCCAGTGCGCCCGCGAGAGCATCTGCCGCGCATGATAGGTGGTACCGGCCCGGGGGGACGATCCCCCGGAGCCCGCGGTACCAGCCCGGGGGGACGACCCCCCGGAGCCCCCCGGAGGGCGGGGCGCCTTGGGGCCCCGCCCTCCCTCGTCGCTCGTGCCTCGCTCCGCAGTCCAGGCGGCACCGCGCCCGGCCGCGCCGCTCACCGACGGCTCCGTGCCGGGCGGCGGCCGACTTCCGCGTAGGCGCGGGCGATGCCGGCCTCGGTGCGGTCGAGCAGCTCCTCGCAGAGCTCGGGCGTCATCAGCAGGCCCGGCTTGTACTGCAGGACCCGGGGATCGAGGGTCGAGAAGATGGCCCAGACCCCGGCCCGGTACAGGTGGCGCATCACGTACTTCGCCCCCTCGGGGTGGTCGAACTCCAGTCCCATCACCACGCCGTTCTGCCTGATCCCGATGAACCAGTCCGGGTAGCTGGCCTGGATCCTCCGCAGCCCGGCGCCGATCAGGTCGGCGATGTAGTGCACCATCGACCTGGTCTCGGGGCGGCCGCAGATCTCCAGCGTCTTCAGGGCTGCCACGCAGCCGAGCTCGGCGCCGCCGAAGCTGGAGATGTGCGCGAACCCGTCCTCGGTCAGCCAGCCCGCGCTCTTCTCGCTGACCAGCACGGCGGCGATCGGGTACATCCCGCCCGACAGCCCCTTCCCGGTGACCAGGATGTCCGGCTCGATCCCGTGCTTGGTGACCGCCCACATCTCGCCGGTGCGCATCAGCCCCGTCTGCACCTCGTCCGCGATGTACAAGGTGCCGTGCCGCTCGCACAGGGCCTTGACGGCCTCGAGGTAGCCGGGCTCGGGCAGCGGGAAGCCGTAGGTCGCCGGGATCGTCTCCATGATCACGGCCGCGACATCGCCGCCGGCCAGCGCCGCTTCCATCGCCGCCAGGTCGTTGAAGGGAACCTGGCTGAAATCGTCCGGCTGGTCGGAGAGGAAGATCCGGGAGAAACGATCGTCGCCGGTAGCGACGGCCAGCCCGGTGTGGCCGTGATAGGCCTTGATGATCGAGACGATCTTGCGGCGCTGCGTGGCGTGCCTGGCCGTCTTCAGCGCGATGTCGATGGCCTCGCCGCCGCCGCTGCCGTACACCACCTTGGTCAGGTTCGGCGGGGCGGTCCTGACCAGCGCCTCGGCGAGTGCCGCCCGGGCGCTGGAAGGGAAATGGTGATTGCCGATGTCGAAGGAGCGCATGCCGGTGGTGATGGCCTCGACCAGCTCGACGTTGCGGTGGCCCAGGTTGAAGGTGCCGCCGTTGAGGTGGACGTCGATCAGCCGCAGCCCCGACATGTCCCAGATGAAGTAGCCCTCGCGCCGGTCGATGACCAGGTCGACGCCGCTCTCGCTCCAGAAGTCGGTCTTTCCCGGATTCCAGAACTCCCTGGACTTCGCCAGGACCTCGGCCTTGGACTCCACGCTGAACACGTCGTAGTCGTGCATCGCCCTGCCTTCGTCCCCGCGCCGCGCGCCACGCGGTGCCGACCGGGAAGCCCGCATGCCGAACCCATATCAGACCGAATCATGTATCGGTCTGACCTAATAGTCAAGAGCGTCAGCTAACCGCCGACGACCTATTGTCATGCTCGATTTGACCATGTTACGGTCGGGGTCCGGCGAAGCGAAGTAAGCGCCGATGATGCCGCTAGGTAGCGCGGCCAGCGGCCGCTCCCACCATCGCCCAGCCGGGACATGCCACCTTTTTCGGTGTGTCTAGGAGGGGAAACGGCGGTC
>DATKQH010000289.1:0-7834 GCA_035532775.1 Streptosporangiaceae bacterium
AGCCTCGTTGTGCTCACCGGCGCGACACGCCGAACAGCGCAAACCGGCCAGGACCGGCACGCGCAAACCGCCAGGCACCCCGCAGACCCGCGAACATCACCAGGCGTAACCGGAAACGGCAACGCCAGCCCGCCCGCCCGCCCGCGCCAGCTACGCACCGCGAGCATTCTGGCCGCAGGCGCGTTCTCCGCCCCCCCCGGATCCGCACACCACGCCACCAAGCAGAAACTCGCGGCAACTTAGACGGAACTCGAACTACGTCCATTGACCTGGCCAAACGACTTTGCGGTCAGCCCTGGCCCATGTAGCGGCGGGCCTCGGTCCATTCGTCGTTCTGCTCGGCCAGGACCGCGCCGGCGAGGCGGATGATGGCGTCGCGGCCGGGGAAGATGCCGACCACGTCGGTCCGCCTGCGTACCTCTTTGTTAAGGCGTTCCTGAGGGTTATTGCTCCAGATCTGGCGCCAGATTTCCCGGGGGAAGGCGGTGAAGGCCAGGATGTCGTCGCGGGCCTGGTCTAGGTGCGCGGCTGCCTGCGGGAACTTGGCTTCCAGAGCGGTCACGACCTGGGCGTGCCGGGCGCGGACGGAGGCGGCGTCGGGCTGCTCGAAGATGGTGCGGACCAGGGTGGATACCCACGGCTGGGCGCTTTTAGGGACACGGGTGAGCAAGTTCCGGTGGTAGTGAGTCCGGCAGCGCTGCCACGCGGCGCCGGGCAGCACCGAGGCGATCGCGTCGCGCAGGCCCTGATGGCAGTCGGAGGTGACCAGGGCCACGCCGGACAGGCCGCGGGCGACCAGGCCGCGCAGGAACGCCAGCCACCCGGCGCCGTCCTCGGAGGATGCGACGTCGATGCCGGGGATCTCCCGCTTCCCGCCGGCGTTCACGGCGGTGGCGATCAGGGCGTGCACGTTCACGGTCCGGCCGCCCTCGCGGACCTTCTGGGTCAGCGCGGTAACTGGTCGCCACCACCGAGGCCAGCGCCCGCTCGGCCCGGCGGCGGTGCCCCGGGAACTCCGGGTAGTAGGTGCCCTGCCGCAGCTTCGGGATCGCCAGCCCGATCGTCCCGGCCCGGGTATCCCACTCCCGCAGCCGGTACCCGTTCCGGGAGTTCACCCGGCCTGGGGTGACCTCCCCGTACCCCGCGTTGCAGCGGACCTCGACATCGGCGTCCATCATCCGCTGCGCGAACCCCCTGATCATCTCCCGCAGCACATCCGGGCTCGCCGATGCCAGGGTCTCCTCAAAACGCGCGCCGGGAACCGGCACAATGTCACGTGCGGCCATCTCGTATCTCCTTCGTCTCGTAGTGAGCAATTCGAAGGATCACGAGGTGGCCGTCTCACGTCACGCCGACACGCCGGGCACCGGACGCAACAGTCACACCCGGATCAGCTACCCCATACACCACTCCCGTGGATGTGAACGACAAAAAGCCGCAATTCGGGCGGCCTTGCAAGGCGGAAACGTTCTTCACCAGCGTAGAACTTTCGAAACTCGAGAAGGCCTGCCGGGGCAACACGTTCGCACAGCGCCGCGACGCCGCGATCATCGCGGTATTCAAGGCGACGGGCATCCGGCTGGCCGAACTGACCGGAATACCGCTACCACCCGGACGACCCTGCCCATAGCGATCGGTACCTGCGGGTCCGGTCCGGGCACGCGCAGGAGTACCGGTCACAGCTGTGGCTCAGGGTCGGCAACCGGGGACCGCTGAGCGCCACCGGGATCTATCAGATCGTCGTGCGGCGCGGCCGTCAGGGCGGCGTGGAGGTGCACCCGCACCGGTTCCGTCACCATTTCAGCCACACCTGGCTGGACCGCGGTGGCGCAGAGGGCGACCTGATGGAGCTGAACGGCTAGGTTACGCCGCAGATGCTTACCCGCTACGGTGCGAGCGCGCGCAGCGCCCGCGCCCGCCGTACCTACGACCGCATCATGGAGGGCAGTTCGTAGCGCATCCTGCTTCCTGGGGCGCCCTGGCTGTGATCTGGGCACTTGTCCCCGATTGCCTCGGCCTTGCCCTGGGAACAGGGCCACTAGCGGGTTCTGAGAAATTGCCGCATACTCGGAAGCATGACGGACGGAGGGGAGATGCCATGACCATCGCCGTTGAGGAGAGGCGCCTCCGCGGCCTGTTCGAGCGTGTCGAGGCCGTGGAGGATGTCGCCAGGACGCTCCCCGAAGACGACGAGCGCAGGGCAAGACTCCTGGCGGTGTCTGATAGCGCACTGGCGGAGGAAGGAACCATACGGCCTGTCATCGCGGCCAGGCTGCTCGGGCTGAGCGAGAAGACTGTCCGCGCCTGGACAGCCGCGGGCGTCCTGGCCGTCGCCAGGTCGTCGCCCCGGCTCCTGCTTGATGTGCGCAGCGTGCATGTAGTCGTTCACCTGGTCAGTGAGCTGCGGGCCGCCGGGCAGGACCGGGACCTGCTCGACCGGGTCTGGCGCCGTCTGGCGGACGCGGCACTGCTGGATCGCGACGATCTACGTGACAGCCTGGACCAGATGCGTCGCGGTGAGGGCCGCGTGCTCCGCCCGCGTCCCCCGGAAGCGACCCGGGGTAGCCGGTAGAGTCCGGGGAGTGCCCGCCGAAGTCATCGCTACCCCCCGCGCGGACCAGCAGATAGCCGGGCTGGACCGCACCCATGCCCAGGCATTGGGCGACTTCGTGGATGACCTCGCTGCCCGAGGGTGCAAGGCGCTCGGTTACCGCCTCAGCGGTCCCACGCCCGTGGACCGCATATGCGTCAAGCACCTGCGCGATTCTTTGCGAGTGGTCGTCGCATTCGAGGGACCCCACCGGGCTTGGATCCTGCTGGTCGGCCGCCACGACGACCATGACCCGGTCCTGAACGTCTATGCCGAGCTGTATCGCCTGCTCGGGATAGAGCCGCCGGACAGCGCCGGGCGGGACAAGCCGCCATGCTGCGGCGAGGACACGGGCCTGCCGCCGGTCCTCGGCGCCGCCGTCGCTGAGTTCGTCGAGCGTGCCGCAAGAGTGCGCAGGACGAGGCGCCAGCCGGCGTAGCGGCGGGACCGCCGCGACCGGGCATGGGTACCGGCAGGAGCCTGTTATCGGGCCAGTCCCTCTCGTCGGCGAGCGTGCGGAAACGCTGGATTGCGGATGTGCGCGCCGCAGGAGGGGAGAAAGATCATGACTGCACCGCCACCGCGGTACTGGCAGCCCAAGCAACTGGATGCGGGGACGTTCCGGGCCGAGATCAGCTCGTTCCGGCTGTACCTGGCGGCTGAGGGTAAGTCAGCCAGGACGGTACGGACGTACACCGAGGCCGTTGAGTGGTTCGCCGCCGCGTACCTGCGGGAGCAGGCCAGCCTGGTTGCCTGGGACCAGGTGGGCGGGCGGGATATCCAGCGCTGGATGGCATGGCTGCTCGCCCGTTACAGCAGCGCATATACCAGTAACAAGTACCGTGGCCTGCAGCAGTTTTCAAGTGGCTGGCCCCCGAGGAAGAACTGCCCGACCCGATGACGGGGCTGCAGCCGCCGCGAGTCACCGAGAGGCCGGTCCCGGTTTTCACCGGTGCGGAGCTGTTGAGGCTGGAGAGCGCGTGCGCGGGCCGGACGTTCGCGCAGCGCCGGGACGCCGCGGTCATCGCGGTGTTCCGGGCTACCGGCATCCGGCTGGCCGAGCTGGCCGGCATCCGCTACGACCCCGGTGACCTGCGTCGCAGCGATGTCGACTTGTGGCAGCGCGAGATCACCGTGTGCGGCAAGGGCGGCAGGGCCCGGATTGTCAAGATCGGCTACGGCACCGCCCGCAGCCTCGACCGCTACCTGCGCATCCGGGCCCGGCATGCGCAGGCATTCCGGGCGCAGCTGTGGCTCGGGGTGAATGACCGGGGGCCGATGACCGCCAGCGGCATCTACCAGATGATCGCCCGCCGCGGCCGGCAGTGCGGCGTGGATGTGTACCCGCACCGGTTCCGGCACCATTTCAGCCATACCTGGCTGGACCAAGGAGGGGCGGAGGGGGACCTGATGGAACTCAACGGCTGGACCTCCCCGCAGATGCTCCGCCGGTACGGCGCCAGCGCCCGCAGCGCTCGGGCCCGCCGCAGCTACGACCGCATCAACCGCCAAGCCCTAGAACAGATCTCGGCCGCATCCTCACCGAGTCCGACCATCCCGACGGCGACAGATGGTCAGCCCAGCCCAGACAACCGGGCAACGTCACCAAGGTTGAGGCCGACCTTGCGCGCCGCTACGGCATCGCGACCGCAGACCTGCGTCGGACGTGCTGGAAGAACCTCCGCACGCTCACGGAATCGACTCGCACCCAGCAACTGCTCCCACCGCGCGTTCAAGCGATCCTCCTCGCGGCGTGAGAACGGAAGGTCGAGCGTGCCTGTCGTACGGTTCAACGAGCCAGGTCAGGACCTGGGAGAACAGCGATCCTAAGGGAGTCAAAAAGTGGGGATCGAGGACTGGCCGATGGAGGAGCAGGAGCGGCCTGAAGCCCGGACCCGAATCCGGTGGGGCCTGATCGACCGCCGCGTAGCTCCGTTCACGGCGGAGTCAGCTGTGCCGGTGTTGTCTGCCGCGATTGACTCACCGTTCCTGGGGGCGGTCCGTGATCAACTCTGGCTGGTATGGACACGCATGCTGCGGTGCCCGCCGACCGGGGCGCGGGCCGCTGGCCTGGCAGACTTGCCGGATCTGATTGCGGCCGGGATTGCCGCTGATACCCGGCCCCGGTATGGCCTCGTCGATCCAGCTGATCCGAGGCTGGTGGTCCGACACCGGTGCGGCGCGGCGAGGCTGCGCGTTCACCCTGGGGATCTTGAGCATCCCATGCTGTTCTTGCGCAGTGCCTCAATGGTGGCTGCCGCTATTGACCCTTTCCTGGTCAGGCGCCTTGGCTTCGGCCTTGCCGATGTCATCGAACTCACCCTGCGTGTCGGCGACTCGTATCTATCTGACCTTGAGTCCTGCGTGGCCATCTGGCGCGGTGCCGAAGGCAGAAGGCATGGATGCGGGGCTGGAGATCGATGGCCTGGTCACGGCAGCAGAGGTAGCCGCCGAGGTTCGCGTGCACACGTTGCGTTTGGGTGACATTGCTGGCTTGTGCAGCCGCCCAGACCAGGCGGCACTGGCGTTGCAGTGGCTTAGCTGCGGGCAGCAGGACCTGCGCATGCGCATCCACCCGGAGGGCCGCTGGGTCCTGTACTGGCCGCGGTCACCGATCACGGAACCGTTCCGGTTCCGGCTGCGCTGCTGTCGCACACGCTGCTGGCCGCCTCTGCGCGGCTCACTGCTCTTGCGGCCAGGGACAGGTCGTCGCTGCGGACGTTGCGGGCCTTCACGACTTACCGCACGGAAGACTTGCTGCGGGGGCCGGCGGAGCTCGAAGGGGTCGGCGTGGAAGGTCCAGGCGACGGGGTCGGCCAGGATGTCTCGGCCGAGGGGGCAGGGGGGACTGGACAGGAGAGTACCCAGCGTTCGTCGGCACGGCCTTCAGCGGCGTGATCACCGGCTACCTCGGCCGCAAGACTTACTGGGGGGCAATGGACCAGGCTAGGCAGTCAGCACCGGTCGTGATCGGCGAGGCGGCCGCTCTGGCCCGGGTTCAGTCACCCGGCCCTGCCGTCGTGATGTACGGCGGTCTGCCATGCCTGACTTCAGCGGGATCGCGTGATGCGCCGTGCGTGCATGTCGAGGAGTTCGCGGAGATGCTGGCGGACGCCGGAGGCGATCGCGATGTGGTGGCGCAGTTTCTGCGCGAGATCTCACTGCATCCAGGCGTTGTCGGCCTGCTGTACATCGACATCATGGACGTGTGGTGGCACTGGCGGGACGAGAAGATGATCGGACCGCTGTTCGCGCAGGACGCCGGGGTAGCAGTCCTCCCGTATGAGAGCAAGCCCGACTGGGAACGTGCTGCCGAGCTGGAGCCGATTGAGGACGTCCTGGCGCGCGCCGGGCTCCCGGAATGCTCGCGCTGGCCCACGGTCCGGATGGACGAGCCGGGCCAGGCGACCATGGTCATGCCCCCGGCCGGCCTGGCACGAGCCGTGTTCGTCCGCGCGGACCCGCCATTGGTGTTCTTCGTGTCGCTTGACGACGGCGTACCGCTCGGGTTCAGGCCCGACACGATGTACGGGCTCGCCGATGGCATCCGTATCACCGCGGGACGCCACCAGGACATAGCAGATGGCTTGCGGCTAGCTAACAGACGGCCGCTGACGTGCCTAGTATCGGTGACAACCGAACGTCAGCCGCCCGAAGACGACGCTGAAGCTACCGGGATCGCGATATCGACCGATCCCGAGCGCGGGCTGGTCGCGCTGAAATTCGGCCCGGAGTTCTTCGACTGGCTAGCAGATGACCCCCACAAGGCGCACGAGATTGCGGGCATGGCAATCCGCCATGCGATCGCGGCGGTTGCAGGGCAGCCGGCTGCTGACGGCCAGAAATTCCTGGCAGCCTGGAACGTCACTCCGCCGATCATGCTGGTCCACCGTTTCCGCAACACCGGGTCGGCATCAGTGCCGACCGATCCGGTACCGCACGGTGACCTGGCCCGTGCCCGTGCATACAGGTCCATCGGCACGGCGATGGCGAAAACTGAGCCGCCTCCCGGTCCTCTCACGGAGAGAGACGTTATCGCCGACGTCAGCACGGTGATCGAGACTCTCCTTCGCCGGCGGCTTAGCGAGAGTGCCCCGGCTCTGATCGATGATGTTGCCCGAGCGCTCAACGCGGCGCACGCCGCCTACTGGCGATACGCCCACGACCCGCACTTCGCGCTGGCGGCACCATGGGCGTCTGACTGGCAGGCCGCCGCACTGGAAGGAAAGGACCCGGGGACCAGGATTCGTCCCCTGGAATTGCTCCTGGAGTTCCTCATCCTCACTCCTCCACGCGGGCACCATCACCCTGATCGGTACGAGCTAGCCGAACTGGAGGAGACTGCCTCGGCCCTGCTGGAACAGCGGACCAGGCTCAATGCGACCGACGTCGGGCTGAGCCACATCTTGGATCCGGACCTGGAGGATGAGGACGATGATCCCGTCCCCGAAGAAGTTGCTGCGGTCGCGGGTCTCAAACTGAATTTCAGCGCATATGCCGAAGCCAGAGGCCGTGACCGCCTACGGATCCGCACGCCGGCCCCGGCACGTGTTGCTGCGCAGCAGGCAGATGCCAGCCCCAAGACCGGCGCTGAAGCGAGCACGGACCGGCAGGGACGAACCTTCAGTGCGTTCGAGCCCATCGGGAGCTTTGATCTTCCGGCGCATCTTCTGGCAGCGGACGCCCTGATGCGCGACAACCTGGGCACTGGTCTGGACGGAATCCGCGCTGTTCTCGGAACGGCGGTGGACTGGCCGACCGGCGAGAGCGGCGTTGCCGTTGCCGAGGCGGGGCAGTTGGCGAGCGAGGCTGAGGAATGGTCAGGGCTGCCGCGGGCAGAAATCGAGGCGGCCGTGGCTCTGCTGTCACTCGACCCGCAGCGCCTCCCTGGCCCTGTTCACCGGTACTGGGAGGTCGAGCGCCTCAGCCACCGGCTGCGCCTGCGGCCCTTCCCGGCCATCGACGGCAGGATCTGGATCATGCCCTGGGCAGCAGAGGCCACCCAGGAGCTATTCCTGATCTACCTCCAGGACTCTCGCCTCCCGTACCTTGACCCCGCTCTGGCAAAGAGCGCCGCCACCAGTGCCCTAATGCGCCACCGGCAGAGACGGAACTTCCAGTTTGAAGCTGATGCCGCGGCCGTCCCGCGCGATCTCGGGCTGCCCTACCGCGCCAACTGGACGGTCCAGGACGCTCGATCCGATGGGATGGCTGCCCTGCCAGGGGAAGTCGATCTGATCATCG
>DATKQH010000290.1:0-5506 GCA_035532775.1 Streptosporangiaceae bacterium
GCGGGGGAGGGCCGCGGCGGCATGCGGTCCAAGCTCAACGCCGCCGCCCGGGCCGCCTACTGCGGCGTCGAGTGCGTGATCGGGTCGGCGCGGGACGCCGACGTCGTGGCCAGGAGCCTCAGCCCGCGCGCCAGGATGGGCACGGTCGTCCGGGCCGTCGCTGGCCAGCTGGCGCCGGCCGAGCGCTGGGTCGGCGGCATCGCGTACCCGATGGGAACGATCGGCATCAACCGCGAGGCCGAGCGGAGCCTGCGCGCGGGCAGCACCCTGTTCCTGTCGGGCGTCAAGCGCGTCGACGGCGACTTCGAGCCCGGCTCGGTCGTCGAGCTCGTCGATGTCCGGCATCCGGAACGGCTGATCGGCCGGGGGTCGGTGGCGATGCCGTCGGCGATCCTGCGGCTGCTCCGGGCCCTCACCACGGACGAGGTCGCCGACGTGCTGTCGATCCTGTTCCGGCTCCGGCATGCCCCGGTTCTGCGCGGCATCGAGCCGGACCGCCAGCCCGGCGCCGAGGCCAGCCTGCTCGACCCGGAGCAGTTCGCCGACGTCGCCGATCTGGCCCGGCGCGGCTCGCAGGCCTCCAGGCAGGCGCATGCCGCGCTCACGGCCGCGACGCCGGAGCGGGTCCGGATCCTGACCGACGCGCTGCTCCAGGCTCAGCCCCGCGCCTGCTCGGCGATCCTGGCCGAAGGCTCGTTCCTCACCGGCAAGGTCAGCACTGACTCGCCGGGCCGCCGTGCTGTCCGCGACATGCACGCGGTCCACCGCGACTCGCTCGTGGTCTTCCGCTGCGAACCTTCATGATCACGGACACTCTCTGACAGCAGCCGTCGGCAGATGTCAGTGATCATGAAAGCCGACGAGCCGGCCGGCGGTCAGACCCGGATCTGGCCGGTGCCCCAGGTCACGTTCTTGACGCAGGTCAGCGCCTCCAGCCCCATCGGGCCGCGGGCGTGCAGCTTCTGCGTCGACACCCCGATCTCCAGGCCGTACCCGAACTCGCCTCCGTCGGAGAACCGGGTCGAGCAGTTCACGAACACGCTGCCCGAGTCGACCGCCCGCGCGAACCGGCGCGCCACCGCGATGTCGCGGGCCACGACCGCCTCGGAATTCCGCGTTCCCCACCGGGCGATGTGCGCCAGCGCCTCGTCCAGGCCCGGCACGACCCGGACCGCGAGGATCAGGTCGAGATACTCGGTGCCCCAGTCGCTCTCGGCGGCCGGCTCGGCATCCGGCCAGATCGCGCGGACCCGCTCGTCCCCGCGCACCACGACCCCGAGCTTGTGCAGCTCGCCGAGCGCGTCAGGCAGCCAGGTCCCGGCGATGGCCTCGTGCACGAGCAGCGTCTCGGCGGCGTTGCACACGCTCGGCCGCGACGTCTTGGCGTTGACGACGATGCTCGTGGCCATCTGCGGGTCGGCGGACGCGTCCACGTAGACGTGGCAGTTCCCGTCGCCGTCGATGACGACGGGCACCGTCGCGTGCTCGCGAACGGTCGCCAGCAGGCGCGGCCCGCCGCGCGGAACCAGCAGGTCCACGTACTCATCAGCGGTCAGCAGCTCGATCACCGCGTCCCTTGAGTTGTCGCGGATCAGCTGCACCGCGTGCTCCGGTACCTCGTCCTGGCCGGTCAGAACCTCGGCGATGACATCGGCGATGGCCCCGTTCGTGCGCGCGGCGACCGACGAGCCGCGCAGTACAGCGGCGTTGCCGGACTTCAGGCAGAGCGCGGCGACGTCGACGGTCACGTTTGGCCGTGCCTCGTAGACGACGGCGACCACCCCGAGCGGCTCGCGGACCTGCTCGATGAGCAGCCCGTTGGGCCGTACGGCGCCCCTGACCACCTGGCCGACCGGGTCGGGCAGGCCGACGACGGCGCGAACCGCGTTCACCATGCCGGTGATCCTGGCGTCGGTCAGCGTCAGCCGGTCGACGACCGTGGCCGGGAACCCGGCCGCGCTGGCCGCGCTGACGTCGATCGCGTTGGCGGCCCGTAGCCGGTCCCGGTCCGCGTCGATGGCGCCGGCCAGCCGGAGCAGGACCGCGTCCTTCACGCTGGCGTGGAGCTCGCGGGTCGTGGCGGCGGCCGCGCGTGCCTGCTGGCAGATCCGCAATACAGGCGTTGGCACTGTTTCGTCCCTCCCAGGGTCCGCGGCGACGGACCACGTTCGTGCTTCACGCAGAATGTACCTATGAGCAAGCCCGTGCCGTACGCCAGAACCATCGTTACCGACGATGGCGTCCCGATCGACGCCGCCCACCTGCCTGGTGACTCGGACCTCGGCATCGTGCTCGCGCATGGCTTCACGCAGAACTGGCAGCGTCCCGGCGTGTGGAAGGTGGCCACCAGGCTGAACAAGTTCGGTGGTGTCGTCACGTTCGACTTCCGCGGCCACGGCAGGTCGGGCGGCGTGTCCACGGTCGGGGACAAGGAGATCAAGGACGTCGACGTCGCGGTGGGCTATGCCAGGGAACTCGGCTACCGGCGGGTCGCCACGGTCGGGTTCTCGATGGGCGGCTCGATCGTGCTGCGGCACGGCGGCCTGATCGGCGATGTGGACGCCGTCGTGGCGGTCAGCAGCCCTGGGCGCTGGTACTACCGCGGCACGCGGCCGATGCGCCTGGTCCACCTCGCGGTGGAGAACAGGACCGGCCGCATGTTCGCCAAGGCGATACTGAAGACCAGGATCAGCAACGGCAAGTGGGACCCGGTGCCGCTGCCGCCCGACGACGCGGCCGCTCTGATCTCGCCGATCCCGCTGCTGATCGTGCACGGCGACATGGATGAGTTCTTCCCGGTCGATCACGCTCGGCAGATCTACGAGGCGGCCAGGGACCCGAAGGAGATCTGGCTGATTCCCGGGTTCGGTCATGCCGAGTCCGCGATCGGACCGCAGCTGATCAACCGGATCGGCACGTGGGTACGCAATGCGGTCGGGCTGGGCGACCAGAGCCAGGCGGGCGATGCCCCCGGCCCCGTTGCCAGCCCGTACCCGGCCGCCTAGCGCGACTTGGCCCGCGCGGCCGGCGGCAGTGGTAGAACCGCTGGGTGAGGCGAGCCCGACTGGGGGGATAGTGAGCGAGCAGCAGGACATCTCCGGGCTGCGCCAGAGCCTGGATGACGTGGACAGCGGGATCGTGCACCTCATCGCGCAGCGCAGCGGCATCATCGCCGCGATCGCGCAGGCCAAGGAGCAGGGGACAGCCCGGATCCAGGACGCGGACCGCGAGCGCGCGGTGCTGGCGGGCGTGGAGGCCGTGGCCGCCGACCTCGGCGTGTCCGCCAGCCTGGTGCGCCGCATCTTCCGCGAGCTGATCAGCGACTCGGTGGCACAGCAGGCCAGGCATCTGACCGCGGAGGACGGCGGCCGCGTCCGGGTGGCTTTTCAGGGCGCCGCCCACGCCTACAGCGACGCCGCCGCGCAGAAGTACCTGGCCGGCCGCGGGCTGGATGGCGACCTGACCGGCTTCCGCACGTTCCGCGAGGCGGCCGCCGCGCTGCTGGCCGGTGACCGCGACCTGGCCGTGCTGCCGATCGAGAACACCACGGCAGGCAGCATCAACGAGGTTTACGCCCTGCTGCGCGAGCACGAGCTGTCGATCGTGGGCGAGGAGACCTGGAAGGTCGACCACTGCCTCGCCGCCGTGGCCGACGTCCCGCTCTCCTCGCTGCGCCGGATCATGTCCCACCCGCAGGGACTCGAGCAGTGCGCGCAGTTCCTGCAGTCGCTCCCGCAGGCGGTCCCCACGAGCTACTTCGACACCGCCGGGGCGATGCGCGCCGTGGCCGAGGCGGGCGACCCCACCGCGGCCGCGATCGGCTCGCCGGAAGCCGCGGCAGCCCACGGCCTGGTGGTGCTGCGGCACAACATCTCCGACTCGCCGGACAACTACACCCGCTTCGTGGTCCTGTCGGCCTCGCCGGTCCCGGTCGACGTCCGGATTCCGTGCAAGACCAGCCTGATCCTGGTGACCAGGCACGAGGAAGGTGCCCTGCTGCGGTGCCTGGAGATCCTGTCCGGCAGCGGTCACTCGCTGACGAAGCTGGAGTCACGGCCGCGTCCCGGCCGGCCGTGGGAATACTTGTTCTTCCTGGACTTCGAGGGCAACGTCGCCGATCCGCGGACTACCGCCGCCCTAGACGAGCTCCGGTCGGCCGCGCTGTACATCAAGGTGCTCGGCAGCTACCCGGCGAAGGCGCTGCGGCACCGGCCGCACGCCGGCGACCTGGCCGACCAGAGCGCGGGCGAGTCCCCGGCCGACGCACTCGAGGCCGTGGCCGCCGCCGAGGTCCCGGCGGTCCGGCGGTCCAGGCAGTACAAGCTCGTCGACCGGGCCGCCCGGCAAGCCGACACCATCGTGCGCGTCGGCGACCTGCTCGTCGGGGGCGACGGCTTCGTGGTGATGGCCGGGCCCTGCTCGGTCGAGAGCAGCGAGCAGATCAGCGCCACGGCGAGGTTCGTCCGCGATGCCGGCGCGCACGTGCTGCGCGGCGGGGTCTTCAAGCCCAGGACGTCGCCGTACGCCTTCCAGGGCCTGGGCTGGGAGGGCCTGGACCTGCTGGTCGACGCCGGCCGCGAGAGCGGCCTGCCGGTGGTCACCGAGGTGATGGCGGTGGATCAGGTCCAGCGGATGGCCAAGGCCGCCGACATCCTGCAGATCGGCGCGCGCAACATGCAGAACTTCGACCTGCTGCGGGAGGTCGGCAAGGTGGACCGCCCGGTGCTGCTCAAGCGCGGCCTGTCCAGCACGATCGAGGAGTGGCTGGCCGCCGCCGAGTACGTGGTCGCCCAGGGCAACCAGCAGGTGATCTTGTGCGAGCGGGGGATCAGGACGTTCGAGAGCGCGACCCGCAATACCCTCGACCTGTCGGCCGTCGTGGTCGTGCGGGAGCGATCGCACCTGCCGATCATCGTCGACCCGAGCCACGGCACCGGCCTGCGGTCCTACGTGGCGCCGATGGCCTGGGCGGCCCGTGCCGCGGGTGCCCACGGGCTGCTCATCGAGGTCCACCCGTCGCCGGCGCAGGCCCTGTCGGACGCGGACCAGAGCCTGTCGTTCGACGAGTTCGCCGTGCTGATGCGCCGGCTCGCCGCCATCCCCGGATGGGCACGCTGACCGAGCGAGCTTTTAGAATCACGTTCTAGTAAGCTGGCCGGACCGGGCTAGCCCCCTTCGGGAGGACCTTGTGGCGTGGGATTTCTCGACCGAGCCGGAGTTCCAGCAGCAACTTGACTGGGTCGAGGAGTTCTGCCGGACCGAAGTGGAGCCGCTGGACCTGGTCTTCCCCGGCGCGGCGTACTCGCGCAGTCCCAAGGCCAGGGCACTGGCCGACCCGCTCAAGCAGCAGGTGAAGGACCGCGGCCTGTGGGCGCTGTTCCTCGACCGCGACCTCGGCGGGCCCGGATTCGGCCAGCTCAAGCTGGCCCTGCTGAACGAGATCCTGGGCCGCTACCGCTCGGCGCCCGTGGTCTTCGGCACGGCGGCCCCCGATACGGGGAACATG
>DATKQH010000291.1:0-25555 GCA_035532775.1 Streptosporangiaceae bacterium
GACGTGGCAGTGCGACCTGTCTGATCCTGGCCGCAACAAGGTCATCTTCGACCTCGCGGAAGACGACGACTACGCCGACCCCGGCTCGCCGATGATGCGGCTCCACCCGGACGGCACCAGGACCGTCCGGCAGGACGGCCCCGCGATCTTCCTGCGAGGCGACGGCGCGACGCCGGAGGGTGAACGGCCGTTCCTCGACCGCTACGACCTGGTGACGGGACAGACAACCAGGCTCTTCTCCAGCCCGGCCGACGCGTACGAGACCGTGCTCTGCTTCGAGGCAGGTGCCGCCGGTCAGGCCGTGATCTGGCACGAGAGCCCGGCCGAGCCGCCCAATCTCTACCTGACCCCGGTCGGCGCGGCCCAGCCTGGGCCGGGTGCCAGCCAGTCCCGGCGGCTGACCGGGTGGCCGGATCCGCACCCGCAGCTCACTGGCATGGGCAAGCAGCTGATCGTCACGGACCGGGGCGACGGCGTCCAGCTCTCGGGGCTGCTGCACACCCCGCCCGGCTACGACGCCGCCCGCGACGGCAGGCTTCCGCTGGTGATCTGGGCGTATCCGTACGACTTCGGCAGTGCCGGGACGGCCGGGCAGGTGCGCGGAAGCACGACGCGGTTCACCAGGCTCACGGCCTCCGACCCGGCCTGGTTCGTGCTGCGGGGCTATGCCGTGCTGGCTAATGCCACCATGCCCGTGATCGGTGACCCGGAGACGAAGAACGATACCTATCTCGAGCAGATCACCGCGGCGGCGGCGGCGCACGTCAAGGCACTGGCCGAGGTCGGCATCGCCGACCCCGCGCGGGTGGCGGTGGCCGGGCACAGCTATGGCGCCTTCATGACCGCCAACCTGCTCGCGCATACGGACCTGTTCGCCGCCGGGATCGCCCGCAGCGGTGCTTACAACCGGACGCTGACTCCGTTTGGCTTCCAGACGGAACGGCGCAGCCTCTGGGAGGTGCCGGCGGTCTACGACCGGGTGTCGCCATTCAGGTACGCGCACCAGATCAGCGCGCCGATCCTGCTCGTGCACGGCGCCGACGATGCCAACTCGGGCACGTTTCCGGTCCAGTCGGAACGGCTGTTCCAGGCCATCCAGGGCAACGGCGGTACCGCGCGGCTGGTGGTCCTGCCGCTGGAGAGCCACAGCTACCTGGCCAGGGAGTCGGTACTGCACGTGCTGGCCGAGCAGTTCAGCTGGCTTGACCGCTGGCTCCGGCCAGGCAGCTAGATTCCCGGGCCCGGCCGGTAGATCCCTGGGCCCGGCTGGTCCGGCCAGCTGCCCGCATACGGCGACCGCTTGCGCAGGTCGGCGCTGAGCAGGCGGCCCAGCTTGCGGGTCTCCCTGCGGTTGATTATCCCGCCGGCCGCGGCGCCGGTCAGCAGCGGCCCGAGCGAGAACACGCTCCGGCCGGCCCGGGCGGCGAGCCGCCGGCGTAGCTGCCGGGCAAGCGGAGATCCCGCTGCCAGCATGAGACCGCCCGGTGCCAGCGCCACGCCGCGCCGCTGCGCCCACGCCCCGACGTAAGCAGTCATCCGCTCCGCGACGTTGCCCGGCACGGCCTGCCCGTAGACCTCGTGCAACTCGGCCACGAGCTTGATCTCGATGCCGACGACCGACAGGGTCTCGGTCGCGATCTCCACTCCGGCGGCAGGCAGGAAGGGCAGCACCGCCCAGGCTC
Organism: Streptosporangiaceae bacterium; assembly: GCA_035532775.1. Lineage (GTDB taxonomy): Bacteria > Actinomycetota > Actinomycetes > Streptosporangiales > Streptosporangiaceae > Chersky-822. The sequence goes on from DATKQH010000291.1 coordinate 1,683, forward strand.
CGACCGCCATCCCGACCGCGGCAGACGCGCGGGAAGCGCCCTCGACCAGCGCGTCGGCCAGCGCGTCGGGTGACCGGTCAGGGAACTGGGCGCGCAGCGTGGCCAGGTCCCTGACCGGAAGCCGAGGCGCCATCGCGAGCACCTGACTGCTCAGCCAGCGGCTGCCCGCTGAGACGCCGCGCCCCGTGACGTGCGCGCCGCGCCTGGCGGCACCGCGCAGCGTGGCGCTCAGCCGGCGCTCGTCCCTGGTGCGATCGGCCCGCCCGGCCAGCCGGCGGCTGATCCGGCCGCGGATCCCGCGACCACGCAGGGGCCGGCGCTGCCGCTGCTCGGTGTCGGCTAGCTCGACCGCCTCGGAGACAGCTTCGAGCGCGGCCCGCGTGACCTCGTCTGGCTGGTTCCGGTTCTCTTCCACGCCAGGCACCGCGGTCAGGAGGCGAACTGCTGGGCGGCCGAGGGGTAGTCGAACAGCTCAGCCTTGGTGAACCAGACGCCGATCTCGCGCTCCGCTTCGTCGGCATTACCTGAGGCGTGTACGAGGTTGGCGACCGGCAGGCCGTTCGCGTTCGCGTAGGCCCTGCTCATGTGGGCGAAGTCGCCGCGGATGGTGCCCGGAGCCGCCTGATCGGGATAGGTCGAGCCGACGATCTTGCGCACGCAGGGCACCGCGCCGACGCCTTCGAGCACGAGCGCGATCACCGGGCCCGACTGCATGAACCGCGCCATCAGGTTGTAGACCTCGGGGCCGAACCGCTCTTCCAGGTCGAAGTAGTGCTGCCTGGTGAGCTCGGCGTCCATCCAGACCATCTTGGCCGCGGCGATCTTGAGCAGCGCATCCTCGAAACGGGCGAGCACCCGCCCGGTGAGCCCGCGCGCCACCGCGTCCGGCTTGAGCAGGACCAGGGTCCGCTGGACGGCGCTGTCGTCGCTCATTGCTGATCCTTCCGGTGAAACTGTCGCCGGACAGCTTAGTGGCGGGGCCGGGGTGCCCGGGCCGCGGGGGATGAGCGCGGATGGGCCATCGCCGCAGTTTGGCCGGCCTGATGGAAACTCTCCGGCACACGTGCGCGTTGTCCCGTTCATGTGGGGTAGGTCGTGGCTGGCGCCCCGCAAAGGTCGCATAGAGTGAGCGACTCGGGAGCACGTATGGCCACCGCCCGCCGGCGGCCCGCTGGCTGAGGCAGTCGGCTGATGCCAGCTAGCTGAGGCTAACGGCCAATACAGCCGAGCAATACAGCTGCAATACGGCAGAATGTGCACGCGAACGAGGAGGTCTGCGTGGCCCGACCGGTAACACACGCCCGGCAGCCGCGGTCCACGTCACCGTGGCCGCCGCGCGGTGGTCGTCGGTCCCCGCGCGGAGGTCGTCGATTTGGGCGGCGATCACGTCTGGTGCTTCGCGTGCTGGCAGCACTGCTGGCAACGTTCCTCCTCGTCACGGGCTGGTCGATCGGCCACGCCCTGACCGTCCCGGGCGGCGGCACCGTGCCCGAGCGGGTCGCCGAGTGGGCACGCAACCACTACCTGAGCCCCGTGGTCACCTTCGGTGAGTGGCTGACGTACCAGAAGCCGAAGACCGGCGGCAATCCCAACGTGTCGTTCAAGAAGCTCGGCGGCCAGACGGTCCACAAGAAGAAGCACTACCACGGGATCGTTCCGATCATCCCGGCTAGCATCGGCTCGCCGGCCGGCCGGCCACTGCCCGGCGAGGGCCAGTGGAAGGTCGCGGTCAGCGTCAAGGGCGTGCCCGCGGTCTTCAAGACCTACGTGCGGCAGAGCAAGACGTACTCGTCCTACTATGCCGGCGTCGTCTCGATGGACCAGCGGCTGCTCAAGTTCTCCCTGCGGCCGGGCACCGAGGACCCCGGCTACGGCAACTGGGGCGCTCCGATGAGCGTGCCGCCAGGGCACCGGCGCGGCCTGGTGGCGACATTCAACAGCGGCTTCCGGGTCGCCTCCTCGGGCGGTGGCTTCTACCTGCACGGGCACTATGACGGCAGGCTCGTGCGCGGTGCCGCGTCCGAGGTCTACTTCACTAACGGCCGCCTCGCGATCGGAAGCTGGGGGAGCGGCGCCCTGCAGATGGGTCCCGACATCGCCGCGGTGCGCCAGAACCTGCGCCCGATCGTGGAGCACAGTCACGTTCCCGCGTCGGTGGACCAGAACGTCATCGCGAGCTGGGGCGCCACGCTCGGCGGCGGCTACAACGTCTGGCGTTCTGGCATCGGGATTACCAGCAATGGCAGGATCATCTTCGTGTATGGTCCCGCGCTCGACGTGCGCACGCTTGCCAACCTGCTCCAGCGGGCGGGGTCCGTGACGGCCATGGAGCTTGATATCAATCCCGACTGGATGTCTTTCATGTATTATCTGCCGAAAAATCATCCAGAGAATCCGCAGCCAGTGAACTTGCTGCCCACCCAGATCCAGCCAGCTGACCGGTACTACTACACCTCCAACCGAGACTTCACGGCGGTCTTCAGCAGATGACAGTTCCAACTCCGGCGGCGAGGCTGACCGAGCCGCAGAGCGGGACGAACGCGCGCCTGCGGGGGCCGCTGCGGTGGCTGAAGGCCGTCGTGCAGAGCACGCGCCCGCGGCAGTGGCCCAAGAACCTGCTGGTCTTCGCGGCGCCGCTGGCCGGTGACTCCTTCGGCCGCGCTTTCGGATTCTGGTACGCGCTGGTCGCCGTGGGCGCGTTCGTGGCCGCATCCTCGGCGGTCTATCTCGTCAACGACGTGGTCGACGCGGAGCGGGACCGCGGCCATCCGTACAAGAAGTTCAGGCCGGTGGCGGCGGGTCGGCTGCCGGTGCCGCACGCCGTGACACTGGCCGTCTGCCTGGTGCTCGTCGCGCTCGGGGCAGGCCTGGTGATCGGCGAGCCGCTGCTCGCGGCCGCGGTCGCCGCCTACCTGGTTATCTCGTTCCTGTACTCGGCCGGGCTGAAGCACGTACCGGTAGTCGAGCTCGCCTGCGTGGCTTCCGGATTCGTCCTGCGGGTCGTCGGCGGCGCGGCGGCGACGCACGTGCCGCCGTCCGGGTGGTTCCTGCTGGTCTGCAGCCTCGGCGCGCTGATGGTGGCGATCGCCAAGCGCTATACCGAGCTCACCGTGCTCGGTGCCGACTCAGCGAAGCACAGGCCCGCGATGCGGGGCTACTCGGCCCCGGCGCTCCGGATCGCGCAGCGCGCCGTTTCGGCCATCATGGTCATCTCCTATGTCCTGTGGGCTGCCGCGGAGCCGCACGCCCGGATGCGAGTCTGGCACCTGATCAGCTCGGTCGCGCTGACCGCCGCGCTGGCCAGGTTCGACCGCCTGACGGCGCGAGCGACCAGCAAGCCGGTGGAGGACCTGATCGCCCGCGACCCGGTGATGGTGGTCTGCGAGATCGCCTGGCTAGCGCTGTTCGCGCTCGGGCTCTAGCCGCTCGACGAAGGAGCCTGAATGCTTGACGATCTTGGCAGACCCGGCCGGGTGCTGCTGCTTGGCGGTACCAGCGAGATCGGCCTGGCCATCCTGGCGTCGCTCAGGGCGCCGGCCAGCACCGAGGTGCTGCTGGCAGGCCGGGACGAGCAGCGCCTGGCTGCCGCGGGCAAGGAGTTGCCTTTCGGCGCCGCGACCGTCCTGTTCGACGCGCTGGCGCCAGATACTCACCAGGCCGTCGTCGAGCAGGTCTTCGACGGCGGCCCCGTGGACCTGGTAATCGCGGCGACTGGCGTGCTCACCGCGCAGGATGAGGTGGACCGCGAGCCCATGCTCGCGGCGCAGATGATCGATACGAACTTCACCAGCCACGTCACGACGCTGCTCACCGCGGCCGCGAGAATGCGCTCGCAGGGGTTCGGCACCATCGTCGTGCTGTCCTCGGTGGCGGCGATCAGGCCGAGAAGGGCCAACTTCGTCTACGGTGCGGCCAAGGCCGGGCTGGATGCCTTCACTCGCGGCCTCGCCGACTCGCTGGCTGGCACCGGCGTCCGGGTGCTGCTGGTCCGGCCGGGCTTCGTCACGGGCCGGATGACCGCGGGCATGAGTCCCGCGCCGCTCGCGTCCACGCCTGCTCAGGTGGGTGCTGCCGTGGCGGAGGCACTGGACGGCAAGGCGGCGCTGGTCTGGGTCCCGCGCAGCCTCGCCGCCGCGGCCGGGGTTCTGCGGCTGGTACCCAGGCCCTTGTGGCGCCGAATGCCCCGGTAACGGCGTGCCTGATTCCGCTGAGTCTGTGTGGTTACCTGCCAATTGACCGGCAATTCGTCGTACTGTTGGGATGCCGAGCCGGTCTAGCAGCGATGGGTCTGCCGTGCATTCATTAATCAGGCGGTCATGAGCAATCAGGGTGCCAGGCGGCGGGCTGGAGTCGCGTCCATGCCCCCGGTGACCTGGCCTGTCTGGTCGGGATCGCCTCCTGGGGTCACTGACTTCTTCAGTCCGCGCCCTGAGACTGGCTACGGCCTCGATGTTGGCCAGGCCGAGGTCATGCAGCGGTCAGGTGGCGACCAGCAGGCGCTGACGGTCCTGGTCGGGCCGAGCGGATACGGCAAGACCTACCTGGCGGCCGCCGTGCTGCGGGCGGCGGCGCGGTCGGGGCGCTCGGATCTGCAGGTCTGGGTGAACGGGTCGAGCCCGTCCGCGGCCGTGATGGGCTATGCCGGGGCCGCTGCCGATATCGGCCTCACCGATCGCGGCGTGGTGCCCGATGTGGCGGCCGCGCGATTCCTCGACTGGCTAGGCCGTACTGACCGCCGGTGGCTGGTGGTTCTCGACAACGTGACAGATGCCGGCGGCCTTCGCGGGCTGTGGCCGGCCGGGATAGTCGGCCAGGTCCTGGTCACGTGCCATCCTTCCGCGGACCTGTCCGAGATAGCCGGCGCCGGCCCCAGGATCTGCCGGATCGGCGAGTTCAGCCCGCGGGAGGCACTCGGCTACCTGACCGCGCGGCTGTACGAGGATTCCGGCAAGCGCGCCGAGGCCGTCGATCTCGCGGCGGATCTCGGCTACATGCCGCTGGCGCTCGCGCTGGCGACCACCACGATCGTCGGCACCGCTCTGGACTGCCGTCAGTACCGGATCAGGTTCGCGGGCCGCAGGCAGGAACTGCTCGGCCGTTCGGCCGACGGATCGGTCTCGCCGGCCGAAGTCGCCTGGTCGCTCGCGCTCGACCGCGCTGATCAGTATCAGCCGGCCGGGCTGGCACGGCCCCTGCTCGCTCTCGCCGCGCTGCTCGACCCGGCTGGCCTGCCGGTCCAGGTCGCCGCGAGCCGGGCCACGTGCGGCTACCTGTCCCGGCACGGCCGCGGCCTGCCGGCCGACCAGAACGAAGTCATGACCGCGCTCGGCAGCCTCGCCCAGTGCAGCCTGGTCGCGATCGATCAGTCGGCCGGTCCGGGGCTGGTCGCCGTCCATCCCGTCGTCCAGGACACGGTCCGCAGGCTGGTGCCCGCGAGCGTGCTTGATGACGCGGCGCGATCCGCAGCCGATGCGATCGCTGAGGTGTGGCCGCAGCTCGAAGGGGACCCCGTCTACGAGCAGGCGCTGCGCGGCTGCGCCGGCTGGCTCGGCGGCATCGCCGGCGACCTGCTCTGGCTGCCGGAGCCGCATCCGGTCCTGATCAGGGCGGGCCAGAGCCTCGGCGAGAGCGGGCTGGCCGCCGCGGCCGTCGCGTACTGGAAGTCGATGCTCGCGGCCAGCGGCCGCGCGCTCGGCCGTGACCACCCGCGGACGCTGGCCATCCGCGATCAGCTAGCCGCGGCGTGCGAGGATGCCGGCCGGCTCGATGAAGCCAGGGAGCTGATCCTGATCAGCCTGGCCGAACGGGAGCAGGTCCAGGGCCCCGATCACCCCGATACCCTGACTGCCCGGACCACCCTGGCCCGGATCTACCGGGCGACGGGGATGTACGAGGCCGCAATCGACGTGTACGGCCGGGTGCTCGCCGACCGTGAGTGGGTACTGGGCCCGGAGCACGCCGACACGCTCGGCGTCCGCAGCCAGCTGGCGAGCACCTACCTGCTGGCCGGCGAGGCCGACCAGGCCATCGCGCTGTACCAGCGCAACCTTGCCGACTGGGAGCAGGCGGCCGGACCCGAGCACCATGACGTGCTCGCCGAGTCGCTGAACCTGGGCCGGGCACTCCAGCAGGCGAGCAGGATCGACGAGGCGATCGCGATCTTCGTCCGGGTGCGCAAGATCAGGGAGGCGACCCTGGGCCAGGATCATGCGGACACGGTCACCGCCGCCGGCCACCTGGCGCTGGCGTACCGGACGGCCGGGCGGCTGAAAGAGGCCATCGCCCTGTACCGCCAGGCGCTGGCGAGCCGTGAGTCCGGCCTCGGCACCGATCACCCTGACACGCTGACGGCGCTGGGCAACCTCGCCTCGTGCTATCACTCCGCGCACCGGATGAAAGATGCCATTCCGCTCTACGAGCGGCTGCTCGCCGCCCGGGAGCGGCTCCAGGGCCCTGATCACCGGGAGACCCTGACCGCCAGGGGCAACCTGGCAGGTGCTTACCATTCGGCCGGCCGGCTGGCGGACGCGATTCCGGTCTACGAGCGTACGGTGGCGGATTTCGAGCGGGTGCTCGGTCCCGATCACCCGGACACGCTGACCTCCCGCGCTAATCTCGCCCACGCCTACTACATGGCGCGGCGGCTCAGCGATGCGCTCAAGCTGCTTCAGCGGACTATCGCAGACTGCGAACGGGCACTTGGCCCTGATCACCCACTTACCCAGACAATCAGCGACAATCTCCGTACGATAACGCGGTTACCGAGAACTGGCGGCACTGACGGCCGCCAGAAGATGGCACCACAATGTGCACCACACGCAGCGTAAACGCAGCCGTCATAGCACTTCTTGCCGCATTACCGAGCCTGTAAAGGTAAACTCTTTACCGAGCCATTGGCTTTTTATTAATGCTCTCGCAGCATTGGCGCCACGGTCGACGGGCATGATCATTTTCGGCCGGACTGGGCGCCCGACCGGCGCCCCGAGCCGCGCCGGTGATCCCGTCAGGCAAGGAGGCGTTCGCTGTGAGCACCACAGGCTCGACCCTCACCCGAACTCAGCAGGCTCCGGTCGGAGCGCAGCAGATGCATATAGCGATGGTGGCACCGCCGTATTTCAGCGTTCCGCCCGCGGCATACGGCGGGATCGAGACGGTGGTCGCTGATCTAGTCGACGCACTGGTCGCCAGGGGCCACAAGGTAACGCTGATCGGTGCCGGCAATCACGCGACAAGAGCTCAGCGATTCCACCCGACGTACGACGTCGGTCCGGCCGACCAGCTGGGCGAGGCGATGCCTGAGATGGTCCACGCCGCCAAGGTAGCGAGCATCCTGGACGCACTCGACGTCGACGTGATCCATGACCACACGATGGCCGGCCCGCTGATGGCCAGAGGACGTCTCACGCCCACGGTTGTGACCGCTCACGGCCCGGTCTCGGGCGATTCGGGCGAGTACTACCGCGCGCTCGGCGACACCGTCCAGCTGATCGCGATCTCCGACGCGCAGCGATCAAGCGCGCCTGACCTGTGCTGGGCTGCCACGGTGCACAACGCGATCCGCTCGGAGACCTTCCCGTTTCGGGCCGAGAAAGACGATTACGCGATCTTCCTCGGCAGGTTCCATCCGGAGAAAGCGCCGCACCTGGCCATCGACGCGGCCAGGGCGGCGGGCCTGCCCGTCGTCCTGGCCGGAAAGTGTTCCGAGCCGATCGAGCGCGCCTACTTCTCGCGCGAGATCGAGCCGAGGATCGGCAGCGATGTGACGATCTACGGCGTGGCCGACGCCGCGGCCAAGCGGCGCCTGCTGTCCCGGGCGGCCTGCATGCTGTTCCCGATCTGCTGGGAAGAGCCGTTCGGGCTGGTCGTCATCGAGGCGATGGCCTGCGGTACCCCGGTGGTAGCGCTCCGCCGGGGCGCCGTGCCCGAGCTGATCGTGCACGGCCAGACCGGCATCATCGTCGACGATCCTGACGACCTTCCGGCCGGGATCGCCCTGGCGCGCCAGCTCGAGCCAGCGGTCTGCCGCAAGCACGTCGAGGCCGGCTTCACCGTCGAGGTGATGGCTGAAGGCTACGAGGCCGTCTACCAGCAGGCACTGACGATGGCTCCGGAGCCATGGCTGGCGGTCCAGGACCAGGCACCGATCATCAGCGGCTGACCCAGGCACGAGTGCCAGCGCGGGCACGTCTAATCTTGCGATGTGGCGGCCCGCGGCACTCGAGCAACTCAGGAACTCGCCAGGCTGGGGATCGGTCATTCCGTTCATGAGTACAGCCACCGGGAAAAGAGCGGCTCGTACGGCCCGGAGGCTGCCGCCGCGCTCGGCGTGCCGGCCGGGCAGGTATTCAAGACACTCATCGCTAGCGTGGACGGCAGCCTGACCGTTGCCGTCGTTCCCGTAGCCGGCCAGCTGAGCCTCAAGGCACTCGCAGAGGCCGTCGGCGGCAAGAAGGCCGAGATGGCGCAGCCCGCGGCGGCCGAGCGGGCGACCGGTTACGTCACTGGCGGGATCTCACCGATCGCGCCGCGCAAGCGCCTGCCCGTCGTCGTCGACGCAGCGGCGCTTGACTGGCCGACCGTGTACTGCAGCGCCGGGCAGCGCGGCCTGCAGGTGCAGCTTGCCCCCGCCGACCTCATCCGCGCGACCAGCGCCGTCGTGGCTCCCATCGCCCGCGCGGCCGGCTGAGCTGATCTACCGCGTGCCGCCCGAGGCGCGCTCGGCGGGACTGTCCTGGTCGTCCTCGCTGGGCTCGGCTGTGCTGTCCTCGGTTGCCTCGCTGGGCTCGGCGGGGGGCGATTCGTCGGCGCTGCGCTGGCCGGCCGGAAGGCGGGGGCTGATGGCCAGCGCCACGATCCCCGCTGCGGCCGTGATCGCGAACGCAGCCGCCAGTCCGGCCGATAGTGACCAGCCGAATCGCACCGCCGCGCTGATCGCCGCGCCGCCGATGCCAATGCCCATGGCGCTGCCGAGCACGTCGGCCAGGTTGAGTGAGGCAGATGCCCACCCCTGCCGGCCCGCTGGCGCCCGCTTGAGCATGAACAGCGTGATCGGCGCGTAGGACAGGCCCATTCCGAGCCCCGCGATCGTCCACGCCGCGATGCCGATTGCGACGGCGACATCACTCCTGAGCATCGCGCTCAGGCCGGCGATTCCGGTCAGAATGACCGCGAGTCCTATCCTGACCAGGCGCTTTCCCTCCCACCTCGAACTCATCCTGGCCTGAATCCAGGCACCGGCCGTCCAGGCCAGGGTGCTGCCCGTCACTGCGACGCCGGCCACCACCGGGCTGCGATGCCGCAGGATCGTGATCGCGAGCGTGACGAACGCGTCGGCGCCGAAAAAACAGAACGTCAGCAGCGACCGGGTCAGGATCGTGGCGGGCAGGCCGTACCGGGCGGACAGCGTCCCTGGCGGCATGAGGCGGCGCAGTACGGGCACGCCCAGCGCGCAGCCCGCCGCGATCAGGACGCAGCCGATGATGACGCTGGCTGAGGTCCTGCCGCCGCCGCCGCCGGCCGGCCCGCTGCCACTAGCAGAGCCGACAGCCAGGGTGAGCCCGGCCAGCACCATGCCGGCGGAGGCCGCCACACCGACACCGTCGATCAGCCGGTGCCCGTCCGCGGCGGGGTCAGGCGCGCGGCCGAGCCGGACCAGGGCAGGAATGGCGAGCGGGCCGGTGAGGGCGATGAAGGGCAGCAGGCCGAGAAATACCCACCGCCACCCGAACAGCCGCGCCACCTCGGCGCTGAGGGCCGGGCCGGCCAGGCCGGGAGCCACCCACGCGGTCGAGAGCACGGCCATCATCCGCGCCCTCAGCCGCTCGGGCAGGCTGCGCCCGATGGCGACATAGGCCACGGCAGGCACCGCTCCGGCGCCAAGCCCCTGCAGCGCCCGGCCGGCCACCAGCACCGGCATGGACGGCGCCAGCCCCGCAATCGTGAGGCCGATGCCGAAGACAATGATCCCGGCCACGTAGGGAGCTGCCGGTCCCCGCCGGTCGGCCGCACGGCCGGCCGCGACGATGCCGACCATCGTCCCGAGCAGGAAGGCGCTGAACACGAATCCGTACAGGCTCAGCCCGTTCAGGTCCTTCGCGACCAGCGGCATGACCGTGACGACAGCGAGCGCCTCAGCCGCGACGAACGTTATCGTCGCCGCCAGGCCAGCGGTGAGCGACCGCCGCTGCGGCGCCCACAATCCGTCTGCCATCGCCCCTGCCCATCAGCTCGTCCTGCTTACGGCACGCGTGCGTAGCCTAAAAGCTCAAGCACGCTGGAGGTACAGGGCCGCGGCCGGGCCGGGCTCAGGCGATCTTGACAGGAGCTGACCTGGACAGCGGGTGACCGTGCGCGTCATGTGCCTGCACGGCGAAGTAAGGCCCCATGCTCGGCACCGCGATGGCCGTCTCGAATCCGGACTTGCGCGCCGAGCCGATCTGGGTCATTGCGGTCTGCGCCTGCCCGGCGAAGACGGTCCAGGACGCGATGTCGGTGGCGCCGTTCCAGCTCGCGTAGATGGTGGCGCCGCCAGCCCGGTGCCTCGCTGCGACGGCGGGAAGCTCGAGCGGATGGCCGGACCAGTCCCCGATGAACGACCGGTAGGTCGGGTCGCCCTTGGTGAGCCGACCATCAAGCAGGAGCTCTCCGTCGGCAGAGAACTCGGAGAAGTACGGGTTCGTGCCCCAGCCGACGAACATGCCGCCGTGCGGGAGCAGCTGGGCATTGCCCATCGCTCTGGCCAGCACGAGCGCGCCGGGATGCGTGAACTGCTTGCGCAGCGTGACCAGCATCCGGTCGTAGTCGATGTCGAGAATCAGCGCTCTGGACTCTTTCTCGTCCTTGGGCATGACGGCGTCGTAGCCGTCGTCGAAGACCGTCAGGACGTCGGGGCCGTGCGGCCGGGTGTCGTGCTGCCAGTAGAACTGGCTGCCCGGCCCCATCGTGAAGTCGGTGAGCTTGCCGTTCAGCCGCCACACGATCTTGCCGGTCTTCCTGCTGACCTTGTACACGCACCAGGTGTTCCGTGCGCCGATCAGCAGGTCTCCCGAGCCGTCCCCGGCGTCGGCGATGGTGTTGATATGAAAGTAGTCGTACGGCTTGGCCTTCTTGCCGGCGTCCTTGAGCGCCAGGTACGACTCGCTCAGCGGCACGTGGTTCAGGCTGTCCCACGAGAACAGCAGCTTGCCGGTGGCGATGTCGATTTCCTGCGCGATGCTGGTGAGCAGGTACCCGTCCTTCGGCCCGCCGACCGAGGACAGGTCGTACCGGAGGGTGCGGAAAGCGGTGACCAGCGCGGTGCCCCGCGGCGTGACGTTGAACTCGTGGAAGTCCACCTCGAGCTTGTCGTGGGCGCGGATGGTATGGATGGTCTGATAGGAGTCGTCGGCGATGATGGCCACGCCCTCGCCGTGGCCGCCGGTGACGACCCGGCCCTGGAACCAGGTCAGCACGGGCTTGCCCTGATAGCGCTGCAGCTCGAAGTCCAGCTTGTTGTTGCCGGTCGTGTCGGGGGAGAACCAGACCAGCTGGCCGGTGGTGTCCATGATCATGGCGCCGCCCTGGCCGGGCCCGGAAGCGGCGAGGCCGAGGAACAGGTACTGCAGCTTGTGACCCGGGGCGACATGCTCGAGCGTCACCTTGGGCGGGTTGAGGTCAGGCCGGGAGATGAAGTACTGGACGTCCTTCAGCCGGCGGTGCGCCTTGGGCTGGGTAGCGTTGCCTGTCCCGCAGCCGGCGAGGCCGAACCCTGCCGCAGCGGCGGCAGCAGTGCCTGTCCGCTTCAGCAGTTGCCGCCGCGTCCAGCCTTCGTTCATCGGGTACCTCGCCAGGAAGTCAACGTGCGCATACAGCTTCAGCTAAGGCCAGCGATTCTAGGCCAGAAGGCGCACATCCCGTCAAGAACGCCCGGAATCGCCGAGAATCGAATGCCGCCTGCCGCCAGGACTCGGCGGGCAGGCAGACCGGTTATACCCAGTTACCTCAGCTGATCTTAACTGTGGCCGATTTGGACAGCGCACGGCCCTTGGAGTCGCGAGCCTGAACGGCGAAGTACGGGCCTTTGCTCGGAACTGCGATCGCCGTCTCGAATCCGGTCTTGCGCGCGGCGCCGACTTCGGTCAGTGACGTTCTGGTCTTCCCGGCGAAAACTGCCCAGGAACGGACCTCGGTAGCGCCGTTCCAGCTCGCGTAGACGGTGGCTCCGCCGGTGCGGTGCCGCGCCGCCGCCGCAGGGAGTTCGGTGGGCTGGCCGCTCCAGTTCTGGCTGAAGGCCCGGTAGGACGCGTCTCCCTTCTCGATGATCCCGTCCATCAGGAGGCGCCCGTCGGCTGAGAACTCCGAGAAGTACGGCTCGGTGCCCCAGCCGACGAACATCCTGCCATCGCCCAGCAGCTGGGCGCTGCCCATCGCTCCCGCAACCAGCTGCTGTCCTGGGTGTATGTAAGCCTTCTTCAGAGATGCGTGCATGGCCGTGGTGTCGACGCTGAGGATCAGCGCCCGGGACTGCTTCTCGTTGACGGTAGGGCCGTTAGCGGCGTTGTCGAAGACCGTCAGGCGGCCATTGCCGTGCGGGCGCACATGGTGCTGCCACCAGAACTTGCTCCGCGGCCCCATCGTGAAGTCGGACTTCTTGCCGTTCAGCCGCCAGACGATCTTGCTGGTCTGCCTGCTGACCTTGTAGATGGCGCAGGTGTTCCGCGCCGAGATCAGCAGGTCGCCGTCCTGGTCGATAGCCAGGGAGTTGATGTGGAAGTAGTTGAACGGGGTCGCGTGGGTCCCGTTGCCGCCGTCGCCGACGCCGAACTGCTGATACGTCTCGGTCAGGGCGACCTGCGGATGGGCGTGATCCCAGCTGTCCCACTGCCACAGCAGTTTCCCTGTCGTGATGTCGATCTCCTGGGCGACCCCGGATACCAGGTATCCGCTGGCCGGGCCGCCCACCGCACGCAGGTCGACGCCCGAGTGCCGCCGGTAGATAGTGATCAGCGCGGTGTTCTGCGGGGTGATGTAGAACTCGTGGAAGTCGGCGGTCTGGCCGCCGACGGCCCGGATGGTATGCAGGATCTTGTACGAGGAGTCGGCGATGACCAGTTCGCCCTCGCCGAAGCCCGCGACTATCTGGCCCTGCCACCAGGTGAGCACGGGCTGGCTGTTATAGGTCTGCACGGCGAAATTCATGTGGCGGCGGGCCGAGGTGTTCGGTCCGAACCAGACCAAGTCGCCGTGCGGGTTGAGGATGATCGTCCCGCCATGCCCCGGTCCCGAGAACGGGGCGTTGAGGAAGATGTACTGAGAATCGGCGCCGAGGCCGGACCGCCGGATGGTGATACGCGGCGGCGTCAGGTCGGGACGGGACACGAACCCGGCGGAGGCGTCAGCCGCCTGCGTCGCCAGCGTCGGATCGGCCCCGATCCCGGTCGAGCATCCGCTCAGGCTGAGCCCGGCCGCTCCCGCTGCCGATGCGCTGGCCAGCCCGAACAGGCGCCTGCGTGTCAAGTCCTCAGTCATGAGCCGAGCCTCCGGGTCGGGGGTGGGGTCGGATCGCAGCCCTCCGGTGTTTCATTCTGTCGCATACGTGCAGCGGAGGACGGACGAACGGTCATCCTAGCCGCTACCTGGCGATGAGCTGATCGACGTCCCCCGGCGCGCTGCGTCATCGTGGCTGCGCCGTGCAGATCGCGCCCAGGTCGGCACCGGAAACCAGCGCCGCATATTTGGCCAGCGCTCCGCTGGTGTAATTCGGCGCAGGACGTTTCCAGCCCGCCCGCCGCCGGGCAAGCTCGCCGGCGTCGACGAGCAGGTCGAGCCGCCGCTGCGGCACGTCGAGCACGATCCGGTCGCCCTCGGCAACGAGCGCGATCGGGCCGCCATCGAAGGCTTCTGGCGCGGCGTGCGCGATGCAGGCGCCGAACGTGGCGCCCGAGAACCGCCCGTCTGTCACGAGTGCTACGTCCTTGCCTAGCCCTGCGCCCTTGAGCGCGGCCGTGACCGCCAGCATCTCGCGCATCCCCGGGCCGCCCTTCGGTCCCTCATAGCGGATCACGAGCACGTCGCCCTTGGCGACCTTGCCGCTGGTAATTGCGGCGAAGCACTCCTCCTCACGCTCGTACACCCGGGCCGGCCCCTCGAACCGCAGCGTCTCCAGGCCAGGCACCTTCACCACGGCGCCGTTCGGTGCCAGGCTGCCGCGCAGCACCGCAAGACCGCCCTCGGTGCTGATCGGGTCCCTCGCAGGCCGGACCACGTCGCCGTCCGGGCGCCCGGCATCAGCGACGTTCTCGGCCAGGGTGCGGCCGTTCACCGCAATGGTGTCGCCGTCGACCAGCCCGGCCTCCAGCAGCTCGCGCAGCACCACGGGGAGCCCGCCGACCTGATCGAGCTCGCTCATCACGAACCGGCCGGCCGGGCGCATCGAGGCGATATGCGGGGTACGGCGGCTGATCGTGTCGAAGTCGTCGAGGGTCAGCTCGACCTGCGCCTCGGCGGCGATCGCCAGCAGGTGCAGCACAGCGTTGGTGGAGCCAGCCGTCGCCATCACCACAGCGGCCGCGTTCAGGAACGCCGTCCTGGTCATGATGTCGCGCGGGCGCAGCCCGGCCGCCAGCGCGGCGACCGCGACCTCGCCGGTGGCGCGAGCGAGCGCGGCCCGCTCGGCGGTGACGGCGGGCGGTGAGGCCGAGCCCGGCAGCGCCATGCCGAGCGCCTCGGCGCACGCCGACATGGTGTTCGCCGTGTACATGCCGGCGCACGATCCGGCGCCCGGGCAGGCCGCTCGCTCGACCGCGAGCAGGTCGGCGTCGGACATCTCGCCGGCCGCCTGCGCCCCGACCGCCTCGAAGACGTCCTGGATGGTGAGCGACCTGCCGAGTGCCCATCCCGGCAGGATGGTGCCGCCGTACAGGAACGCCGCCGGCACGTTGAGCCTGGCGCAGGCCATCAGCATGCCGGGCAGCGACTTGTCGCAGCCAGCGATGGCAACCAGCGCGTCGAACCGCTCCGCGTGCACCATGAGCTCGACGGAGTCGGCGATCACCTCGCGGCTGACCAGCGACGCCTTCATGCCTTCGTGCCCCATTGAGATGCCGTCGGAGACCGCGATGGTGCCGAACTCGAGCGGCACGGCGCCTGCCTGCCTGACGCCCTCCTTGGCCGCGACGGCGAGCGAGTTCAGGTGCAGGTTGCACGGGGTCACCTCGTTCCACGACGAGGCGACCGCTACCTGCGGCAGCTCCAGGTCGTGTTCGCTCAGTCCGACCGCGCGGAGCATCGCCCGCTGCGGCGCACGGGCCGGACCGGTGGTCAGCGGGCCGCTGCGCGGCCGCGGCAGGTTCGTCATCGCAGTCTCCTGTTAGAGGCTCCATGATCATGGTGGGTTGACCGCGCTTTAGCACGAAAAGCCACCACGATCATGGAATCCGGCTTCATGGCTAGGCCGGGACGAGGGCTTCGGCGCCGGCGCGGAGCAGGCCGTAACTGATCCCGTCAGCAAGAGCTTCCCAGGACGCGGTGACGATGTCGTCCGACACTCCGACGGTCGTCCACTCGCCCTGATGGTCAGCCGAGGTGAGCATGACCCTGGTGACCGCGCTCGTGGCGGCCCTGCCGTCCAGGATCCTGACCTTGTAGTCGACCAGGTGGATGTCGGCCAGCTCCGGGTACAGCTCGGCCAGCGCCTTGCGCAGGGCCTGGTCGAGAGCGTGCACCGGCCCGACTCCCTCGCCGACCGCGACCACCCGCTGCTCGCCGAGCACCAGCCGCACGATCGCCTCGCTGCGGTCGGTGCTGGTCCGGGGGGACGACCCCCCAGTTCCCCCCGCTGGCCCGTCGGTCCGCTCGATCACCACCCGGTACCCCTCGAGCTCGAAGAAGGCCGGGCGGCGGCCCGTCACCTTGCGGACGAGCAGCTCGAACGACGCATCGGCCGCCTCGAACGCGTAACCGCGATGCTCGGCCGCCTTAATCTCGTCCAGCACCTCCGTCGCCAGACCGGGATCCGAGGTCAGGTCGAGCCCCATCTCTGCTGCCTTGACCAGCACGTTGCTGCGCCCGGCTAGCTCGCTGACCAGCACGTTCGCCTTGTTGCCAACCCTGGTGGGATCCACGTGCGAGTAGGCGTCAGGCCGCCGGGCGATCGCCGAGGCGTGCAGCCCCGCCTTGGTCGCGAACGCCGATGACCCCACATACGGCTGCCGGGGCTCGAACGGCAGGTTCGCGAGCTCGGCGATCTCCCGTGCCGTCGCAGCGAGCGCGCCGAGCCTGCCCGGCGGTAGCAGCTCGTAGTCCCGCTTGAGCTCCAGGCCCGCGATGACCGCGAACAGGTCCGCGTTCCCGCACCGCTCGCCGTAGCCGTTGGCCGCCCCCTGGACGTGCGTCGCACCCTCCCCGACCGCGACCAGCGAGTTCGCCACGGCACAGGCCGAGTCATTGTGGCAGTGGACGCCCACCCTGACTGATCCGAACCCGCCGAGCACGTCGCGTACCACCTGCACGATGTCGTCGGGCAGCGTCCCGCCGTTGGTGTCGCACAGCGCCAGCGTGTCGGCCCCCGCCTCCGTGGCCGCGGCCAGCACCTCGAGCGCATAGCTGCGGTCGGCGGCATACCCGTCGAAGAAGTGCTCGGCATCGAACACCACCCGGCGGCCCTCGCCGGCGAAGTACCGTACCGAGTCCGCCACCATCGCGAGGTTCTCCTCCCGCGTGGTCCGCAGCGCCTCGTCCACGTGGAGCGTCCACGCCTTGCCGACCAGCGTCACGATCGGCGTGTTCGCCACCAGCAGCGTCTCCAGGTCGGAATCGCCATCAGCCGACCGATTGGGCCTTCGGGTCGCCCCGAAGGCCGCCAGCGTGGCATTGCGCCACGGCAGGTCACCGGCCCGCGCGAAGAACTCCTTATCCTTCGGATTCGACCCCGGCCACCCGCCCTCCACGACGTCCACGCCAAGAGCGTCGAGCGCCGCCGCGACCCGCAGCTTGTCCTCCACGGTCAAGTCCAGCCCGACTTGCTGCGATCCATCCCGCAATGTCGTGTCGTACATCTCGACGCAGGCGCGCCCGCCTGGACCCCCTGTCGCCGCCGGTCGGGCGGCAGACCCCACGGTGCCGGCAGGCTTCGCAACGCCGGGCACCGCGGGACTGCCCTCCGCCCAGCTTTCTCCTGCGGCAGTCATCGGGTCACCTCCGTATGGGCGAGCTGAGCGGACAGTGCTTCGGCCCAGGCCTGTGTGGTCGGCTGGCCGCCGGCGCCGAGGACGGCGTCGACAGCGGAATCGAGGTCTACGGCGGCGGCTGGCTCGCCCAGGTGGTCGAGCATCAGGGCGGCGGACAGGACGGCGCCGGCCGGGTTGGCCTTGCCGGTGCCGACGATGTCGGGCGCCGAGCCGTGCACGGGCTCGAACATCGACGGGCCGGTCTTGTCCGGGTTGAGGTTGCCGCTCGCGGACAGGCCGAGGCCGCCGGTGAGGGCCGCGGCGAGGTCGGTGATGATGTCGCCGAAGAGGTTGTCGGTGACGATCACGTCGAACCTGCCCGGGTCGCTTACCATGTACAGGCAGGCGGCGTCGACGTGGGCGTAGTCCAGCTGGACGTGCTGCTCAGCCGCGACCTGCTGGGCGACGCGCATCCACAGGCTGCCGGCGTTGGTCAGCACATTGGTCTTGTGAACGAGCGTGAGCTTGCCGGTGCGCTTGGCCGCGAGCGCCGCCGCGTACCTAACGCAGCGCTCGACGCCGGCCCGGGTGTTCAGTGACTCCTCGGTCGCGGTCTCGAATGCGGTGCCGCGGTGCACGATGCCGCCGGCCCCGGCGTACAGGCCCTCGGTGTTCTCTCTGACCACGACGAAGTCAAGGTCGTCAGCACCGGCGGTGTCCACGCCGGGCCGCTGCCTAGCCGGCCGGAGGTTGACGTACAGGTCGAGATCGAAGCGCAGCCGGAGCAGGAGGCCGCGCTCCAGCACGCCGGGCGGGACCGACGGGCTGCCGACCGCGCCCAGCATGATGGCGTCGGTCTTGCGCAGGTCCTGCAGAACCTCGTCGGGCAGGACCTGGCCGGTGCGCAGGTAGTAGCCGGCGCCGAGCGGGCAGTCCCGCCAGTCGATGCTGAAGCCGTGCCGCTTGCCCGCCCGGTCGACCAGATCCCTGGCCACGGCGGTGACCTCGGGGCCGATCCCGTCACCGGGGAGGTGCGCGACGACGTAGGAGCGTACGTGGTCTCCCATCAGAGTTCGTCCTCCTGGTCAGTCGGCGCGTTGAGCCAGCTCATCATCCGGCGCAGCGGGCGCCCGACGCGCTCGATCCGGCTGTCCGCCGCCTCGCGGCGCAGCCGCTCGAAGTTCGGCCGGCCCGCGTCGTCCTCGGCCACCCACTCCCTGGCGAACTCGCCCGACTGGATGTCCGCCAGGATCTTGGCCATCGCCTGCCTGGTCGGCTCGGAGATCACCCTCGGGCCCCTGGTCAGGTCGCCGTACTCGGCCGTGTCGCTGACCGAGTAGCGCATCCAGTTCATCCCGCCTTCCTGCATCAGGTCGACGATCAGCTTGAGTTCGTGCAGGCACTCGAAGTAAGCGACCTCTGGCTGGTAGCCGGCCGCGACCAGGGTCTCGAAGCCCGCGTTCACCAGCGCGGTGACCCCGCCGCAGAGAACGGCCTGCTCGCCGAACAGGTCGCTCTCGGTCTCCTCCTTGAAGGTCGTCACCAGCGCGCCCGCCTTCGTCCCGCCGATCGCCTTGGCGTAGGACTTCACCAGGTCCCACGCCTTGCCCGTGGCATCCTGAGCCACGGCGACGAGCACCGGCGTCCCCTGCCCAGCCTCGTACTGCCACCGCACGGTGTGACCGGGCGCCTTGGGCGCCACCATGGCGACGTCGACATCAGCGGGCGGCGTGACATAGCCGAAGTGGATGTTGAACCCGTGCGCGAAGAACAGCGCGTCCCCTGCCTTCAGGTTCGGCCCGATCGCCTCCGCATACAGCTTCCGCTGCCCCGTATCCGGCGTCAGCACCATCACAAGATCAGCCCACGCACACGCATCAGCAGGCGACCCCACCGTCAGCCCGGCTTCCTCCGCCTTAGCCCGCGACTTCGACCCCTCGGGCAGCCCGACCCGCACATCGCACCCCGAGTCCCGCAAGCTCAGCGCATGCGCATGCCCCTGCGACCCGTAACCCAGCACCGCCACCTTGCGCGACTGCACCAGCCCGAGATCCGCCTCATCGTCGTAATACACCGTCGCCATTCCACAAGCCCCTTCTAGTTCTTTGGTCTTTCTCGTTGTCTCTTGTTGCCGCAATCCCGGCAACAGTCCCCGTCTGCACATAGGTGATCCGGGCACAGCCGTTCAGGCGTGCCCGGCATTACCTATGCGCAGACAGCCAACCCTGCTTCCTCGTCCGTGATCGTCCCGCTGCCCCGCCCGATAGCAATGAGCCCCGTCCGCACAAGCTCGCAAGTCCCGTGACGATCGAGCTGCTCAAGCAGCGAGTCGAGCCGCCCAGGCGAGCAGACCGCCTCGAGCACGATCGTCTCCGGCCCCATGTCCACGACGTTCGCCCGGAACGACGCGGCCACGTCGAGCAGCTCGCCGCGCATGTCCGGCTGGATCGACACCTTGATCAGCGCAAGCTCGCGCTCGATCGCCGCGTCATCGTCCAGCTCTACCACCTTCAGCACCCGGACCAGCTTCTCGAGCTGCTTGTGCACCTGGTCGACCGGCGTGGATGCGCCGTCGACCACGATGGTCATCCGGCTGACCCGCTCGTCTGAGGTCGGGCCGACCGACAGCGAGGTGATGTTGAAGGCCCGTCGCGAGAACAGCGCGGCGACGTGGGCGAGCACGCCTGGCTTGTTCTCGACCAGAACCGAGAGGGTGTGCGTGCTCATGACGCGATCACTTCCTTGCGCGCCGCGGCCCGCTGCTCGGCGGCGGTGAACTCGGGACCCAGGACGATGTCGTCGTTGGCGTGGCCGACCGGGACCATCGGGAAGACGCCCTCGGCGTCGTGGGTGCGGAAGTCGACGACCGTCGGCACGTCGCTGATCGACAGCGCCTTCTCCAGCACGGCATCGACGTCGCCTGACTGCTCGCAGCGCAGGCCCGCGCAGCCGTACGCCTCGGCGAGCTTGACGTAGTCCGGGATCGCAGTGCCGAGGTGGACCTCGGAGTAGCGCTCCTCGTAGAACAGCTCCTGCCACTGCCTGACCATGCCGAGGAAGCCGTTGTTGAAGATCAGTACCTTGATCGGGATGCCCTCGATCGCGCAGGTGGCAAGCTCCTGGGCGGTCATCTGGAAGCAGCCGTCGCCGTCGATCGCCACCACGAGTTCGCCGGGCCTGCCGACCTGCGCGCCCATCGCGGCGGGCACCGCGAAGCCCATGGTGCCGGCCCCGCCCGAGTTGATCCAGCTCCGCGGCTTGGTGAAGGTGTAGTGCTGCGATGCGTGCATCTGGTGCTGGCCGACGCCGGCGACGATGATCGCGTCGCCTCCGGTCATCGCGGACAGCCGCTCGACCACGTGCTGCGGCTTCAGCGGCCCGTCGCTGTCCTGGGTGTAGCGCAGCGGGAAGCTGCGCTTCCAGCCCGCCGTGGTGGCGACCCAGTCCGCGGTATCGGTTGGCCCCACGCTGTCGACGAGTGCCCGTGCCGCCCGCGCGAGTTCGCCCATGACGGTCCGCAGGTCGCCCACGATGGCCACGTCGGGCGTCCGGTTCTTGCCGATCTCGGCCGGGTCGATGTCGGCGTGGATTACCTTCGCCTTCGGCGCGAACGCCGCGAGCTTGCCGGTGACCCGGTCGTCGAACCGCGCGCCGAGCGCGACGACGAGGTCGCATTCCTGCAGCGCGGCGACAGCGGCGTACATGCCGTGCATGCCCGGCATGCCGAGCGCCAGCGGGTGCGAGTCGGGGAACGCGCCGCGTGCCATCAGCGTGGTCGTGACCGGCGCCTGGACCGTCTCGGCAAGCTCGCGGAGTGCCTCGTGCGAGTCCGACTTGACCACGCCGCCGCCGACGTAGAGCACAGGACGCCGTGCCTGGTGCAGCAGCCTGGCCGCCGCCGCGATCCGCTCGGCGTCAGGCCGCCCGGGGATCCGGTAACCGGGCAGGTCGAGCACCGGCGGCCAGGACCAGGTGGACTTGGCCTGCAGGATGTCCTTGGGCAGGTCGACCAGGACGGGGCCCGGCCGGCCCGACGCGGCGATGTGGAAGGCCTCGGCGATCGCCGCCGGGATGCGTTCCACGTCGGTGACGAGTTCGTTATGCTTGGTGATGGGCGCGGTGATTCCCGTTATATCTGACTCTTGAAAGGCGTCAGTGCCGATCATCGCGGTAGGCACCTGGCCAGTGATCGCCACCATCGGAACGGAGTCCATGTAGGCGTCGGCCAGCGCGGTCACCAGGTTCGTCGCGCCCGGACCGCTGGTGGCCATGCAGACGCCGACCCGGCCGGTGGCCCAGGCATAACCCTCGGCGGCGTGGCCGGCGCCCTGCTCGTGGCGGACCAGTATGTGCCGCAGGGAGGACGACCGCAGCGGATCGTAGGCCGGCAAGATCGCACCGCCAGGCAGGCCGAAGATGACATCGACTCCCTGGCACTCCAGGCTGCGGACGAGCGCCTGGGCTCCTGTCACTTCCACGGGGTGTGCTCCTTTTCTTCAGGTCTTTCTAGGTTGCTCGCGAAACAAAAAACCTCCTGGCCGATCCGGCCGAGGAGGAGTAGCGCGAGCCCGTCACCAGGCTCGCGCTACGTGATAAGGAGTACTCGGAACTGGATGATCTTGATCATCGAGAATCTCCGTGAGTCTGGGGATGGGCAAGAGCTATGAGGTGCCGTGGGAGGCGACGCTGCCCGCCGCCCCCCACGATAAGGCATGTCAGGCGGTGGCGTGCGCGCGGGGGCCAGATACCGGCAGCCAATCCGGCCTCCGCTGCTCGTACTCGGCGATCGCGTCGGCATGCCGCAGCGTCACGCCGATGTCGTCCAGTCCCTCGAGCAGCCGCCAGCGGGCGTAGTCGGGGAGGGCGAACGGAACGCTCAGCCCGGCCGACGGGACGGCGACGGTGCGCGCGGCCACGTCGACCACGACGCGGGCACCGGGGTCGGCGGCCAGCGCCTCGATGAGCTCCGCGACGCCTTCCTCGTCGGTCTGCGCGGTCACCAGCCCGGCGCCGACGCTGTTGCCGCGGAAGATGTCGGCAAAGCTCGGCGCGACCACCGCATCGAACCCGAAGTCCTGGAGCGCCCAGACGGCGTGCTCGCGGGACGAGCCGCAGCCGAAGTTGGCCCCGCCGATCAAAATCTTCGCCTCCGCCGCCGCGGGCTGGTTCAGCACGAAGCCGGGGTCGGCCCGCCAGGCCTCGAACAGCCCGGCACCGAACCCGGTTCGCTCGACCCGCTTCAGCCAGGCGGCCGGGATGATCTGGTCGGTGTCGACGTCTCGGCGGTCGAGTACGACCGCGCGGCCCTCGACGCTCTGCACTGTTCGCATCTAGCGCGCTCCTTCCAGGTCACCGGGCACGGCGAAGTGCCCGGCCACGGCCGTCGCCGCCGCCATCGCGGGCGAGACCAGGTGGGTACGGCCGCCGGGACCCTGCCGGCCTTCGAAGTTCCTGTTGCTCGTCGACGCGCTGCGCTCGGCAGGCGCCAGGATGTCGCCGTTCATGCCGAGGCACATCGAGCAGCCCGCGGACCGCCACTCGAACCCGGCCGCGGTGAACACGGCGTCCAGACCCTCGGCCTCGGCCTCGGCCTTGACCCTGGCCGAGCCGGGCACCACGATCGCGCGGACGCCGTGGCTGACCTTCCTGCCGCGGAGCACGGTGGCCGCGGCCCGCAGGTCCGCGAGGCGCCCGTTGGTGCACGAGCCGATGAAGACGGTGTCGACGGCGATGTCCCTGACTGCGGTGCCCGGCGTCAGCCCCATGTAGTCGAGCGCACGCTGCGCGGCCTGCTGTTGCGCCGCCGAGGCGAACGAGGCGGGATCGGGTACCACGCCGTCGATGGTGACGGACTGAGCGGGGTTGGTGCCCCAGGTCACGACCGGCCGCAGCGTGGCGGCGTCGATCCGCACCTCCCGGTCGAAGACCGCGCCGTCGTCGGTGACCAGAGACCGCCAGTCATCGAGCGCCCGCTCCCAGTCCGCGCCCCTCGGGCTGTGCGGCCGACCGCCGAGGAAGGCGAAGGTCGTGTCGTCCGGTGCGATCATCCCGGCCCGCGCGCCCGCCTCGATCGACATGTTGCAGACGGTCATCCGGCCGGCCATGTCCAGCGCGCGGATCGCGTCGCCGCGGTACTCGATCACCGAGCCCGTGCCGCCGCCCGTGCCGATCTCGGCGATGATGCCGAGCACGAGGTCCTTGGCGGTCACGCCAGGCAGCAGCTCGCCGTCCACGGTGACCGCCATCGCCTGCGGCTTGACCTGGCGCAGGGTCTGGGTGGCGAGCACGTGCTCGACCTCAGTGGTGCCGATGCCGAAGGCCAGGGCGCCGAACGCGCCGTGGGTCGAGGTGTGGCTGTCGCCGCATACGACGGTCATGCCCGGCTGGGTCAGCCCGAGCTGCGGGCCGATGACGTGGACGACACCCTGCTCGGCGCTGCCGAGCGCGTAGAGCGTGACGCCGTGGGCCTCGCAGTTCTTGCGCAGCCTGGCCATCTGCTCGGCCGCGAGCGGGTCGGTGATCGGCCCGAGCGGGTTGATCGTCGGGACATCGTGGTCCATCGTGGCCACGGTCAGGTCGGGACGGCGGACCGTCCGGCCCGCCAGCTCGAGTCCCTCGAACGCCTGCGGCGACGTCACCTCGTGAACGAGGTGCAGGTCGATGTAGAGCAGCGGCGGCTCGCCCTCGGGGCTGGCCACCAGGTGCCGCTGCCAAACCTTGTCGAAGAGC
>DATKQH010000292.1:0-3532 GCA_035532775.1 Streptosporangiaceae bacterium
CCGGTAGGGAACCAGAGCAGGTCCGCGAGCCCGGTGCTGCCAGCGGACCGCTCCGGGTGCGTGGGGTCGGCCAGGGCGGGCAGGTTGAGCAGCACGAACGCGAGCTGGAACGGCCGCCAGGTGTGATTGCGCGGCTCGTCGGCAGCGGTGACTGCCGCGTCGAGGGGGAGCGCCTGGTCCCGGCTGCGGGCTTCGGCCGCCAGCGTGTACACCCGTTGCAGGTACATCGCCTCGTTGGCGAACCGGAACGCGGCGAGCGCGGACTCGTCGGTTTGCAGCGCGTCGATGCCAGCCTCGATCCGGTCCGCGGCCCGGCGGGCCGCGGCGAGTGCTTCGGTCGCGTCCTGGGTGTAGCCGCCGAGGTGGCTGGCCGGATCCGGGATGCGCGTCTCCTGCTGGTCGATCCAGGCGCGGTAGCCGGCGACCAGCGGGGCGAGCCCGGCGAGCAGGCCGGGCAGGTCGGCTTCGGACAGGCGCTTCATGTCGAGCACGAGGCCGTCGAGTCCGGCCAGGTCGGGGTCGGTGCCTGGGGTGGGCACGTCGGTGAACGGGACTTCATACGAGGGGACGGCCGCTGTGGTGATCTCGACCGCGCGCATCGGGTCGCTTTCCGCCGCGCTGGCGTGGACGCCCGCGCCGTGCCCGACCGCGAACTCCGGGCAGCCCCGGTAGGCCATGGCCAGCCGCCGCTGCTCGGCCTTGTCGGCCTGGTCGCCTCCGCTGATCCCGTCCGGCCGGGGCAGGAACACCGGCGCACGGCCGGGTCCGGTCAGCGTGAGCGTGATCTGGAACAGCCACGCCGAGTCCGGCAGTGTGGACGGCCGCGCCTGCGCGTTGACCAGGAACAGCGACACCAGCCAGTTGCCCTCATGCCGACGAGCCCGCCCGCGCACCACGACCTGCGGGTACTCCGCGTTGAGCGGCTTGGGTCCCAGTTCCCCATCGGTCAGCGTGATCGTCGCGGAGCCATGCACCGGCACCCGCTGCCACACCCGGCCGGGCTGGGTTTCGCTGCTCGACTCAGTGCGCCGGTACCAGGCCCACCCAGCCCGGATGGCAAGCTCAGTCGTGTCCCCGGCCACGTACATGGTGCAGCCGAGTGCCGAGGGGGCGAGGCTGGCGATGTTCGGCGCGGACGGCTCCGGCTGGTCCTCACCAAGATCGGCGCCGTCGGTGTCGGCAGGCTCGTCCTGGGTGTCCGGCTCGATCAGGGTCCCGGCCGGGGCGAGCCGCCCCAGGATGTAACGGTCAGTCGGGCGTTCCCCGCCGAACTCCTCGGTCTCCCCACCCAGCGGCCCATGCAGGTCAGCGAGGACCAGCCCATGCAGTTCCTCGCGGATAGCCGCCGCCGAAGGCGGCTCCAGAATGACCTGCTGAACCTCGCTCACCCGCCCCCCTCACTGGTGAGCGCCGCCCCGCTGAGCCGTCCCATCAGAACATCGCTCCATCCGGTGGGAACAAGCTGCCGTCCTCGAACCCGGCGGAACCCGTCGGCGCGTGCCCCACACCCTTCTTCTTGGACGCGCCACGCCCCTTCCCGGAGTGCAGCCCCCGCTCGACCTCCTGCTGATACCGGTAGTGGTTCAGTGCCAACAACTTGTCCAGCACATCCACCCGCGCCTGCGGACTGATCGTGAACCGCACCCCCTGCCGCGTCTCATGAAACCCATGTCCAAGCTCGATCTCCCGCCAGGCTGGCAGCGGTGCCGATGCGACCCGCGCTTCGTACTCCCGAATCGCAGGCTCCCTCTCCTCATCCAGCGCATACGCCTCCCGCACGGCTCCGTCGATCTCGACGTGAATCTCCCGCAACCGAATGGTGTCCTCGGTTCGCGTATTTTCGTCATTCACAAGGTTGTATAGAGCTGTAAGACCAACCCGTCGTCGCTTCATCACCCCACGCCGGAACAAATCCAGTTCCGCCCCAACCCGATCCATCGAACCTGTCGGCTGAGGCTGAGAAAAGGTCTCAAAGCAATCCGATGGCGTGTACTGAAGGTCGGCCTTCAGAGTTGCCGAGTAAGCCCAGGCCCAATCCGAATGAACTGAAGATGAGAGCAGGCCAAGCATTGCATGTCTATCGGTCGCAAAGATCACGGTTTTCTCATTTTGAACCTGATTACTGGGCACGAATGCCGGCTTACCGGTACGGCTAATGCGCGCAATCACTAGGACAGTTTCGAGATCTGCGATAGCTCGACGTAGGGCTGGTCGCTTCTCTGCGTACTGCCACCAGCGCTGGGGAAGCGGCTTTCGCAACACGTATGTGCCATCCGGCCGAGTTCGCTGGCGTTCGGGCCGTACTTTGGTATGAACGATTGCGAAGACTTCGTCGTACTCCCTCGCACGCTCGATGGGCCAATCGTGGAAGTTTATGACCCATCTGCGCGCAGAGCAGTCCCAACGCGAGTTGAGATCCTCGCCGTTGAGGTACGGAAAGAGAACCGCTGTATTCCACGGATTCTTGTCGATCAGGGCTCGCGCTTCCTCGGGGTCGAGGATGAAGCCCAAACCAAGCACGTACGAACCAATGAATGACTGATCCGCGTTAGCAGCCAACGGATAGGGATTGCCAGGAATTCTCGACGGCGGATCGAGTGAGGGCGATATCCCTGCCACTCGGAGCCCGTCGAGGACGCGGATCTCTTGCCCGTTAGGGTGCCCTGCCCAGACTAGCGATACCTCTAGCGCCGCGGTTCCTGGCCACGGCTGCGACTTCTCTGCACGGTAGACCGCCCAGCCGAGGTCCACCGCCTGATCTAGGCCAACCTCGCGCGTGTCACCCTGGGCAATGGTGTTGGTGGCTATGATGCCGACCCTGCCGACGGGAGCGAGTGATAAATCACGCAGTAGGAAATAGGAGCAAAGGTCGGCACTGCCCCGCTTCTCCCGTCCGACTTGTCGGATCAAGTACTCGCGGAGGTCCTCGCCCAACTGCCCAGTGAGTCGCTGGCCGCCGAGGAACGGTGGATTGCCCACAACCGCATCGAAGCCGCCATTGCGCATGACCTCGGGGAACTCAAGAGGCCAGTGCAGCGGGCGGATGGGTTCGGTGCGGGGACCCTGGAGCCAAGGGTCGAGTTTCGCCCGGAGCGCGCGTTCCAGCGGTGACTCGGGCACGTTCTCGGTCAGGAGCCGCTGGACTTCGTCAGCGATGCCCGTCAGCCGATCGTTGAAGGTGTCTTCCGACTGGCCCGCAGTTGACAGTGCTGAGGCGGCGACTGCGTCGGCGAGATCGCGGAGGCGGGCCGTCAGGCGTTCTGCCTCGCGAAGTTTGCCGCCGAGAACGTCGGCCTGCTGGGCGTCGCGGACGGGTTCGGCTTCTATCTCTTCGCGCAGTTCCCTGACCCGCGTCAGGATCGGGCCGACAATCTCGTCGATCGCGCCGGAGAGGCGGGCGTTGATGCGGCGGCCGGTGTCCGGGTCGAGGTGGAAGGCCTCGATCTGGGACTCGGAGATGAGGCCGACGAGGGAGTCGCCGCAGCGGAGGGCATGGTCGAGGAAGGAGAACGGCTTGTCCTTGGCGAGGGTG
>DATKQH010000293.1:0-2912 GCA_035532775.1 Streptosporangiaceae bacterium
ACCTGGCAACCATGTCGAGACGCACCCAGGCGGCGGATCACAGGGCAGAAGGCCAGGAATCAGCCGCAGCGAGCGGTACCGCAGCCGACGGCAGCACGGGCGACACGAGTTCCGCCGGCATGGAGCGAGCGGTCACGAAAGGCACGGCGAGCATCCTCCGCCCGCTCATCGAGCGGCTCGAAGAGACCGCCGAGGATGACGCCGCCTACCGGCAGAGCGAGTCCGAGGCGCTCGGCGCGGTCCGGCGGGTCGCGCCGCCTCTGACTCAGCATGAACGCGATCTGCTCCAGCGGCTCAGCAGGTGGGCGCGCCAGGCCCAGGACCGCCCCGACTCCAAGCTCACCGCCTTCCGCGCCTGGCTCGACCCGATTGTCAGGCCCGGGAACTGGTCCGACGAGCGGGTCATCGTGTTTACCGAGTACCGCGACACCCAGCGCTGGCTGCACGAACGCCTGATCGGGGCCGGGTTCCCGGCCGAGCGCATCAAGCTGCTCTACGGTGGCCAGGACGAGGACGAGCGGGAGCAGATCAAGTCGGTGTTCCAGGAATCGCCGCACCTGGACCCGGTCCGCATCCTGATAGCGACCGACGCCGCCAGTGAGGGCATCAACCTGCAGGCCTACTGCCACCAGTTGCTGCACTGGGAGATCCCCTGGAACCCGAACCGGCTGGAGCAGCGCAACGGCCGCATCGACCGGCATGGCCAGCACGCGGCCGAGGTCGAAGTCTTCCATTTCGTGCCCGCCGGATGGGAGAGCGCAAGCCAGCCCGGTACCGGCGCCTCACATGCCGGGGCGCTCCTGAGCGGCGAACAGGACGGCGAGAGCAGCACGCTGGAGGACGAACTCCACTTCCTCTATGTTGCCGCCAAGAAGGTCGAGCAGATCCGTGAAGACCTCGGCAGCGCCGGCGAGGTGATCGCCGCCCAGGTAGAGCAGAAGATGCTCGGCAAGCGCACCGACTGGCAGACCGCCGACGTCGAGATCGCCAGCCGCGCCAAGCGCGCCGAACTGAAGATCAACCGCGACCTCGCCCGTTCCCTGGAGAAGCTCACCGCGACGCTCGCCGAGAGCCGCGCCGACCTCAATCTCTCGCCGCAGACAGTGGAGCGGGTCGTCCGGACCGCACTGCGCCTCGCCCACCACAAGGACCTCTCCGACGCGCCCGCCCCGGCCGGGTTCAAGGGACAGTGCTTCCGCCTTCCCGACCTGCCCGGCGCGTGGGGGCAGGCCCGCAACGAAGGCCTCTACCACCCGGTCACCGGCCAGGAGCGGCCGGTGACCTTCGACCAGGACGTCGCGGCGGAACGCACCGATGTGGTGCTCCTTCATCTCGGCCACCGCCTGGTGCAGATGTGCCTGCGGCTGCTGCGGGCGGAACTGTGGTCCGGTGCCACCGCGGCCACACAGCAGCACCGGCTCACCCGGGTGACCGCCCGGATCGTGCCCGGTGACGTGCTCCGCACCCCGGCGGTTCTGGGTCACATCCGGGTGGTGGTGACCGGCGGCGAAGGCACCCGGCTGCACGAGGAAGTCGTCGTCGCGGGCGGCACCATCGCGGCGGGCCGGTTGGTCCGGTCCACCGAGGACGACCTGAAGGCCTGGCTCGCCACCGCGACCGAGGAGCTGCCGCCCGATCACGTCCTCGGCCGGATCACCGAACTGTGGCCGGCCCTCGCCGACCCGCTCTCGGGCACCCTCGCCAACCGGTCCTCGGCTCGCCGCCGGAGCCTGGCCGCCTTTATCTCCACCCGATGCGACGAGGAAGTCGCGGCCATGGAGACGATTCTCACCGAACTGGAACGCTCGATCCGGGTAGCGCTCGACGACACCGGCTACTGGTACCAGGCGAGCCTGTTCGAGATCGAGTCCGAACGCGACCAGCTCCGCAAGGACCGGGAAGCACTGGCTGAACGGCTGGCGTCCCTGCCAGCCACCCGCGAGCAGGAGACGGCGGCGCTGCGCCGCCGCTACGCCAACCCGGTGGCGAGGTGGTTCCCCGCTGCCATCACCTTCCTCGTCCCCGCCTCCATCGCGAACGCTCCCACCACGAAGGGCGGGGATGCCTGATGGCGTTCCACCAGCCCCGCAACCGCCCCGGCCGCCCGCGCGGGGCCCGCCCCGGTGCCGCGGCAGCAGGCCGGGGAGCGGCCGGTAAACCGCTGTCCGTTGCCGGCCGCCACGCCGAATGGGTTGGCCTGCTCCGGCCAGATGGCCCGTTCATCGCCGTCCCCGTGCTTGCCGACGCGTTCCCGCAGGGCCTGGACACCATCCCGGATGACACACTCGACAAGCTCCGCCTGGCCTGGGCCGAGGTTCAGGCAGCCCCGGACCTGCTCAACCCGGCCTGGTGCCAGCTCGTGCTGACCGACCTGCTCGGCTACACGCCTGCCACTCTCGCCGAGGGCGGCGCGCTCCCCGCCGACCTCCGGTCGGGGCCTTCCGGCAAACTGCGGCCGGACGCGGTCGCCTACGGGCCGGACGGCCAGGACGGCCGCGCCGAACGTCTGCTCATCTACCGGCTGCCCTGGGACACCCCGCTCACCCGGGCGGGCAGGGACCTGCCATCCGCGGCCGAGCAGGCAGCCGAACTGTGCCGGCACCGGGGCACCCCCCTCGCCCTGCTCACCAACGGCGGGCTGTGGGCCCTCGTGCACGCCCGGCCCGACGAGTCCACCACCACCGCGGTCTTCGACGCCGACCTGTGGCTGGAGGAACGTGACCTGCTGCGCGGCTTCGCCAGCCTGCTCCACGCCCGCCGCGTCCTGCCGCCCCCCAGGCAGCCGAACGGCGAGCATTCGGCGAGCCTGGCTGCGCTGTTCGCACGCAGCGCGGAGGCGCAGGCCGAGGTCACCAGCACCCTCGGCATCCAGGTCCGCCAAGCCGTCGAACTGCTCGTCGGAGAACTGTCCC
>DATKQH010000294.1:0-4453 GCA_035532775.1 Streptosporangiaceae bacterium
GCGAACTACTCGCCACCCCCGCCTGACAGCCCGCCGATCCACCACTCGCGACGCCGACCCGCCGCGCGCTGCCGCCTGCCCGGTAAAGGCGTAGTTTTCGGATCAGGCGGTGCGTCGGCGCTGGCGCGAGGAGTCCTCGCGCAGCAGGTTCAGCCGCTCGGCCAGAACCTCCTCGAGAGCATCGACGCTGCGGCGTTCGAGCAGCATGTCCCAGTGCGTACGCGCCGGTTTCGTCGGGCGCGGCACCGGCGGGGGGCCGTCGACCAGGCGCGCCGCCCGGCCGCAGATCCGGCACTGCCAGGTCGCCGGTAGCTCCGCCTCGACCGCGAACGGCACAGTTGTGTCGTGCCTTGCCGGGCAGACGTAGCGAACCGACCGGCGCGGGGCGAGGTCAGCGTTGCGGTCCGTCTCGTAGCTCGTCGCGCCGAGCCGGCTGCCGCGCAGGACTCGCTCGGACATCGGGGGCCTCCCAGTCTGGGGATCGTGCTATGGCAACGTGCGGCGTCCGTCGAGGATTCCCCCGTCAGCGGATTCCGCCGGGACGCCTACCGCTAAGACGCGAGCGGAAGCCTGAAGGTTGCCTCGAGGTTCAAACATTGTGGCGGGGGCTCTCGTGGGGCTGGGTTACCCCATCCGTACCACGGCGCAGCGGGCTGATCGGCTCAAGGCGCCTCCCCAGTGCTGCCGAGAACCTCCCTGGTAGCCCGGTCGGGCCGCCGGCAGTGTGCGCCGTCCTCGGGCGCCTCCTGGGAGGATCCCTTGCTGCGCACCCGATGGCTCCGGCTCGTCTCACTCGGGGTCACCCTCGCAGCCGTGGCCGCGGTCGGACTCGCGGCTGCGGGAGCGACGGGTGCCGCGGCGGGGCCGCCCGCCTGGCGGGCTCCGGACCGGGCCGCCGCGGCTGTGCTGCTCGCAGCCGAACGCCACCTCGGCGACCGCTATGTCTGGGGCGGTGTGGGACCGCACGTCTGGGACTGCTCGGGCCTGACGAGCGTGCTGTGGGCCGAGGCAGGTGGCGTGCACATCCCGCGCATCGCCGCGGCCCAGCAGGCCTGGGCGCTCCCGGTTCCACTCGAGCAGGTGCTGCCCGGTGATCTCGTGTTCTTCGGCCGCCCTGCGAGCCACGTCGGGCTCGCTCTCGGCGACGGCTGGATGATCGATGCGTCCTCCTCCCACGGCCGGGTAGTAGAACGACGCATCTACCCCGGGCCCGTGAGCTTCGGTCGGGTCCGCCGCCCGGGGATGCCTGCCCTGCGCAGTTCCCGGCCGGTCGCGACGGCGGGGCACCCCGCTCCGCCGACTCCCGCACCGGCCCACCCCACGACAGGGCCGCGGCCGACCACGGGCACACGCCCGGTGCAGGCTCCCACTGCCTCGCTCGTCACCCGGATGCTCCGGATCGCGCTTGGCCGGCTCGGCGAGCCCTACCGTACCGACGGATCGCCGGCCGGCATCGACGATGCTGGGCTCATCACCGTGAGCTATCGGCTCGCGGGTGGCCGGGCGCTGCCGGACGACAGGCAGCGCCTGGTGGACCTGGAGCGACGTATCTCTGGATATTGCGCTCATGGAGAGCCACCGTTCCGCTCGGCGGTGAGCCACGGTTCCGGTGCGGGTGAGCCACCGCGCCGGTGTTGAGTGAGCCGTGGCGCCGGTGGGGCGGGCCACTGGAGGTGGCCCGCCCCCGCTAGGTGCCTCAGGCGATCTGGTTGAAGTGCTTGCGCATCGAGTCGTCGCAGGTGAGGACGGTGGTGTGCGCGTTGGTGGTGATCCGGTCCACGACCGCGTCGGCGAGGATCTTCTCCTCCATCCGGTCGTGCCACTGGGCGGGCGGCAGCTGGGTGCAGTAGATCGTCGATGCGGTCTTGTGACGGCGGTCGACGAGGGTGTGCAGGTGCTGGACCTGCGCCCTGCTGGGAGCGGTGAGGAACCAGTCGTCGATGATCAGCAGCTCGACGCGGACGAGGGTGTCGAGGCAGCGCTTCTTGTCCCCGACGCGTTCGGCGATGGTGATGCGGTCGAACAGTTCGCCTGCCGGCAGGTAGAGCACGCTGCGGTACTGCTGGCAGGCCTTGTTGCCCAGGGCGCAGGCCACGTAGGTCTTCCCGGCGCCGGTCGGACCCTGCAGGATGACGTCCTGGTGCTTTTGCAGGTAGGCACCGACGGCCAGCCGGGAGATCAGCTCGGTGTCGACGCTGCGGCCGGGCATGGCCTTGATGTCCGCGATGTCGGCGTCGGGCTGGGCGAGGCCGGCGTGCTTGCGCAGCCGATGCAGCTTGCTGTCCCGCCGGCGTTCGTACTCCCAGTCGACGGCCATCTTGACCATCTCCGGGCCGGTCAACGAGACGGTCTTCCCGGTGGTGTCCGTGAGGTTCTCGAAGTACTCGGCCATCCCGGTCAGGCGCATCGCCTTGAGCCGGGCGAGGGTCTCAACGTCGATCACTCGTGGCCTCCGTCGGGTGTGTAGTAGTCGGAGCCGCGCACGAAGCCTTTCTCGCCGAGCGACGGGGCCGGTGGCGGGTCGGCGGGCTGCCAGGACGCCCACAGTTTCTTGATCAGCGTGTAGGACGGTGACGGTGTCGCCTCCAACGCCCGAGCGCAGGTGTCCTCCAGCCGGGTCATCCCGCCCGGCTTCTTGGCCAGCGACAGGACACCGAGGCAGGACCGGTAGGACTGCTCGACGATCTTGCGGGAGGCGAGGATCGCCTGGATCGCCGCGACCGTGTTCGGGCCGATGGTGGCGGCCCACTGCTCGAACCGGTGCGGGGTCCAGTCCTCGAGCCGGTGACGATGAGTTTCGGGCATGTGCGAGGCCACGGTCTGATACCGGCCGCGGACGCCGACGAGCCGAGCGTGGCAGGCGACCCGCTCGCCGCCGTCGAAGACCTCGACCGTGTGCGAGGTGAGCCGCACGTCCACGCTGCGTCCGATCAGCGTCGACGGCACCGAGTAGAAGTTCTTGTCCAGCTGAATGTGGTAGTTCGGGGCGACCTTCGCCTTGCGCAGGTCGGCCAGCTCGAACCGCACCGGCGGTGCCGGGGTGAGCAGCGGACGCTCGTCCCGGGCGAAGACGATCGCCCGGGAGTCTTCCCGCTTCTGAAACGGCCGGGCGTTGATCTCGGCGACCTCGTCGAAGATGGCCTCGTTCAACTCGGCCAGCCCGACGAACCGTCGATCCCGCAGCACCGCGGCGACCTGATAGGCGACGAACCGGACGCTGCCTTCCACGACCGGCTTATCCCGCGGCCGCCTGACCCTCGCGGGCACGATCGCGGTGCCGTAATGCTCGGCCAACCGCGCATACGCCGGGTTCAGCGCCGGCTCGTACCGGTCGGCCTTGGACACCCCGGTGCGCAGGTTGTCCGGCACCAGCAGCCGAGCGGTGCCACCGAAGGATTCGAACGCGTGCACGTGCGCGTCGATCCACGCCCCCAGCCTCATGTCCGCGAACGCCTCAACGTAGGCGTACGCGCTGAACGAGAACGCGGCCACGAACAGCCACGCCGCCACCGCCTCGCCGGTCAGCGGGTCGGCGAAGCTCATCGGGTCGCCGGCCCAGTCCACCTCGATCGACTCACCGGGGCTGCGGGCCACCCGCATCGACGCCCCCGTCGAGGTGACCCAACGGCGGTATCCTTCGTTGAAGAACGAGTACCGGTAGGGCACCCCGCCGCTCGAGCGGCAGTTCGCGACGTACTCGTTCCACAACAGCAGCAGCGTCACCGACGGGCGTGCCAGCTCCCGGTGAACATGCTCGAAATCCGGTGCGACCCGGTCCGAGACGGCCTTCACCGGTTCGGGCACCAGCAGGTGGCGGACCTCGTCAGCAGCGAGGTCCGCCACCTGCGCGAAGCCGAGTCCGGCCCCGTTCGCGGCGGCGAACACCGCCGCCACCGTGTTGCGTGAGCAGCCCAACACGTCCGCGATGCCGCGCTGGCTCACCCCTTCAGCGCGCAGCCGGAGGATCTGTCTGTAGTCGACCATCGAGGGCGACTCCTTTCGTCACGTCCGCGTCCGGGCGACACGGATCCGACGAACGGTCGCACCAACATCAACCAGCGGCGGCGCCGCGGCTCACTCGGCAACGGAAGACCGGCTCACCCTCCACCGGCGCGCTGGCTCACTCACAGCGGAACGGTGGCTCTCACCGAGCGCAATATGCAGGTGACGGAAATCCTACCCAGATAGCCCGGATATGGGTAGGATCTCCTTCCATGAGGACAGCTGAGGCCGCGGAACTCCGGGAGCGGCTGGGCGACACGTTCACCTACGGCGAGGCCCGACTGGCCGGCGTCGGCGACAAGCGCCTGTACCGCCTGCGCGGCAGCCGGGAGATCGTCGCGCTCGGCGGCGGCGTCTACCGCTGGGCCGACGCCCCGCCTGCCGACTCCGACTTGATCGAGATCGCCGAGCGGGTCCCGCACGCGACGCTGTGCCTGGAGACCGCGCTCGC
>DATKQH010000295.1:0-7664 GCA_035532775.1 Streptosporangiaceae bacterium
TGCCAGGTCTGATCCGAGATCTCGATCAGATCGAAGACGCGGCGGCCTGGCATGCCGTAGTCCCTCTCCGTCAGGTCCGGTGCCTGAGCGTCGATGTGGCGTTACTGACTGCGAGCCTATATGCCGTCAGGGGATACCGCCCGGTTATGTGCGGGGCCTCGCAATTGCGCGATCTTTGGCGGCATGAGTGCCGCACAGGTAGCTGAGTACGACGCCTGCTCGTCGTGCCGTGGGCGGGGATGGAAGTACAGCGGGTCCCGGCGCTGGGTCGCCAGCCAGCTCGTCCGGGGCATGGCAGACGGCGCTATCAGGATTGTGTGCCTGGACTGCGCCGGAACCGGGCTGGCGGTGCAGCAGTGATGCCGACGCCAGCACCAAGAGCGCTTGCGCTGCGCACTACTGGTGTCACCTACCCCGGCCGCCCGGAGCATGTCGGCGCGGTCCGGGCCGATCTGCGGGCATTACTCGACGGCTGCCCGATGGCGGACGACGTGCTCGTGTGCGTCTCCGAGCTAACCACCAACGCGGTCCTGCACAGCCACTCCCGGCTGGTAGGTGGGACATTCACCGTCCGTGGGAAGATCAGCCCAGGCGATTATGCCTGGATCGAGGTCGAAGACAACGGCGGCCCCTGGACTCCGGGTGCCTGCGACCCCGAACGGGGCCACGGACTGGACATCATCCGTGCGCTCGCTGATGCCTGGGGAGTCGACGGCGACCATGATGGCCGTACGGTCTGGGCCCGCTTCGACTGGCCAAACGCATGACCGGCACCGGACGCCCGCTCAGGTCACTACCATCGCGGCGGCCGATACACCGGACCCCGTGACATCGAGTGACGCCAACCGCTAGGCTGATCGACAAGTCGAGTCGATGAGTTGTTAGGCGGTCGTCATGGCTGACCTGGAATTCTCGCCGCCGAAGTATGCGCAGATCGTCAACACGATCCAACGGCGTATCGGTGACGGGACCTATCCCCCAGGCGCGTTGCTCCCTTCGGAGACGCAGCTCGTGCGCGAGTTCGCCGTCTCCCGGCCGACCGTGGTCCGTGCGCTCGAAGTGCTGCGGAGCCAGGGATGGATAGACCGCGAGCACGGCCGAGGCTCGTTCGTACGGAACCGGGCTGTGCTGGCCGATCGCACGCGGCCGGGAAAGCTGATCATTGACGAGGCCGGGGCGGCCGGGCAGGGCGAGTTGCTCGACGTCGGGCGGACCCCCGCGCCTCCCGCGGTGGCCACGCTGCTGCGCACGCCGCCGGACACTCCTGCCCTGCTGCGCCGTCAGCTCATCGAGCGTGACGGCGAACCGTCCGAGCTTGTGTCGTCCTGGTTCCCACTCGACGTGGCCGAGGGCACCGACCTGGCCAAGCCTCAGCCGATCCCCGGGGGCGTTCACCAGCATCTGCACGCGGTCAAGCGGGTCCGCTTCGATCATGTCGCCGAGCGGATACGCTCGCGGCTCGCGACCGCGGACGAATCCCGGCTCCTCAAGATCGCCAAGCGCAGTGCCGTGCTGAACCTGCTCCTGGCCGTCTACGACGCCGACGACAGGCCGCTGGAAGTGGTCGATGCGGTGCTGCCCGGGGATCTTCACGAGCTAGAGGATCTGTACCCGTTCTCCGCGTAACTCCTTCTCGATAACTCGTCTTGTCAAGTTGCTTCTCTTCAGATACGCTCGACTCAACAAGTCGAGTTGTCGTCAGTACGACTGGCGGCAGAAGAGGGGCTCAGATGGCACTACAGGGTCCGATCCCGGTGGAGTTCGCGCACGTGTTCCCGCATGGCGCGTTCGCGGCCGGGGGATTCGAGCCGATGCGGGACTTCGACGCATCGAGCGGTGACCGGTTTGTCCAGGCGAAGGACAAGGCCACGGGCCAGCCGGTGTGGGTCATTGAAGTGATCGACGCCGACCCGACCGCGCGGGACAAGACGCTCAAAGTGAAGCTGGCGGCCGCCGCACAGCCAGTGCTGCCCGCGGCCTCTGCGGGGATGCCGTTCGTGCCGGTGGAGTTCGCCGGGATGACGGTGACGCCGTACGTGAACCAGGCCGGACGGCTGGCCTACTCGCTCAAGGCGGCGGGGGTCCGCCCGGCCGGCCGGGCGGCTCGTACCGCTGCGGACGCGAAGGACGCGGCGGCATGAGCGGCGGCTACACCTACACGACGATCATCACCAGGCGCGGCGAGCCAACCCGGATCACGGTGTCGTTCTACCTCGATGACGACGCCTGGATCGCCGTTCCCGGTGCGGGCACCGATCAGCCGCACCTGAGCATCGCGCACGGCGACGTCTCGATACGCATCGGCCCGCGTGCCGAGAAAGTCACCAGCAACGACGCGAAGATCGCGCGGAACCTAGCCGATCAGGTCGCCACTTATGCCGCAGAGGTCGAACGACTCGCCGTCGCGAACCAGGCGGACGGGTCCGGGACTGCTGCGGCGTGATCAGCACGGGTTAGGCGGCAGGAACGGGCATTCCTGCCGCCCCCGGTATCTCCCCAGGCCAGCAAACCGTAGAGAGGGCTCAAGCCTAATGCGCAACGTGACGGGCGAGCAGATCGCCCAGGTAGACAACGCCGATCCGTTCGCGGCCCCGGTGTGGCGTTCGCCGGTGCACCGGACCCCCGAATGGGTCATCTGGCTGGTTCAGCTCATCCGGCTCCTGGTCCGGGTGATCTGGTTCCTGATCCTTCACCCACTGCTCGACGCGGCGGCCGGGATCGTGATCGCCACGTGGGCGGAGACGGGCTGGCCCGGTGTCGTGGTCCTGGCCAACGTCACTGTGACCGCGCTGGTGACACTGCGGCTGTGGCGGCCGGACTGGTACGCCCGGCTGGTCACAGTGCCGATCCGGTGCCGCTGGCGGTGGTGGTTCTATCGGCGGCACTGGCGCGCGGTGATGACGATTGCCGGGCTGGCTCCGACGTACCGGGGCCAGGTCATGCTGCCAGTGCTCGGCCGGGTGGCGGCAGCTCCGTGCACAGACCGGGTGATGGTCCGGCTGGTGTCGGGCCAGTCCCCCACCGACTTCGCCGACAAGGCCGATGGCTTAGCCCACGGGTTCCGGGTGCACATGTGCCGGGTGCGCAGCGGTGCCCCGGGGATGGTCGTCCTGGAACTGGTCCGCCGCGACGCGCTGGCCGAGCCGATGCCCGCGCTCCCGGTGCCCGAACGGGTCGACCTGCGGGCGCTGCCGGTGGGCCGCTGTGAGGACGGCGCGCCGTTCCTGATCAGGCTGCACGGAACGCATCTGCTGATCGCCGGGGCCACGGGTGCCGGGAAGGGTTCGTACCTGTGGTGCCTGGTGCGGGCGATGCTGCCCGCGATGGCCGCCGGGTTGGTGACGGTGTGGGCCTGCGACCCGAAGCTGATGGAACTCGCGTTCGGCCGGGCGCTGTTCGAGCGGTACGGCCGGTACGCCTCCGACCCGGCCGACATCGCCGGGCTGCTCGAAGACGCCGTAGCGAACATGCAGGCGCGGGCGCGGCGGTTCGCGGGCCGTCAGCGGGATCACACCGCCTCGGCTGAGTTCCCATTCACGGTGATCATGGTTGATGAGATCGCCTTCCTCACCGCCTACCAGGCCGACCGCAAGCTGCGAGATCGCACGCTCGCGGCGCTGGCCACGCTGACGACTCAAGGCCGCGCGGTCGGCTACTGCGTGGTGGCCGCGCTTCAAGATCCACGCAAAGAGGTCCTGAACATCCGCAACCTGTTCCCCGACAAGATCGCGCTGCGCCTCGATGAGCCGTCCCAGGTGGACATGGTGCTCGGCGACGGTGCCCGTAACCGGGGCGCGCGGTGCGAGGAGATCTCGTCCAAACCGGTGATCGGTGCCGGGGTTGGCTTCGTCAGGCTCGAAGCGGCTCCCGATCCGGTGCGGGTCCGCGCTGCCTTCGTCTCCGACGAGGACATCCAGGCGATGACCGCCACCTACACCGCTACCATCCCGGCCCCACGGGTGGCGGGTGATGCCCGGTGATCGACGTCACGGCGTGGCGGACCGATGAGCCGTGCCCGACCTGCGGCGCGGGCCTGTTCCTTCTCGATGACGGCTCGGCGAACCTGCGCTGGGAGTGCCGCACGTGTGGCGACCGCCCGGACGGGCCAGCCGAGGGAAACGGCGGTGATTGGTGACCCAGGCGGGGAAACAGGAACAGCCCAGGACGGGGACACGCGCCCAGCGGCTGGCTATGCCGCTCGCGCGCTCTGTAGTGCGACAGATCGCCGCTGAGCACGGGGCATGCCTGCGGCCGGTGCAGCTCCGCCGCACCGATGTCAGCACGGGGCAGGTGGAACAGGTGCTCGTGCCGTGCGGGCACACCCTTGCCTCGGTCTGCGCACCGTGCGCCGAACGGGCCAAGACGCTGCGGGCCGCCCAGTGCCGCGAAGGCTGGCACCTTGACCACGAACCGATCATTGACCCCGACGACCCGGACGACTGGCAACGCTGGCTGATCGAGAAGCGCGCCGAAACCCAGGCCGAGTGCGGTCACGCGGCGGCCGAAGATGACGACACGGGCGAGTTGGCCGCGCTGAACGATGAGCTGGACGAGGAGATCACCCGCGCGGGCCTGCGCGGAAACGTGCTGCCTGCTCGCCCGGCACGCCGTCACCGGTCCACCAGACGGCGGCAGGACGCGCCCGACCTGCCCAGGCGCAAGGTAGCCGCCCGGACGGTCGGGAAGACCTACACGGCACCGGACGGCAAGACCTTCCGCCCGTCGATGTTCGTCACGCTGACCTGCCCGAGCTACGGCCGCGTGCAGTCCGATGGAACCCCGGCCGATCCGGACAGTTACGACTACGGCCGGGCCGCCCGGGATGCGCTGCACTTCGCGGCTCTGTTCGACCGGTTCATCCAGAACCTGCGCCGGTTCCTCGGCTACGAGGTGCAGTATTTCGCAGCCATCGAGCCGCAGCGGCGGCTGGCTCCGCACATGCATATCGCGATGCGCGGCACAGTGTCACGGTCCGAGCTGCGCCAGGTGCTCGCCGCCACCTACCACCAGGTGTGGTGGCCGGACACGTCGGCTATCCGGTACGACGATGACGAGCTGCCCGTGTGGCACGAGGCCAGCGGCAACTACCTAGACCTGGCTACCGGGGAAATCCTGCCCACCTGGGATGACGCCCTCGATGCGATCGGCGCCGAGGACGAGCCGCAGCACGTCGCCCGGTTCGGGCCACGATTCGACGCTCAGGGTGTCCTGGCAGGCTCCAAGGACGCCGCCCGGTGCATCGGCTACCTCACCAAATACCTGACCAAGCACGTCAGCGATTGCCACCAGGCGGACAGCGACGCGCAGCGCGCCCATGCTGATCGGGTCGCCGCCGCGCTCCGGTACGAGCCGTGCTCGCCGACGTGCGCGAACTGGCTGCGGTACGGCATCCAGCCCAGGAATGCCCGCGCGGGCCTGCGGCCAGGCTGCTGCAAGGGAAAGGCACACCGCCGCGAACATCTCGGCTATGCGGGCCGTCGCGTGCTGGTCTCGCGCAAGTGGTCCGGCAAGACGCTGGCCGATCACCGCGGCGACCGCAAGGCGTGGCTGATGAGCACGCTCGGGATTCCGGCAACCGATCCCGGCCAGTACTCCTGGGAACCTGTCGCCCCCGGCGATCCCGATCACATGCCACCCACACTGCGCATGCTGCACGTCGTCGCCGACCGCATCCGCTGGCAAGAAGCGCTCGCCGAGGCCAGGCGCAGAGCGGCCGGGGACAGCCCGCCGGATCTTTCGGCAACCGGGAGGGCGGCGTGATGGCCAGGGAGGCAACCGGCCGCCTGCTGACCGTGGAAGCCGCCGCCGAGCGCATGAGCACATCGGTTCGCTTCGTCCGCCGCCTGATCGCGCAACGGCGGATCGAGTTCGTGAAGGTCGGCCGCCATGTCCGCATCAGTGAATCGGCGCTGGCCGAGTTCATCGAAGCGGGCCGGGTCCGGCCGATGACCACCGCCGATATGTGGCACAAGATGAAGGGAGTTGCCTGATGGCAAACAAAGAGGGGCACCGGCGTTTCGGCAACGTCCGCAGACGCGAGTCCGGCCGGTACCAGATCCGCTATCCCGGGCCGGACGGGCGGATGCGCACTGGCCCAGACACGTACGAGCGCAAATCCGACGCCGATAAGGCGCTGGTGCTGATCGAGGCGCAGATGGCCTCGGGCGAGTGGACCGACCCCGACCGGGGCAAGGTCAAGCTCGCCGACTACGCCGCGACCTGGATTACCCAACGTCCGGGGCTGCGTCCGCGCACAGTCGACCTCTACCGATGGCTGCTCGGCAAGCACATCGCGCCGTACCTGGGCGGGGTGCCGGTTGGCAAGGTGTCCACGGCGATGATCCGTGAGTGGCGGGCAACCCTGCTCGGCAACGGCGTGTCCGTCTCGATGGCGGCCAAGGCATACCGGCTGCTGCGAGCGGTGCTCATGACGGCCGCAGAGGAAGACAATATCCTCACCCGGAACCCGTGCCGCATCCGCGGGGCTGGCGACGAGGATGCCGCCGAGCGGCCAGTGCTAACCGTCGCCCAAGCGTTCGCGCTGGCTGAGCGGGTCGGCCGCCGCCCGGTTGGCAATATCCGCAAGCTCCCGGCGGGCGGGTACCGGCTCCGCTTCCGGCGGCACGGCGAGATGCGTACCTCCCCCGAGGTCTACGCCGTCCGGGCCGAAGCCGAGCGCGCGCTGTGGCAGATGGCCGACGACGGCCGGGCCGACTGCCACTATGACCGCCGCTACCTGGCGCTCGTTCTGCTGGCTACCTTCGCCAGCCTGCGCTGGGGCGAGGCGACCGCGCTGCGCCGCTGCGATCTGGACCTGGACGCGCGCACCGTCCGGGTGCGGGCCGCGTTCGTGGAGCGGTCAACCGGCGAGATCCTGCTTGGGCCGCCCAAGTCCAAGGCCGGGCGGCGGGTGGTCGGTATCCCCCAGGCCATCATCCCGGTCCTGCGCGAGCACCTGCCGATCTTCGTGAAGGACGAGCCGGGAGCGCTGGTGTTCCCCGGCGTCATGGGCGGCCCACTGCGGCGCGGGAACTTCAACCGGATGTCGGCCTGGCCGTACGCGGTGAGGTCGATCGGTGCCGAGGGCCTGCACTTCCATGACCTGAGACACACGGGAAACACGTTCGCGGCGGCCAGCGGTGCGGGGCTGCGGGATCTCATGGCCCGGATGGGCCACGACAGCGAGCGTGCGGCCATGATCTACCAGCACGAGGCACGCGGTGCGGACCAGGCGATCACCCGCGCTATCGACACCCATGTCCAGGCCGAGCAGGCCAACGGCGACGATGACGACGGAGAGGCGGGCACGCTCGCCCCGGTGGGCTAATGGCCCGTTAATGGCCCGCAAGATCAA
Organism: Streptosporangiaceae bacterium; assembly: GCA_035532775.1. Classification (GTDB taxonomy): domain Bacteria; phylum Actinomycetota; class Actinomycetes; order Streptosporangiales; family Streptosporangiaceae; genus Chersky-822. The sequence continues at coordinate 7,355 of DATKQH010000295.1, forward strand.
AGACGGGGCGGGAGTGATCAAGGCGAAGGCTCAGGACACCGACCCTGACCTGCACGTACCTAGCTGGAGCGGGTGACGGGAATCGAACCCGCACTATCAGCTTGGGAAGCTGACGTTCTGCCATTGAACTACACCCGCGCGTGACCCTGGCCGACCCGGCATCCCGGCCCAGGGTTCGCCCCGACATCGTACCGGACGGTGGGGGTTAGATAGATCGGGTTGCCTGGCCGCTGGCACCGGCCCGGGAGCCATGATGGACCTGGGAACCCGCACGACAGCCTGGGGATGACGATGAGCCCGAGCAAGGACA
>DATKQH010000296.1:0-14677 GCA_035532775.1 Streptosporangiaceae bacterium
GGTGTGCGCGCATCGTGGCTGCTACTGCCTGTGTGTGGACAGGCCCCATCGTTGTCTGGCTGTCGAACGGGTCCCCCAGCCGCTCCTGTGAAGCTGCCGTCACCAGCGCGTCCAGGAAGGCGTCGTAGATGCTTTCGGCCACCAGGATGCGTCCTGCCGCCGCACATGACTGCCCGGCGTTCGCAAAAGACGCAGCACTCGCTGCCGTCGCGGCGACCTGAGGGTCGGCGTGCTGGAGCACGATGAGCGGGCCGTTGCCGCCCAGCTCCATCAGCTGGGGCTTGCCAGCGGCGAGCCGGGAGATCTCAGCACCGGTCCGGGGGCCACCGGTGAACCCGACACCGACGACATCCGGGTGCGCCACGAGGACCTGGACCGGCTCGACATCGGGTCCGGTGATGAGGTTGACAAGACCCGCAGGCACGCCTGCCTCCGCGATGCAGTCGTAGAGCGCGGCCGCAATCGTCGTCGTCGAAGGCGACGGCTTCCACACAACGGCATTGCCGTTGGCGATCACGGGTCCGAGGTACTCAACCGGGATGTTCACCGGGAAATTGAATGGCGTGATCACAGCGAACACCCCGCACGGGCGCCGCCGGACGATAACGAGCTTGCTGGCGTCGCGGACAGGCGGCACATCGCCGCCGAGCCGCCTGGCCTCCTCAGCAGCCAGCCGGAAACCCTCCGCCGCCGAGTGCAACTCGCCCTCAGCTTCGGCAATAGGCTTACCGTGCTCCAAAGACAGAAGGCTAGCCAGTTGTGAAGCCCGGCTAACGATCACGTCCGCGATCGCGTAGCACCAGTCGGCGCGCTCAAAGGCAGACCGGTTAAGGTTTGCCTCGTAGGCAGCCCTGGCTGCCCTCACGGCGAGGTGCACCGTATCCGAAGTCATCCGCGGATGTGTCGCCACCAGGCCACCGGTCACCGGGCTGACGACATCATAGGTACCAGCAGCCGACTCAACGGCCTCGCCGCCGATACGCAGCGAGCCCGAGTAAGGGGTCATGTCCACCTGAGGCTCCTCCTTCTTGGCTAGGCCGCACGCAGAACTCGCAACTGCCTGGGTTCAGCTCACGGCGACGTCGCTCACCGCCGGCTGGGGTCACCGCCGAGCATTCCTCTTCCTCCGGTTAGAACAGCGCGTCGATCGACACCAGGTACGGGTCGAGGTTGCCGGGCGGCTCGGTCGCCAGCAGCAGGCCAATATCAGGCAGCAGCCGGAACCAGTGCCCAGCAGGTACTCGATCAGAGCCAGCCTCCTTCGCGCACTGCGGCGATACGCCGGAAGCGAATCAGCTCGGGCTCGCTCATCTGAACGATTCTTCTCTCAGGACGCGCCGCAACGCGTTCAGTTTTGGCCGCCTAGCGGACGTCATCGGCCGCCGGTCGCTGTTCCTGTTCGGTGTCGGCGGGTTCACTACCGCAAGTCTGCTGTGCGGCGCTGCCCCCAACGTGTGGCTGCTGGTGACGATCGAGGTCGTGCAGTCGGTCGCCAGCGGCGCCATATTTGCTAACTGCGCGGCAATACTGATCGACGCCTTTCCAGCCGCTCGCCTGAGTCATGCGTTCGGCGTCTACATCGCGGCGGCCTCGGTAGCCGAACTGTTCGGGCCGTCTGCAGGTGGTCTCATTGCCGACAGTCTTGGGTGGCGCTGGATCTACTGGCTCAATGTGCCGGTCGGGATCGCTTGCTATGTATGGGGGCGCAAGGCCACTGCCCTTAAGTTTCGGGAGTTATGTGCCTGGATGCCAGGTTTCCTGGCGCGTGTTGCGGGTTGATTACGATGCGTTGCGTGAGGTTTGTGGTGCTCTGAATGCAACGAAGCTCCTGGTATGACGTTGGGTGTCTAGTCCTCACCGTCGTGCACAGGAGCTCCGTTGTCCGCTCAGCTTGCCATGGTCCTTTCGCGTGCGTCCACTGTTCCCGCTGGTCACGGCGGAGACGAACCGGCAGACGGGGCCGCGCGGGGGCTGCTGTCGCAGGCAGCGGCCGGACCCGGGTTCTGGGAGGACCTGCTCGGCGAGCTGCGCCGGGCGGGCCTGATCGCCGCGCTGCTGGCGGACGGGGTGATCGCGGCGGCGGCGCAGGCCGGTCACGGGCACAAGCTTGACCGGACGCTGACCGCCGAGGTGACCGCGCTGTGCGTCATCACCGGCGCCCTGTTCCCGGACCAGGGCTATGACCTGATCCTGGCCAGGACGTTCGGGATGCCCGGGCTGCCGGTGAAGCCGGGCACCGTGACCCCGTCCGGCCCGGCGCTGTCGCAGGCCCGCGTGCTGCTGGGCGAGCAGGTGATGCGGGCGGTCTTCGAGCTGGACGCCGCCCGCAGCGACATGGAGCTCGGCATTGGCGCGACCTGGCACGGGATGGAGACCACAGGGATGGACGGCACCACCGTCGAGCTGTTCAGTAACGACGCGCTGGCCGGGGAGTTCGGGGTACCGGCGGGCGGCACCAAGCCGAAGATCCGGATCGTCGCCCATACGCGGACCGGGTCCCGCCGGTGGATCGCCGCCGCCGTCGGCGGGTACAACGACGGCGAGAACAAGCTGGCCGACCAGCTGGAGGAATCGTTCACCGCCGGGCTCCTCGACCTCGCTGACCGGGGGTTCTTCTCCATGGGCCGGTGGATCCGGTTCTCCGCCCGCGGCGCGCACCTGGCCTGGCGGGTCAAGAACGGCGCGAAGTCCGTCCCCTTCAAGACCCTCCGCACCCTCAGCGACGGCTCCGAGCTGGTGCTGCTGCGCGAATCGAGCTCGATGCTCGCAAAGCGCCGCCGCGACGCCGGCGACAAGACCCTGCCCCGCCTGGCGGACACCGTCGCGCGGCTGGTCAGCTTCACTATCGCCGCCCGCACCGCCCGCCGCGTCAAGACCACCACCCTCAAGGTCCTCACCACCCTGCTGGACCCCGAAGAGTTCCCGGCCCGCGAGATCGCCGCACTGTACGCCGAAAGGTGGCAGATCGAGATCGCGTTCCTGCACCTGAAGAAAACCGTCAAGGGCACCGGCCGGGTCCTGCGCGGACGATCGGTCACCCTCGCCCGGCAAGAAGCCCGGGCGCTGCTGCTGGTGCACAACATGACCGCCACGCTGGCCGCCCGCGCCACGCTGGCCGCCCGCGCCGCGCTCGCCGCCGGCGCCGACCCGGACCTCATCCCGTTCACCGCCGTGCTGTCCCTGCTGCGCGGGCACATCACAGCCGACACCTGCTGCCGGCACTGCGGTAAACGGCCCGCCAGCGGAAACGACCCCATCGCCCTGCTCATCGCTGACATCCTCGCCCAGCCCCACGACCGCGAGAAACGCGACCGGACCTCCGGCCGCACCACCTTCCAGCGGCAGCACTGGCACACCGAACCCGTCACCTACACCATCACGATCATCCCGTCGAATCTCCCGCAAGCGGACATAACTCCCGGAACTTAAGGGCAGTGGGTCGTGAGGTCGAGCCATCTCATGAGCGAGCCGAGGTCATTTCGGCGAACTGATTGGATGCCGGTGGTCCTATGCCCGGCGGGATTGCTTGGGCTGATCATGGTCGGAACTGGTTTAGTCTCGACGCTTCTATGCGTTGTCAAGTCGCCATGGCGGTCGTGAGTGCGCAGAAGAGTTCGCGGGTGATGTAACGCTTGAGGCGCCTGCGGATCTCGCGGTTGGTCTTGCCTCGGCGGTCCTGCGTACGACGTAGTCGCGGGTCCGGGCGCAGTTGCGTATGCGGGTGAGGGCGATGGGGGGATCGCTCGGTTGAATGCGCGGTCGCCGCCGCAGTCGAGGTGGTGGCGGACGGTGCGGCCGCTGCTGGCGGGCAGAGGGCTCGTGTCGGCAACCGGGGCGAATGCGGCGTCGCTGCGGCAGCGTCCCAGGTGGGAGAACGCATCCTGCAGCAGCTGCTCGCGATTGAGCTTTAGGAGAGTTTCGACCGAGGCGCAGGCCCTAGCCCTGTACCGGGATGGGCTTGTTTGGGGCCAGATTGGCTGGCGAAGCGGACGCCTACGGCGATCGGTGGTGTGGGCGGCGGTACTTGGGCAATGCGCTCTAGCGTAAGCGTCGGCATTTTTTCGCTGGCCACCCGTAGCCCGAGTTCGCACGCCAGGGCTCGCCCGACGGCCTCGGCAAGCAGCGGAGGCGTTGCGTTGCCAGCCATGCGCCACTGCTCTCGTTGTGAGCGTGCCAGCGTCCAATCGTCGGGAAAGCTCTGTAGTCTTAGTCGTTCGCGAGTACTCAGCGGTCGATTGTCCCAGTGGAAAGGTCCAGTATTCGGCCCAGGCGATGCAGGCAGTGTCCAAGCTGGCCGGTCTCGCGCAAGTTTAAGCAGGAACGACCAATATCGTGTGCGCCAGCCGAAGAGTTCGATACCGCCGCCCCTGGCGGTAAGCCATTGGTAATTCTGCCCCTCTGGAATAGAGGGCAGAAGTTCAGTCCAGGACCCAGTCGGGATTGGCGGATCCATCTCGACATGATCATGCAACGCGTCCCAGGTGCGGGTGTGGGAACCGTTATGTGTTGGTGCGGGCAGCTGAAAGCTGCGGCCGTCACGGAATGCAATCAAGATCGCTCGCTGGCGACGTTGCGGAACGCCGTAATCTGCCGCGTCGATTATCCACCATTGGATTCGATAGCTAGTGCCAGCGCGTTTGTTAATCGCCATGATCTGCAGTTGGAGGGACCGCAGGGCGCTTGTTGACCCTATGACGAAGCCAGGAACATTTTCTATGAATATGGCACGAGGCAGAAACTTTTCGATTAGAGATACAAAACCGCGAAGTGGGCGTGCCCGAGGATCCTTTAGGCCTGCGCGACCCGACGATGTCCATTGGGCGGCTTTGGAGAATGGCTGGCAAGGTGGGCCTCCAGCAATTAGGTCAAGGCCTCCAAGCGTGAGGCCAACGTCGGTGATTGTCCATCGTGTCCCGGCAGTAATGACGTCGCCGTCGGAGGGAACAGTCCACTCTGGGCGGTTGAGGCGTAGAGTCTCCTGGGCGCCGGAATCGACCTCCAGACAAAGAACTGGGTCGAAGCCAGCTCGCTCGAGGCCGAGATCCAGCCCACCTGCACCTGAAAAGGCCGAAAGCACCGTGCCCCGACGAGCCGAAGTGTTCAACGAGAACTCCAAGTTGTTTGCGGATGCGAACGGCCTAGCTGGCTCGGGCAGGCCGATATGGACCGCGATCTTGCCTTAGCACAGCCATCTGGCCAAACTGCACGCAAACCCCTGAGCGGAGTTTTCAAGCGGTAAGCGATGAGCATTGGCGACTGAAACCGCAGATGTATGAGCCGCAAGAGGACGAGCGCTGACCGTAGATCCCATTTCAGGCGTTCGCGTGGGTTTCCCGCGCTGCATGCGCTATTCACTGGCTGACCAGGCTGGACCAGATAACTCCGGGCCGCCGGACGAGCTGGTAGGTGCTGGCGAATGCGACCTGCATGGGCTGCCCATCCTGCAGTTGCGAGCTCAGCTCGCGCTGGGCCGCGGCGAGCCGGTCCGGAAGCGGGAACCGCTGTCGCTCGAGTGGGTGAGTCGCGATCATCGCTATCGGCGCGAAAGTGGTATCGACAGCGACGGGGATACCTGCTGCGGTCGTGCCCGTCCAGCCGAAGTCCCGGCAGAAGTCGCGGACCAGCAATTCCCCTAGCAGATCGCCGCCCTGGTAGTCGATGGGATTCCCGGTTCCCAGATGTAGCATGTCGACGGCGAGGCGCCAATCCAGCAGAGCGTGATAAGCGGCGTTGGAGTGGTCTCGCAGGCAGCGGTAGCAGGAACTGTCGCAGCCATCTGCCTGGCGGGCATGCTGCTGGTAGTCCTCGGCGAGTTCCCGTGCGGCCTGGACCAGCTGGCCGGGGTTCTCTCCGAGGTGAGTGGCGTAGCCGGCACCGTTCGCCAGGCTGTCGGCGAGGAAGGCGGCACCGGTGACTCCGTCGGGGTGGGGCTGCGGGAACACGCCGACCTTAATCTCGCCCGGCGAGACGTCGAGCAGCCTGCTGGCGGCGTTACGCAGCAGGAAGCCGAAGGAAATCCACGCAGCTCGGCCCTCCAGGCGGGTCGGCGCCAGGTCGAGTCCTGCGGGCGGCTCCGTCAGGCCGACCAGCAGTGCGTCGGTGACATCCCAGGCTCCGAGCGCCATAGGCACGATCGCGGAGGTGTCAGGGGGCGGGGCGGGCAGCCCGAGATCGCGGCGGCGCTCGTGATCAAGGAGCAGATCGGTAGAGATCAGCCCGTCCTGGCCGCCGACATGCGCCAGCCGGAAATCCGAACCGCCGGCGTCGTTGACGGTCAGGACGCGCGCCTTGCCGTGGCGGAACTCCAGCTGGCCGACCGTGTGGGTGGCTGATGTGTCCGTGACCGCTACGCGCGCATGCCCAGCTCTCGGGGTGAACTCATATGTACCGTCGTAGTCCGCGGGCGGTCTGAAGCTGGTGCGGAAGCCGCGCGGCTGGCAGATCGTAGCTACCCGGTACTGGCCGCTGTCGGCGGTGGCCAGGCAGGTGGAGCAGCCTGTCGGATTTCCGCTGGGATCTACCGCGCCGCAGTCGCGACAAAGCCCCACTTCGCTGGTCGGTCCCTGGGGATCGGCCACGGGAACCCAGTTGCCCGGTCCTCTTCGCTCGTAATGGGCCAGGCCGACCGCGGTATAGACGCCCTTGTCCTTCACGATCTCGCTGCCAGGCGCGAACTCGCTGACGGCAATGTCGATCTGGCGGCCGATCTTGCTGGTCACCTGGCGTCCGCGCGGTCGGTGCTGGTAGAGCAGTCGTTCTCGGGTGGGAAACCCGAACATGGGCAGGACCCCGGCCTCCGCAAGGCGCTGCGCCAGGTCGGGGTGCCCGTCATCGCCGACGACCTTGGCTACAGTGGCGGCCAGGCCGTCTGCCGATGTGGCCCAGCGGATCAGCTCATCACGCTCGGCTTGCAGGTCATGTCCCGCAAGGACCAAATGCTGGTCTAGTACCTGGGCGGCGTCATGAGCGTGGCTGGCCAGCCAGCTGGCCACCTGATGGCTGACGGACGGCCACGCGTCGGCGGCCCCGAACATGCCATGGGTGTTGTTGCCGGGCACGAAGCCATCGTCCGTATTGAGGACATGGCGGAAAGCGCGTCGCAGCAACTCAGCGGCAAAGGACCGGCGCAGGATCTCGATGCGGTGCAGATCCACGTAGGGCTTCGGTGGCAGGTCGCCCGTGATCTGGTCGGGGTGTCTGAAGTAATGCTCGTCATGGCTCCGAGTGCCGCGGCACACGGTGAGCGCGGCGGCCAGGCTGTCCAGCCGCCGCCCGGCCCGCCCGACGCGCTGCTGGTAGTTGAACCGCGTGGGCGGCATGTTGGCGAGCAGTACCGCACGCAGCCCGCCGATATCCACGCCGGCCTCCATCGTGGTGGTGACGGACAGGACGTCGATGCCATATACCTGCGGCTGCTCACCGTCGAGGAATACATCCTGGAACTGCGCCTGCCGGGCGATGGCGTCGAGCAGGTCGGTCTGGCCGGTGAGTTCCTCTGCGTGCACGCGGAACGGCGCACCGGCGCACAAGGCGAGCCAGGAGTAGTAGTCGCGGTCGGCAGGGTCAGCAGTTCGCGGCACGGCGGTCCCCAGCGGCTGGCGGCAGCGGACGCAGACACCTGCCGATGGATGCAGGTGACGGCGGCGGCAGCGCGGGCACCGCCACTCGCTGTCGCCGGGCATGCGCAGACGCACCTGGTCTGCGGTGAGCGTGTTGTGATCCGTGATGCCGACGGCGTGCCGGATGTCGGCCCGCAGTGCGTCGAGATCGATATTGTGCCGGGCGGAAACGGCCCGAAGGTACGCGGTGGCACTGGCCGGAAAGTTGCTGAAGCCCTCGGGGTGCTGTTCGCGGAATCGGCGTCCCAGGCCGAGCAGCCGGACGGTGCTGTGGCAGGCCTGCGCAAAGGCCTCGGGTGTCATGCCGGATGTGGTTGTTCCGTCCCGCTGGCCCGCGGGATAGGCCAGGCCGAGCGCCTCGACGTCTCGCCCGTTGCCGGAGAAGATACTGAGCTGGATCTCGGTCAGGAGTTCACCGGAGATGCGTTCGAGGAGTTGCTGCTGCGCTCCGGTCAGATAACTAGGCAGTTTATGACGAGGTGGCTTCTGGTCCCAGTCATAGAGGCTGTCCCACCGGTAGGTTTGGGACTCCTGAAGGCTCCGCTTTGGTCCGCCCGGATGTTGGCCGAGGGTCAGGAGTTCCGGCTCAACGCGGTTGGCGACTTGGACGATCGTCTGGCCAGACTCGGTGAAATCTGTGCTCGCACGCTTCAGCAGTTGCCGGTCATCGCTGGTGCTGGCGCCGACCGCCGCGCGCATGACCGGGAGCCTCAGCTCTGGGTGCCTGTCAATCAGCGCTGAGAATGCGGCCTCGGCGCGAGGGCTCTTGTCGCGTTCCGCGGCATACTCGATGGAAGCGGCGATATCTGGGCCGGCTGGCATGCTGAGCGCGGCGACGACAAGCTGGCGTACCAGGTCTTGATAGTGCGACTTGTCCAGCCCCGCGCTGATTCGTGCGGCGTCCTGTCGGCTGTCGGAGAAGACAACGATGTGGCGGCTGGCGCCGAGCGCTCGGAGCAGCGTGTCTGACAGAACCTGGTTGGCCTTTGCGAATCCGGTGCCCATGGTGCGGATAGGCGAGCGGGTCCGAGACGGATCCTCGACCCGGCGGCTGGAGATGAACATTTCCCAGTCGTCTCCGCACTGAGGGCACCTGATCGGGAAGGCCGGTACCCGGCTGAGATCCTCTGGGCGCGTGCTGGAGACTGTGAATGCCCATCCCGTGGCCGTCTCTTGCTCGCCGACCTCGAGCTCTCCGCTGGCCGGGTGCAGGCGGGCCCGGCGATAGTTAAATGTGTAGTGCCCGCCATCACGCTGCCAGCTTTCGCCGACCCGGCGGCTGTCTGACGGCCAGTAGACAGTGTAGTTAGCCGCGCTGCGGGCCAGCTGGGCACGATCGGGCATGGCCTCAAGGTCGGTGAGCGTGCTGACCAAGAACTGGCTCGTGCTTGCGGCTGCCGTAGCCGACCGGTACCCGCCAAGGAAGACATCTCCGCAGGTCTGGCAGTACAGCAGCTCGAGCACGCGGGCTCCGCAGTCGCATCGGTAGCGGGGCTGGCTGTAGAGCCGGCCGACGCCGCGCGGTGGCTGGCCTGGGTAACTGTCACCGGGGAGTGGTACCTGGCTGCAGCCTGGATCGGCGCACGCCCACAACCCTGGGAGATTTCGGAAGAACAGATGTGCGCGGAGCCGGATGTCCCCCGGATCGGCGGCGACTATAGCGAGGACATTGTTGAGCGCCTGCGTCCTGTCCTCCTGCGAAAGCTCCGGGAAGAGGCGCCGGGCCAGATCAGAGATGCTTCGGGCGCGGAGATCCCCGGACGGCTCAGTACATGCCTGGTCGAGGGCGGCATGCAGGCCGAGCGATCGGGATAGTCCGCTGACCGGTCGGCTCTGGCGCAGGCTGGCGGCTCCGGCACTGATTTGGCCCAGGACGCTGCCGAGATCCGGTTGGCCGTTCGGGCGTCGGCGCTCGCCGCGGACCACTGAGAATCGGCCAGGATCCTGGCCGAAGAACTCGGCGAGGAAGCCGCGGTCCCGCGCAGCTTCCAGCGAGGCGCTGGCCGCCACGATCGAGAGCTGGTCCGGCCGATTATCCAGGTCCAGGCGTCCGAGTAGCTTGCGCAGCAGGTAGGCAACCTCAGTGCCGGGAGTCCCGCGGTAGGAGTGCATCTCATCGATGACGAGCGTGAAGACGTGGCTGGGGTCTGCAGCCAGCCACTGGCGGGTCTGCTCGAAGATGCTGTCCTCGCGGTCCCGCATGAGGGCGATATTCAGCATGCTGTAGTTCGTAATCAGGATGTCTGGCGCTGCGGCCTGCATGTCCCAGCGTGACCTCATCTCCGCGCCGTCGAGGCGCGGCAGGAAGTACAGCGACTGGGGATCGACAAACATCGGGTCATCGGGGCTGAGGCCGGCGGACTGGCGGACCCGGGCGGCCAGATGCCGCTGCCGCTGATCCATCTGCTGCAGGACGTCGGCGAGCTCGCGGCGCGCAGTCGGCGCTTGCCGCGCGCTGATCGGGGTCCGGCCGGTGTAGCGGCCGAAGAAGAAGCGGTTTCCCTGCCGCTGGACATCGAGCCAGCCTCGCGCGGCATCGCTGTCGAGGGCACCCCGCAGCCGCATCAGCTGATCCTCGACTAGGGCGTTCATGGGGTACAGGATCAGGGCGCGGACCGCTGGCGGACGGGCATGCTTTCCGTCGCCGCGCTGCCGCGCATAGGAGCCGGATCCGGTCCACCAGGCCGGGCCCGTCTCGGACCCAAACGGCTGTGGCCAGGTGCGGCTCTCCTTTACCAGGCGGGCCAGCACGGGGAGCAGGAATGCCTCGGTCTTTCCTGACCCGGTACCGCTTGTTATCATGACATGTCGGCCCGCCAGGCTCTCCCGCATGGCCTCATCCTGGTGACGGTATAGCTGCGGCACATTTGCCATGAGGCCGGCGGCGAGCAGCCCGGCGAGGTCTGGAATCCCGGCCGATGCGCAGCTGACCGGTACCGGCCTGTCCGCTACGTCCCAGTCGGGCAGCAGCTCAATGTAGGGCTGCTGGAGCAGGGTGGTGCCACCGCGGAGCAGGCGCTGCCGCTCCGCCATGATGCTGTCGTCGCGCAGGCTGTAGGCCGTGTCGTAGTAGCGGAGGAAGACGTCCAGCAACTGATCGTGGACGCCGGTCAGGTTCAGCGCCTCATGCACGGCTGTCATTATCAGCCTCCATTTCCGCAGGCGGCTCGGCTAGCTGCTGGCCAAGCTGCCTGCCCAGGTACTCGGCGAATGCGCGATCGATGTTGCGGTACCGCAGGAACAGGGCTGGCCCTGGTGGCATCGCAATAGTCTCGGCTCCGGGCAGCAGGCCTGTCCGGAGCACCGCGGCTCGCTCGTACAGCTGCGGTAGCCGGAATCGGCTCGGCACGAGCAAAGAGCCGTCGCCGGAATCCCAGCGCAGCACATGCCGGCCTCGCCTGCGCAATTCCGCATATACCACTTCGCCGCGCCCGGCCTCGAACACATCGCCCGGCCTGTGCAGATAGAAGTATCGTCTCGTGTCGAACAGCGCCATGCAGTAGGCACCTGGGACGGTGCAGTCCTGATCGGGAATCTCCGCGAATACAGGTCTGCCGGGCTCGCCCAGGCCCATGCGCGTCGGGAAGACCCCGCCGGGCAGGCTAGTTTCCTCGCGGCGGCCAGCGCGCAGCATGTCCGTCAGGCTGGGCAGCAGGCGAAGCAGCTGGTCGGCGGCGAACGGCGAATACGCCACGCCGAGCGCGGCGCACACCTCCGCAGCCTCCGCACCCTCGTCAAGAGTCATCAGCCGCAGGCATGGCCCGTGGTCCTGCGGCACCGGGCGCTCAAGCACGATGCTGTCTGCAAGATGCTCAAGATCCGGATCCGTGGCCAGAGAGCCAAGCCGGCGCAGGAACCACCGTGGCCGCGCCCCGCAGAGCAGCGCGTAGCCGCCGCCTCCGACAATGGTGGCGACGGTGGAGGGAGCAACTTCCCACCGCCTCCTGTCCCAATCCACCTCGATGTGCCCGAGGGCCTGCAGCGACTGCAGCGCCCAGGTCCAGTGGTCAGTATCGGCCCCGGCGGGTGTGAGCCAGTCATACGCCTGGCGGAATGACGTAAGGCTGCCGCTGCCGCGTTCGCTGACCCACTGCAGCAGCGTGTCATAGTTCATCGCGCATCCAACGCGGCCTGCTGCCATTGAGACCAGAGCGCGGCCTCACCGGTCTCCGCCACGGCACCCGCGATGTACGGCAGCACCTGCAGCCATAGGGCGGCCGAGGAGTTGGCAGCGGAGAGCCCATCATGGATCTGCGGGCCCGCAGGCAGCGCCGATACCGTGTTGCCGCTCTGAGCTACGCGCAGCAGCCACTCAGGCGCAAAAGGCAGGCCGCGCAGAGCAGGTGCCACGTCGGCCAGATGGGGAGCCAGGCGCACCGGAAGAGACCGGAGCCACTGGGGCGGCTGGACGTTAGCCATGACTACCTGGCCAGGGCGGCCTAGGACGAAATGGCGCCCGCCGACGCGAACCCGGGCCGGGCGGGGCAATGGCGCGCGGGTCATGGCCGCCGGGCTCGCCGCTATCGCTGCTCCGCTGACCATGACGTCGCTCGGCCCGTGCCGTGCGGCGGCGCTCACCCCGACAGGAATCGTGGCAGTACCACCGGGACTCTCGCGAACATTGAAGGCGAAGGAAAAGCCGGCGTCGCGCGGGCCACGGGCGAACTCGTCCACCAGCGTCACCTGGTAGCGGACGCCGCCAACGTTGACCGAGTGCCGCCCGGCCGAGAGCCCGAGATCCGCCAGCCGGACCCGGCCGACCGTGTCCGGGCTGGCCTCCGCGCCGTCAACCGTGACTAGCCCGGACTGCTCGCGCAGGTCTAGGACCAGGTCCGGGGCGCCGTCGGTCAGATAGATCCGCGTGCGCTGGCTGATCGGCAGGCCCCCCTCCAGGGCGGAAAGCTCGGTTCCCCGCGGACTGAGCGCTGCCAGCGGGCCGTCGATCACCGCGAGCCTGGTCGGAGCGAACCGGAACGCGGCCCACCCGCTCGGACAACGGATCCGACGGAACGGCCGGGCGGCGTCCCCGAGTTCAGCAATGACCGCCACCGCTGCCGCCGCCAGTTCGGATCGCACCAAGACCAGATGCGGCCGTTGCAGCAATGCTGAGGGCACATCGACCCAGCGGGCGAGGCGATCATCGGGGCACAGCAGATGCACATCGCGGCGGGGCATGACGAGCGTTATCGTGGACGGGTGATTCCTCACGCGGTGGCCCGGGCCGGAGATGTCCGGTCCGCTGAATTCCGTGCGCCGCGGTAGCCCGTCCATAAGATCTGCCGTGACGGGCACGTTGACCAGCTGCAATTCTCCCGCTGCGCCAAGGCTCACGCGCGTGTCCGGGCCAGATTGCCATTCGGTTCCGGCTAGCTGCTCAGGCACCTGCACAGCCGCCTGCAGCTGTCCCGACCGCTCGTGGAATGCCAGCAGGAGCTTAAGCGCGACCCGGCCAGCCTCGTCGCGCAAGGTGCCGTCCCAGTGCGCTAGCTCGCTGTGCAACGCCGCCGCGAGGAGCTCGGAAAGGCTGGGATCCTTGAGGACGGCCGCCAGCCGCTGGGAGAACGTGCGCTCACCTGCTGACCATGAGCGCAGGCGACGTACCAGCAGGTCCCCCTTGACAAGCTGGCCCGGATGCGCCCCGAGCGCGGTGAAGAACAACGGCAACCGCACCCGGTCTGAGGGCCGGAGCAATGTCTGCGACTGTGCCCACCCGACGTTGGCCTGACCGCCGACGTTGGTGGCTGTTGCTGTGCCGAGCTGACCTTGGCAGGTTTCGGTCAGCCACTCGTTGAGATACGTCCACAGTTGCTGAATGTCGCTGTAGAAATCCCGCGGCATCGTATCGCCGGGCAGGCCTAGCAGCTTGTTCATGCGCCGGTAGTAGCGCCGGTCATTTGCCCCGTCATCTATCGTGGCAGCCAGGACCGTGAGGGCGAGAACGGACAGGAAGGGCGGACCTGATTCACTACCGGCGGCCCGCCAGCGGATCGCCTCGCTGACCCACCAGCCGAGCGGGCTCCGGGGGGAGACGCGATAGCGAACAACGCGACAAAGTGACTGGGTCGCGTCCAGCACGTCAAAGCACTGCTCGCGCGCAATCGCCGTGAGCGTCTCTTCATCCACCGCGAGATAGGCGGACCGCCCCGCCAGGTCAGGCCGGAAGAACCAGGAACGCAGCGCTTCGCTCCAGGCTCGCTCGTCAGGTACCACCAGGTTTCCGTTACCTCAGGACATTTAGCATGCCTCGTGTGCCAGAGCACGGCCAGCCCATCGTTCCACGAGCACGCCGCCGTGAACATGCTGCGACTTGTCGGTTACTGCGCGCCGACCCCTAATAGAGACGCCGACCGGGTGAGTGGGGTTCACAGATCCGATCGCCTGGGACTTCGCTAGCGATGTTGTGGCGGCCGCGGCGCAGGTTCTGGAAGAAGGCGCGACCGGCGGTGATGATCCACGCTGACCGGTGGCGCCTCGGTCCGCATCGACCGGAGTCACACTTTCAGCAGCCCGTCGGGGTGGTCATTGACGGACTCGTGGGGTTGTTTCGTCACTGGCCGTTGGCAAACGAGATTCTGTGTGCCAGTACGTCCGTCTTGGTGGGACACTGCCATCGGATCGCAAGGCAAGCGGTTGGTGATGCCGACGGATGGAAGCCTGCGGAGGGTCGTGCCTTTGAGCTGGCTTGGTTGTCCTCGGGACGGCCGTCAGCCTGATCATGGCCGGGGACTGAGTGACTCCAAGAGGTAGAAGGCCAGGCCAGCGAGCGGTCCGGTGGCGGGCGACGCAGGAGGCTTTCCCCGTGCGCTGGCCGCCGGGCGTGTCTGCTGGTAAAACGACTGTTGCGCGAAGCCGCCGACTCGGGATCCTTGATCGACCTTAGCGGTCGCCGTGGACCGGACTGGATCGTCAGGGCGGAGATCATCGCCGCCTTGGTGCTCGGGGAGGTAGCTATTCACCCTGGGTGGGCTGGGGTGTGCGAGATCAGCGGGCGTGGATCGGCTGATAGGTGATGAGCCGGCGCGGTGTAGTTGCTTAGCCTGGTCTGATGGCGGCTGGTA
>DATKQH010000297.1:0-20917 GCA_035532775.1 Streptosporangiaceae bacterium
GGACCGCAAGAAGATCAAGAGCCAGAACACGATCGACAACCTCACCTGGGCCATCGACAAGCAGATCATCCCGGCCATCGGCCGGCGCCGGCTCCGCGATCTGGACTGCGAGAACGTCGAGGACATGCTCGCCGACATGGCCGCAACCGGCATGAGCACGTCCTCGCTCATCCGGATCCACACCACCCTGACCCGCGCCCTGAAGTGGGCACAGAGTCGCGGCAAGATCCTGCGCAACGTGTCCGACCTGGTCGAGACGCCACTCGGAACGCAGCGCCCGTCAATCGAGTTCACAGTCGCCCAGGTCGGGCGCATCCTGCTCACCGCCAAGGGCAGTCGGCTCGAGGCCCTATGGATACTCGGCTTCGTCCTCGGCATGCGCCCCGGCGAGCTGACCGGCCTGCGGTGGGACAACGTCGACCTCGACACCGGCGTGATCAGCATCCTCGAATCGCTCAAAAGCCACGCCGGCAAGCTGTCCCAGGGCAGCACCAAGACCAAGCAGTCCCGCCGCAAGCTCAAGGCCCTGCCCATCGCGATCACCGCCTTGAAGGCACACCAGGAACGGCAGCAAGCCGACAGGCTCGCCGCCGGCGCATGGTGGACCGACACCGGCTACGTCTTCACCAGCGAAGTCGGCACCCCGATCAACCCGGCCAACCTCCGCCGCGCCTTCCGCGCGCTGGTCAAGGCCGCCGACATCCCCGCCAAGCAGCCGACCGAGGACATCCCCGACCCCGGCCAGTGGCACCCGAACGAAATGCGCCACTCCGCAGGCAGCTACATGGACCACATGGGCATCCCCAGGGAGCGGATCGCCGACATCCTCGGCCACAAAGGAACGCGCACTACCGAAGAGGTCTACATCCATCCCCAGGAGGTCATCGACATGACCTCACCCGCATTCGAAGCCTACGGTAACCAATTCGGTAACCAGCCAGCAGAAGGAGAAACTGAACGATGATTCAGACAGCCGCTGACCTGCGGAAATGCGGTGGAGCTATGGGGATTCGAACCCCAGACCTCTTGCATGCCATGCAAGCGCTCTACCAACTGAGCTATAGCCCCTCAAACGCCGCACCGGACAAGCTCCACCGGGTCCCGTCCTCAGCGCCACGCCAGTGTACAAGAAACTAGCGCAACTCCGTCGCGCGGCAGCCCCTCCCGCCGACGAGAACCCGCCGCCGACCGGCCTCCTGCAGCCCCGCCTCCACGCAGCAGCCTCCGGCCTGCGCAGCAACCGCAGAGCAGCCCTCAGTCCTCGCCGCCGAGCTCAGCCACCTCGACCGGCTCGGGCAGCGCCCCGACGTTGAACTCGAGCAGCCGCCACCGGCCGCCGCCGACCCGCCGCGACACCAGCGACCAGCAGCAGTTTCCCATTCCGCCGGTCACCCGGTCGTCGAGCCCGAGCAGCCGCGACATCCCCCACGTCAGCGAAGCCCCGTGCCCGACGACGACCACCAGCGACCCCGGCTCCTGCTGGGCAGCGATCCGCTCGAGCGCCGCCGCCGTCCGCTCGGCCACGAACTCCGCCGTCTCCCCGCCCGGAGGCTGCCAGGCCGCGAGGTCGTCGGGATACTGCTCCCTGATCTCCTCGGTCGTCAGGCCCTCCCAGGTCCCGCCGTGCCGCTCCCGCAGGTCCTTGTCATGCTGGACGTCGAGCCCGGTCAGCCGCGCCAGGTAACCCGCCGTCGTGCTGGCCCGCATGAGGTCGGACGACCAGATCTGTGCAGGCTCGAGCGTGGCGAGGTGCCGCGCCGCCCGCTGCGCCTGCGCCCCGCCGACCGCGTTCAGCGGCACGTCCCGCTGCCCCTGGAACCGGCGCTCAGCGTTGTATGTCGTCTGACCGTGCCGCCAGAGCACGAGGCGCAGCAAATTCGAGCGCCCGCTGCCGGTCTCCCGCCGGTTCCCCGCCGAGCGCTCAGTCCCGCCGTCGGCGACGCCGCGGCCGCGTCCAGGCGCCGCCGCCTCGCCCGCGCTCAGTGCCGGTCCCGGCTCGACCGGCCCGCCGTAACCGCCTCCGGCAGCTCGATCTGCGGGCAGTCCTTCCACAGCCGCTCGAGCGCGTAGAACACCCGCTCCTCAGCGTGCTGAACATGGATCACGACGTCGAGGTAGTCGAGCAGCACCCAGCGCCCCTCGCGCTCGCCCTCGCGCCGCACCGGCTTGGCACCGGCCTTGGCGAGCTTGTCCTCGATCTCGTCGACGATCGACCGCACCTGCCGGTCGTTCGCTGCAGAGCAGAGCAGGAATGCGTCGGTGATCACGAGCTGCTCGCTGACGTCGTACGCGATGATGTCGGTGGCCAGCTTGTCGGCCGCGGCACTGGCCGCGATCCTGATGAGCTCGGTGGCCCGTTCTGTGGCAGTCACGAGTGCTGCGTGCCCTCCTTAGCTGAAGCTGCGACCTCCGGTGACTTCCGGACCTGCCGTCCCGGTACAGAACGCCACAGCGGCACGTTCAGCGTATCCCGCCCAGCCGACATTGCCGAACCTTAACCGTCACGGCGCGCGGCAACTTGTGCCGAAATAGCCCAAGCCAGCGCGAGCAGGACGACGGCCGCCAGCAGCGCCACCCCGGCTGGCCAGGTCTTCTCCTGCGACCCGTAGCCCACGCTCCGGACGGCCGCGTTCGCTGGCGACCCGTTCCATGCCAGCGCGAGCACGACGGCTCCCGTGGTGCCGAGCATGCCGGCTGCCGGGCGCCTGACCACCGGCGGATTGAGCAGAGCGGCGATCGCCGATCCCACCAGCAGGCAGATCAGCGTGGCGGCCAGCCCGCCGCCCAGCTCGGCGAACGCGGCGCCCGTCCTGATCGCGTTGGTCGCCGGCAGCCTCGGGACGCCGAGGCTGAATACCTCCCAGGCCACGCCCAGGAGCCCGAACGCCGCGCCGGCCACCACGGCGGCGATCAGCGCCGCCACCTGCGTGCGCCGCGGGCCGCCAGCAGCCGCCACGCAGGCCCGCGCGGCCGCCGGCTCAGCCGTCAGCATGGACCTGGTCAGCCAGGCCTCGACCGGCACGAGCATCAGAGCCGACCAGGCCAGTCCCTGGCTCAGGCCCGCGCCGTGCGGCAGGGCAGCCCCGCCCAGGCCGGCCACGCCGAGCACGAACAGCACCGCGGGCGGGATCCACCGGTGCGACCTGAGCAGCAGGGACAGCTGATACCTGGTGAGCGCGATCACCGGCCGCCGTCCGTCTCCGCCGGCTCGTCGCCGACGCGCAGGACGTGCACGGAGTCCCCGGCGAGCGCAGCGCGCAGGACGGCATCGGAGGAATCCCGCTGCACCCGCACGATCAGCCGCCCGGCCTCCCGGCCCGCGGAAACCACTCCAGGCAGCCCGTCCAACTCCGGAATCTCGCCCGCCAGCTCGATCACGACGACCGAGGCCAAGGCCGCGCTGGACGACGCCTTGGCGCCCGCTGCGCTGCCGTTGGCGACGCGCGTCGCGCGGCCGTTCTCGAGCCGCCACCGGTCACCGCCCAGCCGGGCGAGCCGGCCTGGCTCGTGATCGACGAACACCACCGACCCGCCGTCGGCGAGCCGCTCGGCCACGGCCTCGTCCAGCGCGGCCTTGGCTTCGACGTCCAGCCCCGTCCACGCCTCGTCCAGCACCAGCAGCCCTGACGGCGGCAGCAGCGCCTGGGCGACGGCGACCTTCTGGCACATGCCCTTCGACATATTGCGCAACGGGACCGGCGCGAGCTCTCGCCCGCCGAGCCGGTCCAGGCACGCGTCGATCCGCGTATCCAGGTCGGGGCCGGTCAGCCCGTGCACCCGGCCGAGATGCGAGAGGTACTCGCGCGCGGGGAACGGCAGCGCGGCCGGAAACCGCTCCGGCACGTAACCCGTGACCGGCCGGCCGGTCACCGCACCGCGGCTCGGCGCCGACACGCCCGCGATCACCCGCAGCAGGGTCGACTTGCCGCTGCCGTTCCTGCCCTCGAACCTGACCAGGCCGCCCGCCGGAATCTCCAGGCTCGCATCGCGGACGACCCACGGCAGCCTGATCCCGTATCGCTTGCCAACCTTGTCGAGCCGCAAGGCCGCCTCCTACTCGCGATACAGGCCGCGCTTGGCAATGTACTGGATGACTCCGTCAGGGACGAGGTACCTGATCGGCCGCCCCGCCCGCACGCGCTCCCGGCAGGCGGTCGACGAGATCTCGAGTCCGGGGAGATCGACCAGGGTGAAATCGTCCGCGCCGAGGCCGTCCATGTCGATCGGATGGCCAGGCCGGGTACATCCGACAAAATGTGCCATGGTGAACAAATTCTCGGTGTTGTGCCAGGTCTTGATCCGGCTCAGCGCATCGGCGCCCATGATGAAGAAGAACTCGGGGCCATCCCCTCGCTCGAGCCGCAGGTCGCGCAGCGTGTCAGTGGTATACGTCTCGCCTGGCCGGTCGATGTCCAGGCGGCTGACCGAGAACAGCGGGTCGGACGCGGTCGCGATGACCGTCATCAGGTAGCGGTCTTCGGCGGGCGCCAGGTCCCGGTCATCCTTCTGCCACGGCTGGCCCGTCGGCACGAAGATGACCTCGGCCAGGTCCAGCGCGTGCGCGACCTCGCTCGCCGCCACCAGGTGGCCGTTGTGGATCGGATCGAAGGTGCCCCCCAGCACGCCAATCCGCTTTCCGCCGCTCATGATCGCCGACTCTAGCCCGCGCGGGCGGCTCGTCAGCCGCCGAGACCCGCGACCGGGGGCTCGCCGCCTGACCAGCGCCTGACCCGGACCGCCTTGCCGACCTCGGTCCGCGGCACCGAGCCCGGCGGCACGATCGCGACCGCGACCCGCAGTCCGAGGGCGTCGCGCAGGCGATGCTCGAGGGCCACCCGGAGGTCGTCCTCGGAGCGCCCGGTGATCCGCTCGCAGCAGGCGATCAGGTCGCGGCCGCCGTCCCGCTCGTCCACGACCAGCACGTAGTCGGGCGATACCGCCGACTCGGCCAGCAGGACCCGCTCGATCTCGCTGGGATAGACGTTCACTCCCCTGATCACCAGCATGTCGTCCCTGCGGCCCGTCACCTTGGACATCTTGACCAGGGTCCGGCCGCACTCGCAGGTGCCGCGGCGCAGCGCGGCGATGTCGCCGCTGCGGTAGCGCAGCAGCGGCAGCGCCTCCTTGGTCAGCGTGCTGAAGGTCAGCTCCCCCTGGGTCCCGTCCGGCACCGGCTCGCCGGTCACCGGGTCGAGCGCCTCGACCAGGAAGTGGTCCTCGTTCACGTGCAGCCCGTCGGCCGCGACAAGGCACTCCGACGCCACGCCGGGGCCGATCACCTCGGACAGCCCGTAGATGTCCAGCGCCCGGATCCCGAGCAGCTCGCTGATCCTGACCCGCATCTCCTGGGTCCACGGCTCCGCGCCGAACACGCCCGCCTTCAGCGACAGCCCCGTCCCCTGGGTCAGTCCCGCCTCGGCCAGCGCCTCGCCCAGCCGGATCGCATACGACGGCGTGCAGGTCAGGATCTCCGGGCGCAGGTCCGCGATCAGCGTCACCTGCCGCGCCGTCATCCCGCCGGAGACGGGAACGACCGTCGCGCCAAGCTCGATCGCCCCCTGGTGGATCCCGAGACCGCCGGTGAACAGCCCGTACCCGTAAGCGTTGTGCACGATCGTGCCCGGCCCCGCGCCAGCCGCGGCCAGCGCCCGCGCGCACATCCGGGACCAGAGCGCGATGTCGCCCCGCGTGTAGGAGACCAGCGTCGGTCGGCCGCCGGTCCCGCTCGACCCGTGCACCGCCACAACCTCGTCCCGCGGGACCGCGAGCAGCCCGAACGGATAGGTCTCCCACAGATCGCGCTTGGTCGTCGTCGGCAGCCTGACCAGATCGTCGAGGGTTACATCCGGCCCGCTGGTCACGCCGGCCTCGGCCAGGCGGCCCGCCTGCAGCCCGCCCGCGGCGAGCAACCGGCCGATCAGCCCGCGCAGCCGCTCTGCCTGCAGGACCGCCCGTTCGTCCGCCGGCATCGACTCGGCCTCGGGCTCGAATATCGGCGGAATCGGATCATCATCAAAACGCATTGCGAGCATGGCTGTCAGCCTTCCTTATGGCGCATAGTATGGAGGCGCTCCGCCGGTTTATCGATGCCAGGCTCGCCGAATCACGCGAAGCCCGGAGGCGGGCCGTGAGCAACTACGGCGCCGGGTACATCCTGGCGGCCCTGCCGCGGCGCGCGGACGCCCGTCAGGTCCGGGTCCTGATCGCGCTGGAGACGTTCCGCTGTGACGCCGGGGACGGCTGGCGCCGGGTCAGTCAGGTGACGCTGGCAGCGGAGGCGAACGTCGACCTGAAGACCCTCCGCCGAGCCCGCGGCGAGCTGGTCGACGCGAAGCTCATCGAGTGCAAGCCCGGTCGCGGCAAAGGTGTTCTCAGCCGGTGGAAGATCCTCATCCCGCCGCTCGATAAGGGGTCAATCACATACCGGACGATTCAGCTATCGTCGCAGGTCACCCGTCACAAAACAGCCAGAATGCGCATCACGCTGCCCTTTCAGCTGAAGCTGAAGCCCTTGCTGAAGCTGAAGCTTCAGCTGCGCCTGCCGCTCCCGCGCCGCGCGAGCGCACCGCGGCAGGCGCCGGGACCCCCGCCGCCGATGCGTGGTCGATGGAGGAAGCGATCGCTTACGCCAGGGAGCACGTGCTCGCCGTCAGAGACCAGCACCGGAGGGGCAGGCCATGACCGCGCTCTACTGCGCGTGCTGCACGACGTTCATAGCGATGGTTCCCGAAGGAACACCGGCCTCGGTCTGCATGCCCTGCTACTTCGATGAGGAGTTCGGGCGGCCATGCAACGGGCCGTACCGCTATGTCGAGTACGAGCACGAAGACAGCTCGTTCGAGGTGGTCGTGGCCGAGCTGCCGTCATGACTCGCAAGGAAACTTGCCGGGTATCGGCGGGCAAGGTAACTTGGCTACATGTGCAGGACATCGCGCCGAGCGCCCGCAAGCACGGCATCGACGATGCCGACATGCGCCACGCCCTGCGCAACCCGATCCTCGTCACCGAGCTGGACGATGACCTCACCATGTTCACCGGCCCGGCTCGGGACGGCACGCCCCTCGAGGTCGGCGTTCTCGACAGCAGCGACGGCCCGGTCATCGTCCACGCCATGCGGGCGCGGCCCAAGTTCCTGCCCGGGAAGGGGTGATCGCTGATGCCGCGTTCCGCTGAGGAGATCATGGCGCACGCTGACGAGCTGGCCGCCCGGTTCGAGGACTACGAGCCCGAGCCCGGCAGCGGCAGGGACGCGCGCGCGCTGCGGGATGTCGCCGCCGCGTTCAGGCGCCTCGCGAGCAGCGCGCAGGACCTGGCCGCCGCGGTGAGCGTGGCCCGCGCCGAAGGCCACACGTGGGCCGCGATCGGCGCGATGCTCGGCACGTCCGGCGAGGCAGCACGCCAGCGGTACGGCACGACGGAAGGCCATCGCGGCCAGCGCCGCCGCGCGAGCGCTTAGCGGTGCCCCAGGGTTAAGACTTGGGGGCTGCCGGGCCGCCCGCAGGCGGAACGTACGGGCGGGAGGCCGCACCGCCTGTCACGCAACCGGATGTCACAAACAGCGAGTCTGTGACATCCGGAACCGGCCAGACGCCGGCGCGGCTGGCTGGTCACCCGCGCCGAGTGGGACGCGTGGCTCAGGAGTCGAGATGGCAGGTCGGCCCGGCCGGGGCACAGAAGATCCTCGCCGCGCAGAAACTGATCGGGGCGGCACTGGAGGACGGCCGGCTCGGCCCGGCGAGCGCGGCCAGGTGGGCGCGGCGCGCGGCTGCCGGTGATGACCTCGGCTTCCTGGCCCTGCTGACCGCGCCGCAGGGCGCCCGCCCTGAGCCGCACCTGCTGGCCCGCAGCGATCAACAGGTGCTCGACATCCTGACGGCCGCGCTGACCGGCGATGGTCATGAAGAGCACGACGGTAGCGGCCTGATCCACGAGCCCGGCGGCTCGGCGAAGGGCTCCGACGTCACGGGCGAACGCCCTGGCGTCGAAGGGGGACGGGCTGGCGGCACGGGGGATGGCATGATCGTGCATAGCCGGACTCCGGGCGCCCCGGTGCCGAGCGTCAATTGGCTGCGGCAGGAGTACGGCGTGGCCGAGACGACCGCGCGCAAGGCCGTCGCCCTGCTGCGCGACGAGGGCCTGGTCGAGACCGTCATGGGCGGGGGGAGCTTCGTCGCCAAGGCGTAAGGCGCCCGGGAGCCAAAGCCGGGCGCCTACCGGCCTGGATTGGCGTAGTCAGCCATGGATAGTCAATGGCCGCTGGCCTGCGTTTTCAGACGGCAGTGGACAGCCATGGATAGGACCCGCATACCATGACGGCATGAACACTGTGCCCGATCGCTCGCGCGTTCGTCTGCCCGACATCAGCTCCCGCGCCTACGAGCACCCGGCCGACCGCTCCGCGCTCGTGGCGCTGCGCAAGCTGACCGGCTTCGACGTCATCCTGCGTAACCTCGCCGGGCTGTTCAGCGACCGGAGCCTGCGGCTGATGTTCCTGGCCAGCTCGGTCCGGGCGTCCGAGCAGCAGTTCCCGCACCTGTACCAGACGATGCTGGACGGCGCGTACGTGCTCGACCTGCCCAGGGTCCCTGAGCTCTTCATCACGCAGGACCCGAGGGTCAACGCGATGGCGCTGGGCACCGACAAGCCGTTCATCGTGATCACGACCGGCATGGTCGACCTGATGGACCCCGAGGAGATCCGCTTCGTCATCGGGCACGAGCTCGGGCACGTGCTCTCCGGGCACTCGGTCTACCGGACGATGCTGTTCTACCTGGTGGGGCTGGCTTCCCGGCTCGCGCTCGTGCCGTTCGCGTGGATCGGCCTCAAGGCGGTCATCTGGGGTCTGGAGGAGTGGTTCCGCAAGTCCGAGCTCTCCTGCGACCGGGCTGGCCTGCTGGCCGGCCAGGACGTCCCCGCGGCGCGCCGCGCCCTGATGAAGCTCGCCGGCGGCCCGCAGCTCGCCGAACTCAGCCACGACGCGTTCCTCGAGCAGGCGCGCGAGTACGACGCCGTGCCCGACGTCCGCGAGGGCCTGATCAAGCTGCTTCAGCTGATTGGCACTACGCACCCGTTCGCCGTGGTCCGGTTCGCCGAGATCGACCGCTGGGCCTCCGAGGGCGAGTACCGCGACATCCTGGCCGGCAACTACCCGCGCCGCGACGCCGACCGGGACGCCTCGGTCGGCGAGGAGTTCAAGTCGGCTGCCAAGTCGTATCAGGACTCCTGGAACCGCTCGGCCGACCCGCTGATCGGCGCCGTCCGCGGCGTGGCCGGATCGGCGGTCGGTGCCGGGGAGCGGCTGATGAACAGGTTCAACTCCCGCCGGGACGACTCAGACCCGAACGAGTAGCCCGGCAGCGCCAGCCGGTCCGCTGACCGCACGGCCAGCCGGTCCGCTGACCGCGCCGGTCAGCGACGGTCGCCCGGCGGCCTGATGTGCAGCGAGTACGCGACGTTGATCACGGCGATCGCGAGCCAGATCACGACGAGCCCGCCGAGCCCCACGGGATTCGGCCCGGCCGCTACCGCGATCGCGCTCAGCGGGATGCCGAGCGCCATCGACACGACGGCCAGCGCAAAAGGCGTACGCTCGCGAGCCGGCCGGACGGCGGGCGATGTCGGCTGCCCGAACTGAGCGGGATGCGGGTACGGCCCGGGCTGGCCGAACTGACCGGGCTGGCCGAACTGACCAGGCTGGCCGAACTGACCCGGCTGCGGCCCCTGGCGGCCCGCCAGCCGCGCGTCGACGCGGGCGTCGATCTCCCTGCCGACCTTGTCGAGAAACGACTCGATGACGGCCGGCTGGTAGTCGGGGCCGAGTTCATGGTGCGTCTCGGCCGCGGCTCGGATCTCGTCTGGGGTTAGCGACGGGCTGCTCACATCAGCAAGATATATCGCATCGTCCGCCGACGCCATGAACTTCGGCGCCGCCCCAGCGCGTGACGCCGATTGGGGACCTGCCGCCCCTGCGGGCATGCTGTCGTCATGGACGGGCCGCAGCTGGAACTCGACTTCCCGGCCGAGCTTCGCCTGTTCCTCGCGCCGCGGCACCGGCACGGACAGGTCCATGTCCCCTGCGACGGAACATCCTCACTCGGACATGTCGTCGAATCAGCCGGTGTCCCGCTGCCCGAAGTCGGCCGTTTTATCGTTAACGACCAGTGCGCGGAACCGTCGTACCGGCCGCGAGACGGTGATCGGGTGCTGGTCGAAGCCGTCCAGCGGCCGCAGCGGCTGCCTGCGGCACGGTTCATTCTCGATGTGCACCTCGGCGCACTCGCCCGCCGGATGCGCCTCGTCGGCCTCGACACCGATTACTCCAGCGACCTGGACGACGACGTCCTGATCGAGCGGGCGAACTCCGGCCGGCGCATGCTGCTGACCAAGGACCGCGGCCTGCTGCGGCGCAGGAAACTCTGGCTCGGCGCGTACGTCCGCGGTGCCCGCGCCGACGAGCAGCTTGCTGACGTGCTCGACCGGTTCGCTCCGCCGCTCGCGCCCTGGACGAGGTGCTCGGCGTGCAACGGACCGCTCTCGCCCGTGCCCAAGGCCGATGTCGAGCAACTGCTGCTTCCCGGGACGAGGCGGACCTACCAGGAGTTCGCCCGGTGCGCTGACTGCGGCCGGGTCTACTGGCGCGGCGCGCACAGCCGCCGACTTGAGGCCATCGTGGCCGCCGCCACCCGCCGGCCCGTTCCATGAACGTCAGCTGGCGCGGCGCACCTGGGCGGCGGCGCCCGCCGCCGGGGCGTGCCAGTGCGGGCCGTGCTCGCCGAGCGGGCCGGCCCGCAGGCCACGCCGGCCGCACTCGTCGAGCAGCAGCCGGAGCGCCCCGAGCGCCGCCTGCCACGACAGGGCAGGCGACGTGCAGTCGGAGTCGTGCAGCAGCACCGTCGCGCCGCCTGCCAGGTCACCGGTCAGGGTGGCGTAGACCGACTCCGGCGTCGATCCCGGCGTCCACTCCCGTCCCCAGCAGTTCCACAGCACCGGCGTCAGCCCGAGCCGGCGCGCCGCGATCAGCGCCGCCGTGCTCAGAACCCCGTAGGGCGGACGGAACAGCCACGGCTCTACCCCGGCGGTCGCGGTGATGATCTCCTTGGTCCGGGCGAGATCCGCCTGCGTCGCCACGGGGCCGCGCAGCGGCAGGTAGCGGTGCCGCCAGCCATGCACGCCGATCTCGTGGCCCGCGTCAGCGATATCGGCCGCCAGGCGCGGGTACTTCGACACCTGGGAACCGATCAGGAAGAACGTCGCGCGGACACCGCGCTCTCGCAGCAGATCGAGGAATAGCGGCGTCGCGGCCTGGTCCGGGCCGTCGTCGAAGGTCAGCGCCACATGGTCAGGCAGCCCGCTGCCGGAAAGCCGGGGAAAGAGAGCGATGCGGACGGCCCGGATCGCCGTGATCCCCGGGCCGGCGTGCGCGACCGCCAGTCCGGCCGTCGCGGCCAGCAGCAGGCCCCCCCGCGTCCCTGACGACCAGGTTTCAGTCACATGCTTACTATTCATGCGGATTGACGCAGCACGATTGTTCTGATCAGACACAGCCTTTCCCGCATATTAAGGAAGTCGCATTGCAGCGCTGCCAAGACAGCGCTATTTCGGGGCACGCGCCGAAGTCGGCAAACACTGCCCCGGCCATTCCTGCAATCATGTCATGTCCAGGTTCCGCCGAGCGGGGAGCGCGGCGACCAGGCCTGGGAGCACGAAGGACGACAGTGTCCGATACACGGGGGTATCAGTGGGAATCCCAGCAGCGCGCATCGTCTTTCCCGAGCCAGACCGGGCCGAGATTGCCTCTGCCGTTATCGACATCCTAGCCACAGGCGCGCTGACACTCGGCCCGTATACCAGGCAGTTCGAGAGCGCGTTCGCCGCCGCGCACGACAGCGGGCCAGACTCGGGCAGCAGCCCGCTCAGCGCGGTGGCGGTCTCCAGCGGGACGGCCGCGCTGGAGATCCTGCTCCGGATCGTCGGCGTCGCCGGGCGGGATGTCATCGTCCCGGCGAACACGTTCTACGCCACGGCGGCCGCCGCCGTCAGTGCCGGCGGCCGGCCGGTCTTCGCCGACGTCGACCGGGCAACCTTCGCGCTGAGTCCGCGGACGCTCACCGCGGCCCTGACCCGCAACACCGCCGCTGTGGTGCTCGTGCATATCGCCGGGCTGATTACGCCAGACGCGGACGACCTGCGCCGGCTCTGCGAGATCCACGGAATCCCGCTGATCGAGGATGCCGCCCACGCGCACGGCTCGACGTTCGGCGGCAGGTTCGCCGGCTCGTTCGGAACGGCCGCGGCGTTCTCGTTCTATCCCACCAAGGTCGTGACCTGCGGTGAGGGCGGCATGATCCTGACCACCTCGGCGGATCTGGCTGAAGAGGCCAGGATCTACCGGGATCAGGGAAAGGGTTCGTTCGGGGCGAATCATCACGTCAGGCACGGGTACGCATGGCGGATGAGCGAGCTCCATGCGGTCGCCGGGCTAGTCCATCTGCGCAGGATGGAGCAGTTCATCGATCGCCGGCGGGCGGTCGCGGCGCGATATGACGCCGGGTTCGCGGAACTCGGCTTCCTGAGTCCCCTCACCGAGCCGCCCGGCTGCCTGAGCAACATCTACAAGTACGTCGCGCTGCTGCCTCCCGGGGTCGGCCGAGCCTGGTTCAAGCAGCGGCTGGCGGAAGGCCACGGCGTCCGGCTGGCCGGAGAGGTCTACGACCTGCCGCTGCATTTGCAGCCCGTGCTCGCCGAGTATGCGTCAGGCCGCAGCCTGCCCGCGGCAGAGGACATCTGCCAGCGCCACGTCTGCCTGCCGGTCCACTCGGACATGCGGGACGACGAGGCCGACCAGGTGCTCGAGGCCGTGGCCAAGGTGGCCGCCGATGCGCCAGCGGGCCAGGGGGAGCACGTATGCGCATCGCAGTAACCGGCGGCTGCGGCTTCATCGGCTCGCACGTCGTCGACCACCTGGTCGCCGCCGGCCACGACGTGCTGGTCATCGACAAGCACGAGCGATGGACGAACCCGAAGGCCGGCTACGTGATCACCGATGTCTTCGACGGCCCCGCGCTCGACTCCGCACTGCGCGGCCGCGATGTCGTCTACCACCTGGCCGGCATGGCCGACGTCAACGAGGTCGCCGCCGATCCGGTGCATGCCGTCCGGCTGAACGTCGAGGGCGTGGGCCGGGTCCTCGATGCCGCCCGCCGCCTGAACTGCGGCCGCGTCGTCCTGGCCAGCACCGTCTGGGTCTACGGCGCGACCGTCGGGGCTGGCGAGCGGACCGAGGACGCGCCGGTCGACCTGGGCCGGGCCGGCCACCTGTACGTGTCCACGAAGCTCTCCGCCGAGCTGCTCATGCACAGCTACCAGGAGATGTACGGCCAGGAGTTCACGATCCTGCGATACGGCATCCCCTATGGCCCCAGGATGCGCGACGCGCTGGTCGTGGCCAGGTTCGTCCGGGCCGCCCGGGACGGCCAGCCGATCACGATCGCCGGAACCGGCGACCAGCAGCGCAACTTCGTCTACGTCGAGGATCTCGCTGCTGCCCACGTGCTGGCCCTGGCACCAGCCGCCGCCAACCAGACGCTCGCTCTCGAGGGCGACACGCCGGTCTCGGTGACCGAGATCGCCGAGACCGTGCAGCATCTGGTCGGCCCGGTGCCGGTCAGGCACGTAGCGGGGCGCGCCGCCGACTACGAGGGAGTGACCATCTCCAACCGCCTGGCGAAGGAACTGCTCAACTGGTCACCGACGACCCCGCTCGCCGAGGGCATCCGCCGGTACCTGACCTGGCTCGACCAGGACGGCGCCCGGTGAGGCAGCGGCAGGCATTGCTCCTGTCCGGGTCGATCGGCATGGGCCACGACACGCTCGCGGAGGCCTGCTCGGCCAAGCTGGAGTCCGACGGCTGGTCCACCCAGACCCTGGACCTGATGCGGCTGCTCGGTCACGGCGCCGGCTCGGTCGGCGACGCGGTCTTCAGGTCCATGCTGGCGGTGCCCGGGCTGTACGACGCCTTCCATTTCGCCGCCCTCCGGACCGGGAACAGCCTGGCGGAACTGGCGGACGCGGCCGCGCGCCGTCAGATCCTGCCCCGGCTGCGGGCCAGGCTCGACGCCGACCCCGCGAACCTCGTTATCTCCGTCTTCGCCACGGGCGCTTCGGCGGTCAGCCAGCTAGCCGCGCGATACCCCTCGATGAGCCACGTCGTCTTCTGCACCGATGCCATGCCGCACCGGCTCTGGGTGCATCGCAACGTCGACCTCTACCTGGTTACCTCGGCGGTCGCGGAGCAAGCCGTACGCCGGTTCGAGCCCGACGCGCGGGTACTGGTCGTTCCGGCGCCGCTGCGGGCACCGTTCTACGACCCGCCGTCCCAGCCGGAGGCGCGCGGGCGGCTCGGCCTTCCCGGGCACGAGCGCTGCGTGCTGCTGATGAGCGGAGCCTGGGGCATCGGGCCGGTCGCCCAGGTAGCCGAGGCCCTGGGCAATGCCGGCGTGCATGTCCTGGCGGTCGCCGGGCGCAACGCCCGGCTCGAGCGGAAGCTGCGGGCCGCCGCCGCCCGGCAGCCGCGCGTGCGCCCGTTCGGTTACACGCCACGGATTGCCGAGCTGATGGCCGCGAGCGACCTGGTCGTCAGCAGCTCGGGTGACACCTGCACCGAGGCCCGCACGGTCGGGCGTCCGCTGCTGCTGCTCGACGTGGTCCAGGGCCATGGGCGGGACAACCTCCAGCACGAGCTCGAGCTGGGCGATGCCGCGGTCTCATCCGGCCGGGCCGCCGACGTCGTGCGCGGCGCCCTGGCCGCCCTGGACAAGGCCAAGCCGGCGACCTCGGGTGCGACCCGGACGCGGGAAGCCTGGCAGAGCGCCTTCGCCACGGCGCTTGAGTCGGCGGGCCTGTGAGCCGGGCCGGCTCGGGCGACCCGGGCCAGCTCAGGCCCTGGGCCTGATCCGCAGGTAGGCGGCGTCGGACCGCGGCGGCGGCGAGAAACTGGCTGCGGGCACCCGGCGCACCAGCCGCATCTCGTACCTGGCTGCCCACCGGGCGGTCTCCCGGTCGCGCGGCTGGCGGCTCGACAGCCACCGGGCCGCACCCCACTCCAGGATCAGCTCGGCACCGGTCAGCCTGACGTCCGGGTCACCGAGCAGCCGCCGGCACAGCAAGGTCGTCAGGGCGAACGGCGGGCTGGCGACGACGTGGAACGGCCGCCGTGGCAGCGGAACCGCGCGCAGGTCGGCCTCGACCACACCGACGAGCGGTTCCCCGCTGAACCGCCGCCGCAGCCGCTCGGCCAGCCCGGGATCGAGCTCGATCGCGATGACCCGGGCCCCGGCCCTGACCAGCGGCCCGGTGAGCGCGCCATATCCCGCGCCGAGATCGAGGACCAGGTCCCCGGCGCCCGCGCCGCTGGCCCGGACGAGCTGGGCGATCAGCCGGCGGTCAGTGAGAAAGTGGGCCCCTGCCGGGTTCGGCGACGGCCGCCGTGGCTGCGATGACCGCGGTGGCCGTGACGGCTGCCCGGGCACGGAAGACCATGACCATCACCATGGTCGCTCCCTTCGGCTCGAATCGCGGCGGCAGACCGACCCGGCCGCACCATCGGCCCGGCTCGGGCCGCCCGAGCCAACGTAGGCCAACCCGCGGCTGGCTGGCCAGCGAATTATTTGCCACCCAAGCAACCGGGACTGTCCGTGCAGCCGAGTAGCTTCAGTAGGCGACCGTGATCCGGCGGCGGACGTCGGTCCCGGCGGCCTCGACCTCATTCGCGACCGCGATCGCGAAGTCGGGGATGCTGATCCTGCTGACGCCGGCCTCGTCCCGAAGCAGCTGATCGCCGCCGACGCGGAACTCTCCGGTCCGCTCACCTGGCTCGATGTGGTCGGCCGGGCTGACGAAGGTCCAGTCCAGGTCATCCACACCGCGGTAGAAGTCGAGGGCGCCGGCGTGCGCGAGCGCGGCCGGCGTCCGTGCCGCGGGGAAGCCGGGGCTGTCGAGCAGCCGCTGGCCAGGCGCAACCTCCAGGCTGCCCGCCCCGCCGACCAGCACCAGCCGCCGCACGCCCGCCTGGCGCAGGCCAGCGGCCAGGCCGTGCGCCGCGCCCAGAATGATGGAACCCGGCTCGTCCATCCCCCGGCGCGGCCCGACGGCGCTCACGACGGCGTCCGCGCCGGCCGCGAGCCGGGCCACGGACTCGGGATCCCTGACGTCGCCGGCCTCGACCTGGGCAACGAGGTCCTCGGCGGGCGCACCCGTCCGGTTGACCCCGGTCACCGTGTGACCCCGGACGAGCAGTTCCCGCGCTACTGCCTGGCCGATAGCACCCGTGACCCCGAAAACGACGACCTTCACCCGACTCACCCTAACGCCGCCGCCAGCGCACCAGCCGAACCGAGGCTGGCGCGCGATCTACGCGACCGCCGGACCGGAACTCGCGGCCGAACGGTGTGCCCGCCCGATTTATGCCGTTCATCCCGCCGCGTCGAGCCCCTCGCTCTCCGACTAGACTGCCGCACCGGACTCATCATAAGTTGGTGCCACTTGGACGCCCGGCTTGCGCGGTTTGCACCCGCCAAACTCGTGACATCAAGCGGGCGGCGCGCTGGCCTGGGGGCTGGGGCGCCCGCGGGACCCGGCCTGGGGACTGGGCCGCCCGACCTGAGGGATCAGGCGACCTCGGCCCCGGCTGCGTCGGCCCCGCCGGCGCCATCGGGCGCGACCGCAGCGACCGCAGCGACCGCAGCGACCTC
This sequence comes from Streptosporangiaceae bacterium, assembly GCA_035532775.1. GTDB lineage: Bacteria > Actinomycetota > Actinomycetes > Streptosporangiales > Streptosporangiaceae > Chersky-822. The sequence goes on from DATKQH010000297.1 coordinate 16,749, forward strand.
AGCGACGCTGCGAACCTCGGTGAGGCCGCTGAGCACGGGCGGCAGGTCGCCGGTGTAGACCACGCCGGCCCGCTGGGTTGCCCGGGTCAGCGCGACATACAGGTCGCCGAGTCCGCGCGGCGACTCCGCGAGGATCATGCCGGGATCAGCGACCAGCACGGAGTCGAACTCCAGGCCCTTGGCCTGCCGCACCGTCAGCACCACGACCGGCCGCTCCAGGTCGGGCTCGCCGGTTCCCGCACCCGCACCCGCACCGCCACCCGCGGCCGCGGCACCGCCCGCACCGGCATCGGCGACACGTCCGGAATCCCCGACGCCGACATCGGGCAGCACAGCCGCCACCGCAGCCGCGAGCTCGTTCAGCCGGCCTTGCGGACCGATCACCGCCATCGTCCCGTCGCCGCTCTGGGCGGCCAGCGCGGCTGCCGCGCCGCCCACCGCCGCGGCGAGTTCCGCCGGGCCGCCGGCCCGCAACTGCCACGGCACGGTGCCCGAGTCCCGGACCGAGCGCGGCGGGCGCGCCCCCGGGTCGATCTCGGCGAGCACGTCGGCCGCCACCGTCATGATCTCGGCCGGCGTGCGGTAATTCACCGTCAGCGGCGCCAGCCGCCAGCGGTCCCGGACAAACGGCCCGAGCGCCTCCGCCCAGGAGGCTGACCCCGACATGTCGCCGGTCTGGGCGACGTCCCCGACGATCGTCATCGACTTGGCCGGGCACCGGCGCATGACCATCCGCCACGCCATCGGCGACAGCTCCTGCGCCTCGTCGACGATCACGTGCCCGAACGCCCAGGTCCGGTCCGCCGCAGCTCGCTCGACCGGAGTGAGATAGACGTCGTCGTCGAACCGCGCCGCGAGCCTGGCCGCGTCCAGCATGTCGGCGCCCATCAGGATCTCGGGGTCGTCTTCGTCGTCCCGGCCGATGATCTCGAGCACGCCCTGGGCGTACGCATCCTCTTCCTCTCGCCGCCGGCGGCTGGCCGCCTTCGCCGCCCGGTCGTCCTCGCCGAGCAGCTCAGCCGCCTCGTCAAGCAGCGGGACGTCGGCCAGCGTCCACGGCGATCCGGCCGGCCGGCGCAGCACTTCGCGCTCCGTCGCGGGCAGTCCAGGAGCCGCGGCGGTCAGCAGCCCGTGCGAGGCGAACAGGTCACCCATCAGCTGCTGCGGCGTCAGCACCGGCCAGAGCCTGCCGATCGCGGCGCGGACCTCGGGATCGTCGCGCAGCTCGGCCCGTAGCTCGTCGATGTCCTCGCGTCTCATCAGGTTGCCGCCGCCCAGCGGGTCCGCACCGAGCCGGCCGGCCACCACCCGGGCCAGCTCGTCGAACGCCTCCCTGACGAAGATCTGGCGTGCCTGGTTGTGCGGTCGCCGGGACCGGCGCGCCAGCTCCCTCGCCCGGTGCAGCGACTGCCCGCTCAGCCAGTAAGCGCTCCTTTCGAAACTAACCTCCAGGCCCTCATGCGGCACGCGCTGCCGGTCGCGCACGGCGGCGGCCACGATCTTCGCCATGCCCGGCCTGCCCTTGACCCGGGCCACCTCGGCAGGCTCGGTGCCGGTCGCCGCGATCCCCGGCATCAGGTCACCGACGGTGGCGAGCAGCACGCTCGTCTCGCCGAGCGACGGCAGCACCTGGCCGATGTAGCGCAGGAAGGTGGCGTTCGGCCCGATCACGAGCACGCCCCGCTTCTCGAGCTGGCGCCGGTAGGTGTAGAGCAGGTACGCGGCCCGGTGCAGCGCCACGGCCGTCTTGCCGGTCCCGGGGCCGCCCTGGACGACGAGCACGCCAGGCAGACCGGACCTGATGATGTGGTCCTGCTCGGCCTGGATGGTCTCGACGATGTCGCGCATCCGGCCGGTGCGGCTCGCGTTCACCGCCGCGAGCAGCGAGGACTCCCCGGTCAGGCCCTCATGCCTGCTCGGGTCGGCAGCGGCCAGGTCGAGCACCTCGTCGTCGAGCCGCAGCACCTGCCTGGCGCGGGTCTTGATGTGGCGGCGGACTCTGACCTCGCCGGGCGAGGTGGCGGTCGCCAGGTAGAAGGGACGGGCCGCGTCGGCCCGCCAGTCCATCAGGAGCTGGTCATAGTCCTCGTTGTCGGCGTGCATGCCGAGCCGGCCGATGTAAGTCCTGACGCTGTCGCTGAACTCCAGACGGCCGAAGCACAGGCCGTTCTCCGCGGCATCGAACTGCGCGAGCTGCTGCCGGTACATGACCGTCAGCGCCTCGCGCTCCGTGCGCGCCGCCGGCGTGCCGCCGGTCTGCCCCAGTACCCCGGCGAGCCGGTCAGAGGCTCGCTTCCTGAGCTCGTCCAGCCGGTCGTACAGCCTGGTGATGTACTCCTGCTCGTGATCCTGCTCGACATCGGAACGGTCCTGCTTCGACAACCGCGTGTCCCTTCGACCGTTGAAAGTGCCCATACAGCTTAGTCGCCTTCTGCGGACGACGAGCTGCCCGAGCCCTAGGCGGCCGACGGTCTTGGCGCGGACTCGTCAGGCGGTCAGCGCCCCGATGGCTGTCGGCCACCTCGCGCTGAACCAGCGTCAGCGCCCCGGCCAGCATCAGCGCCCCGGCGGCGAGCAGCAGGTTCGCGACGATCATCGTCCGCTTGCTGTCCCACCGGTCGACGAAGACGCCGGCCAGGGAGCTCAGCACGATCGGCGGGATGAACGAGGCCAGCAGCATCAGCGCCGAGGCCAGAGTCGATCCGGTCAGCAAGCATATGCTTGGCATCAGCGCCGGTGCCGGGAGCGGCCGTGACCGTGACCGGCAGCCCGCTGCTATGGCTCCAGGCGGGGGTCGGTGCCGCGCGGGCCGAATCCGGCGCCGGTCGGCAGCTTCGGATCCCAGTCGAACACGACGGAGTTATCCTCCTCGCCGATCAGGACCTCGGCGCCCGGCTCGGCGCCCGCCTGGGCTAGCGCCTCCTCGATGCCGAGCTTCTCGAGCCGGTCCGCCAGGTAGCCGACTGCCTCGTCGTTGCTGAAGTCGGTCTGCCTGATCCACCTGCGTGGCTTGGAGCCGCGGATCCTGAAGGAGTTCTCGCCGGTCCTGACCAGCTCGAAGTCCGGGCCGGCCACGGGCTCGGGCCGGATGACCAGCCTGGTCGGCAGCGCTTCAGGAGCGGCACTCCGCGCCTCGGCGATGATCGCGGCGAGGGCGAATGCGAGCTCGCGCAGCGCCTCGCCCGAGGCGGCGGAGACCAGGTGAACGGCCAGGCCCCTGGCCCGAAGGTCGGGGGCGGCGATCTCGGCCAGGTCCCGCGCCTCGGGAACATCGATCTTGTTCAGGACCACGATCCGGGGCCGGCTCGCCATGTCAGCACCGGTCAGCTCGTCGTAGGCGGTGAGCTCGGCCTCGATCACGTCGAGGTCGGTGATCGGGTCACGGCCCGGTTCCTGCGTCGCGCAGTCGATGACATGCACCAGGACGGTGCAGCGCTCCACGTGCCGCAGGAAGTCAAGACCGAGGCCCCGGCCCTCGCTGGCACCAGGGATCAGGCCGGGCACGTCGGCGACGACGAACTGGGTGGTCCCCGCCTCGACCACGCCCAGGTGCGGGATCAGCGTGGTGAACGGATAGTTCGCGATCTTCGGGCGGGCCGCTGACATGGCGGAGATGAGCGAGGACTTGCCCGCGTTCGGGAAGCCGACCAGGCCGGCGTCGGCGATCGTCTTCAGCTCGAGCAGCAGTTCCTTGTGCTCCCCCGGCTCGCCGCGCAGCGCGAACCCGGGTGCCTTGCGCTTGGTGGACGCCAGCGCGGCGTTGCCCAGTCCGCCATGGCCGCCCTGAGCGGCGGCGAACTGCGTCCCGGCGCCGATGAGGTCGGCGAGCACCTCGCCGTCGGCGGTCTTGACCACGGTTCCGTCGGGCACGTTGACGATCAGGTCGGCACCCTCGGCACCGCTCCGGTTGGATCCGGCTCCTGCCTTGCCGTTACCCGCCCGCCGCAGTGGCCGGCGGTGGAAGTCCAGCAGCGTCGCCGTGCTCGGGTCCACCCGGAAGATGACGTCGCCGCCGCGGCCGCCGTTCCCGCCGTCCGGGCCGCCGAGCGGCTTGAACTTCTCCCGGTGGATCGACGCGCAGCCGTTGCCGCCGTCGCCCGCCTGGATCCGGAGCTCTGCCTGATCAGCGAATTCCGCCATGCCAGCCCCCTAGTGATAGCGATGGGCCA